>JBDKJA010000074.1:0-9098 GCA_039796795.1 Pseudomonadota bacterium
TGACAGTCGTTGCAACCGACGCTCTTTGCGGCAGCTTCCTCATGCGTTTGTTTCGCAGGCGCGGGTGGCGCAGCGACGTAGACACGCTCGACCGCTTTGAGCCCCTCGGCGGAAGTCGCAATATCGACGGAACCCGGTAACAGCATGAGACCGGATAGCGTGAAGATGGCGGCGACTAGCTTTTTCATGGGTTAGAAAATCAGTAAGTGAGTACGAGGTTGCCGAGCACGGCATACGCCATGTCGTCTTCGAATAAGTCGCGATAGCCTTCGCCGGGCACTAACGTCGCCACGGACAAACGACCGACCACGTTTTGAATGGCCAGTGGGCGCCAGATCACGGCGATCGATGCATCGACGCCGATATCTTTATCGATATCACCCTGAGCACGCGCGACGCGCAGTGTCGCGGTGTCGACAAACTGCAACCAATTGACGTTCGTGCTCACGCGCAGTGTGGGGGTCAGATCGAAGTCCGCACCAACTCCAATCAGCTTCAGACCCGGATTGGCAAAATTCGACTGGCCGAATTCCTTTGAGGAG
The DNA here is from genome assembly GCA_039796795.1 of Pseudomonadota bacterium. Lineage (GTDB taxonomy): Bacteria > Pseudomonadota > Gammaproteobacteria > Steroidobacterales > Steroidobacteraceae > UBA964. The sequence goes on from JBDKJA010000074.1 coordinate 543, forward strand.
CGCAAAGAGTTCAGTAAACCGTTACGGCCCGACAGAGTCACACGACCGCCACCGATCAAAGGTACTGGCTCGCGTATCCAAAAACTTGTGTCCGCACCCGCAAAGAGCGGATTTTCGAAGATCGCGTCGAAACCCTCTCCACGCCCGTCAAACGGATCGGAGTCTGCCGATCCCCAGGCGAGCGAAGCTCGTGCACGAATCCAAGAGAAGTCTTTAGATAGCTCTGCAGCGAAGAAGCCCGCACGAATTTGCTGCGGGCGATCGACGAAAGTACCTCGCTCGGCATCACCGATCGCGTAATAAGCGGAGGTACTGAGGTTCAGCCCACCGATGTGCCCATCACCCGATAGGCCGAGATACGTGACGTCGTAGTCACCCGATCGCTCGACGCCGAGTGACACAGGTCGTTGGATGATTCCGTTATCGTCGTACTGAATCTGGCCACCCTCGCGATTGCGATTGTGGACGACCGTGCCTTGCGTGAAAAAACCAAGTGTCGGCCAGTCTTGGACATACAGATTTGCAGCGAAAACATCGTCGTCGCGAAACGAAGCTAAGCCCCGCGAAAACACGTCATTGAGACCGCTATTGGTGTCCTTATCGATCCGACGGAACCACGCGAGGTTGTACTGGTAGCGATTGTTCGATCGAATACCAAACAGTCGCGCACCGAACATCGCATCGTTCAGCAGAAAGCCGCGAAAGTCCGAGGTGAAGGGTTGAATACCGATTCGAATGCTATCGAAGTCGTAGTTCGGCGAGACATTGCGTAAGTGGCGATCGACGAACGCAGCCTGCAAACCCACCGCGGAGTCGTAGCGAACTTTCGATGCATCCGCGGGCGCACGCAGCAAGCCACGCTCATCCGCCGAAACCCGAGTGACGTTGAATGCCGGTGTGAAGCGAAACTCCCAATCGGGCGGCTTGAAGGTCGTGTTGCCCTTGTAGAGCACGGTTTCAAGCGCAAATGTCTGAGCCCAAATTTCCGTCTTCGGACTTCCGAAGGTGTTGAGAGACTCAGGTCTCGCGGTGACCGGACCGCCGACAGGCAGCGGGAACGAGCGCGGCTCGAAAACCGTGTCGGAGATCCCGATGAAGGCGAGGTACCAATCCTCACCAAACATCGGTCGATCACCCTTCAACCGATTATGGCCGTGATAGGGATCGAGAAGATTTTCTTTGATGCCAATGGCTTCGACGATACGCCACCGATCCGGGAATCCCTGTAGGGACCCCATCTCTTCCATTGGCGCAGGCGAGATTCGTTTCGGATCGCAAGGTTCCGGCTCATATGGAATCACCGGAATGGTCGAACTACGCCGGCCCGACTCAGCGGGTTGCGATGGCGGACAAGGCTCATCCGCCAACGCGGACCCCATGAGCACACAGCCCAAAAACACCGGCAGCCACTGGCGATCAAAGACCACTGCAAGGCTCCTGTTCGTTCGAATCCAAAAATGGGGCTTGCGGACAACTGACATAACGCAAACGCGCGCCACTCGGAACTAACTGATCCGAGCGACGATTAACAGGGGCGTTCTGAGGCGCCGATCCAGTCAGGCCCGAGCGAGCCACACCGAGAAACGCCACCATGTCGTCTTGATCAACGCCATCACCGGAAACACCGATCGCACCGATCAGTTGATCACCGCGATAAATCGGCACAGCGCCCGGGAAAATCTGAATGCCATTGGCCAAGCCGCGTACCGCCCCATTCACGGTGAAGCCACGATCAAAGCCGCTCACGCCGCTACAATTCCGTGGCGTATCAGGCGTCAGCCCACGGACGAAGGCGACGTGCTGAATGACGGCGTTGTGTACGAGATCCATCTGTAAGCCCGTATTGAGAGGGCTCCACTGACCCGGGGCGCGTGACAGCGGGCCAAACGGGTTACCGTCGACACCGTCAGGATAATTTGGGCGAGCGAGGTTCCCGATCGCGCGAGCCGAGAATGCGGTCGCCCCATCTGCCAACGCGTTCGGTAACCCGAGAAACACGCGCATGGTGGATACGTACTGTGCCGGCGACTCTTCGCGCAAACGAACCAAGACTCGATCGAGATAGACCGCGGGTGGCAAGGCTGCCAATTTCTCTGCTGCCGTGCGTGACGACAAGAATGCGGCACCACGCGCCTTTTGAACGGAGACATCAATACCGAAAATCGGCGCATCGCGGGTGCGAACCAATCCCAAAATTTCGCCTTGCGAGTCGACCACCGTGATCGAAACGCGCGCCGGTGTATCGAGCGGACGACGTATCTGCGCACGAGCTTTGTTGGCCACGCGTAAAGCGCTCGACAGAATCGCTCGAACTTCGGTGGCTGTCAGTGCTGCCGTACTATCGGTACCCGAGCGGGGACGATAACGCTCATTACCGCTGGCATCGACCAAGACGAAGGCATCGAGACCGGCGTAGTCCTGACTGTCCGCACGAATACCCGATCGCGCTTGTCCAAACGCAGTTCCTGCACGAACCGGCGCATCGTTATAACCAGGTACTGCAACGAGTTGCCCCGCGCTACCGATCAAGGAGGCGAACGCTGGCGGTGAATCGATTCGAGATCGAAGATCCTCGGAGCGGATATCACTGAATCGCAGAGTTTTACCATCGGCGGTGATGCGGTCTGCACGACGATCTTCGGGCGCTCCCAAAGATCCGGCAGCCGCAAGCGCAACAGCCTCGTCCGCGTCGTTGTCGATATCGAGCACATTGCGATCGATGCCATAAACGGAATCGACCACCACACCAACGCCACCGACAGGCGTGCCCGACCGATACAACGGGAAGCCGCCAGGATCACCCGCGAGCCCGAGGGGCGAGCGCTTCGGACCAATATCAGCCTCAGCCGGTGAAAAACGCGCCGAAACATCAGAGCAAGGTAATTGGCTGAACTGCACACCGAATAGCGGTCCACCCGGTGTGAGCAATTCGCCAGGGTTGAAATGCGATTGAATGATCTGGCTCGCTGTTCGCGTGCTAAACGCATTTCCCTCGCTAGAGAGATAAGCGCCAGTCACGGCCTTGGCGATCGCGGCCATCGTCGCCGGAATCACTTCGACGTTCTCAAGTCCACCGCTAAGCGCCGAAGCCGATACATCATTGGTTCGCATCGTCACGTCTTGGAGGGCGCCTGACATGCGAAACACGGCTAGAACATTGCCGACTCGATCAACAACCGCGATCGTTGCTTTGACGCCTCGCGCCTGCGCCTCGGCAACACCACGCGCGATCACGGCTTCTACGTCATTCGTCGATAGAAACGTGCTGGCGCTGGCACAACTACCATCACAAGCGGGGGCGCCAGCCGATGACGCTGAACTACCATTGACGTTGGAGCTCGACGATCCCGATCCGCCACCGCCGCAAGAGGTCACCAAGGCGGCGCATAGCACCGTCAACCACAGCCGTCTCATTCGCGTACCGCCGCCTGCTGAATCACTTTCTTCATCACAGGAACCCACTTCGGCTCTTGCTCATCGTGATAAACGTGGCACGACGCGCATGGGCTCGCGATGCGCACCTGACCGCCCTCAGTCCCGGTCTCTCCACCATGGCAGTCACGACAAACCTTGATCTGCGGCATCAACACGTCGCTTGCCACTTTGGAGTCGGTCGCGGCATGACAGGTCTCACAGGTAGCCTCGCCGGTGGCGTGTGCCGCGTGATCGAAATGGGCTTTCGGCATGAACGTCTGCGTCAACTTCACCGGCGCCACGTTCCAGATCGGTTCGGCGCTCGTGCCTTCTCGAGTGACGGTGTGACAGTCAGCGCAGACACGTCGCTCAAAAATATCAGCGGCCACCTGATTAGCGCGCTGCTGTGCGTTTCCGAGAACGCGCGCGCGTGCGGCCGCGCTCAAGGAAGCGCCAGGCGGCGTCACACCGTTAGCAGGCGCGAGCGAATCGCTGTATCCGCTCAAGAATCGGCGGCTGTAGTGATCGACCAACGTCTGCATGACGAGCTTCGGCTCACCATGCGGCACCTTCCGCTGCGGCTCTGCGGGATCGAAGCCGAGTGTATGACAGGAACCACAGTGCTGCTCCATGTTGATGGGCTTGAAGCTGGTGCCACTCTCGCTCGGCGTGTGACAGTCCGCACACTGCATCACGACCTCCCCTTGCGGTGCCTTGATGCCCTTGGGATCAAGGTGCGCCGCGTGAGTGAATTCAAGATTCGACTTCTCGACCAAAGTCGATTCACCCAATCTAGCGCGCGTGACTTTCCAGTCCGGCGCAGTCAACAAGCTGACCTGAAAATCGGGATGTTGCGCAATGAAATCGGTCACCGGCAGGGCCTTCTCCCCCGCTCCATGATTCTGCGGCTCTGTGTGACAGTCGGTGCAGATACGCGTGTCGAGCTGCACCAGATTTGATGGTTCATCGTGCTCGACGTGACAGCTCGTACAACGATCCGCGGTCATATCTGCTGCAGCAGGATGATCTGCCGGAACGTGCTGATGCAGCGTACTGGCGTGACAATCAAGACACTGTTCATTTCGGACGCGCCTAAACGGTTGAGCGTGACAGGCTTCGCACTCGACTTCGAGATTGCCGTGGGCACTGTGCAACGCACCCGACGTCCACTGCATATCGCTTGGAAGTACGCTCGCGCGTAGCCAAGCAGCCGATGCATCGCCCCGACCGACGAAGAACCACGGCAAAATCAAACCCAACAATAAGGTGATGGTGATACCGGCCCACGCCCACGGACGCTTGCGCCAGCCCACTTGCTCAAGCGATGTTGCAAAAGCGGGCAGCGGCGCATCGTCAGCAGCCTTTGACTCTCGCGCATCGTGTTCAACCGAGATTGCTGCATCAAAATCTACAGGTGCCTCTAACACCTTGATCAGCATCGGCCCGAGACTGACCTCGTCGCCCACTCGCAAACTAGCATCGCGACAGAGTCGACCGTTGACCTCGGCTTGAGCCGGCGGGATGCACGACAACAGCAGCCCGGAGTCCGAGCGCGTGAACTTGGCGTGCTGCAGGCCGATCCGTTGATCGTTGCAATGAATTTGCTGATCGGTTGCGCGCCCAAAGCCGATCACATCGGCCTCGACAACTCGATCACGGGCGACTGCAACGCCCGTCGTGCCGGTCTCGAGTGTACGAATCAGGATACGCATCGCTTCACCAATAGAGGAAAACGCTAACGACGTGCGCAATCAGCGTGCCAATCAAAGCCAATGTCACAGGCACGTGCACATACAGCCATATCTCGAGCCAGCCCCGAATCTGCGCATCACGCCGCAGTCGACGTAGCTGATTACGGCGCGTGGCAATCACGCTGAGAAGGTCGCCGATTCTCTTCGTGAGCTCGCCATCGGTGCTCCGCGCCAGTTCATCGGCCAGCCAGTCGAGTAAGGCCGCTTGCTCAGGGTTCGCGACCTGTTGAGAACTGCCACCGGCGCTTGGCAAGTTGATCGTCGAAAGATCGAGACCACCCAAAATCGCTCTCGTGCTCCCGCCGATTCGAGTGCCCTCTCGATTCGATCGCAGCACATCACCAAAACGACGGGGCATTTCGTTGGCCACCCGTAGCGAGCGCTGGTCGAGATCGTTGATTTCTTCGAGCAGCACGTCCGGCTTGGCGCCGGCGCGGTTGGACGACATCAACTGCGGATAACGCAGATAGACGACCATGCCGAAGATACCGCTGCCGATGACGATCATCATCAACACGTAGCAAAGCGTGTGCAGATTCCAGCCGAACTGGAAGCCGGTATGCAGCGTAGCCACCACGATGAGAGCAAGACCAAGATAAATATGGGCGCTCGTCCAACCTCGCAACGTGCCAAGAGAAGACGAATAGCTGCGCTTTCGAACTCCAAGGGCCGTCAACCAAAGAATCAGTGCTGCCCCGATTCCGCCTAAGGTGTAGCCGAGCCAAGTGCCACCATTCGGGGGCGAGAGCGGATCGTGCCAGACGTAAGCGACGATCGACAGAGCACACAGTCCGATGGCGACTTTCAGATAACGACGTTGCGCGTAACTCAGCATCGACTCGTGCATGGTCAGAACCTCGATGCTTCTTGCTGCACGAACGCCACAAATTCTTCAGGGCTGACGCGCAGCGCTGCCCCAGTCGGACAAGCACGCACACAGGCGGGACCGCCATCCTGCCCCTTGCACATATCGCACTTGACCGCTTTCTTAACGGCCTTGGGTGCGCCATGACCATCATCATGATGATGGTGATGATGCTTGCGGCCGAGGCCCTGTACCTCGCCGAACACGTTCTCTTTCTTACTGCCGAACATGAGCCACGACGCCAATGACGGCTGCTCAGGCGGCGGGCCGGCCAACTGGATCACGCCATATGGGCAATTTCGCTCGCAATTGCCGCAGCCGATGCAATTGTCACCGACGAAGACTTCACCGTTCGGAGAACGGCGAATCGCATCAGGCGGACAGTCCTTCATGCAATGCGGGTCTTCGCAGTGACGACACGATGTCGGGACGTGCACGTTCGCGAAGGTCGGGCCTGCGGCACGATCAAGACGCGAGGTGCCACCGTGCGTAGCGGCACAGGCACGTTCGCAGTTGTCGCAGCCGACGCAAAGCGTTTCGTCGATCAATAGAACGTCCGTCGCCTCGCCGAGGCCTTGCTTGAGCAAGAACGAAATCAGTGCCCCCGCGTTATCCTGACCCTGTAAGCGGGTATTGCTTGCGATGCGTTGTCGCACCGTCTCTTCGAGCTCTGAGCGCAGCGCCGGATTTTTTTGTAGAAGCTCTGCAAAAGTGTCGGCATCAAGACTGATGGTTTCGGTCGCCACCGTCGCACGCACCGTCGCACTACGACGGGTATTGCCCATCAAGCCCATCTCACCGACATAGTTGCCGGCAGCCACATAAGACGTGACGATCTCGCGGCCACCGATTGATCGCAACACGGCGAGTGAACCGCTACGAACAAGGTGTAGCGCGTCAGCTTCATCACCCTCACTAAACAAAACCTGCCCAGCTTTGTAGCGATTTAATTTCGATTTCGCCGCGATGGGCAACAAATCTGCGGTCTTGGCTTGAGGCGCAAATCCACTCTGAATGGCGCGCACGATGAACGTTTGATCGATAACCGCGCGCGCAGCATCGACCGAGCTCAATAACTTCAAGACATCGCGTCTTGGGGTCTCGATTAGAACGCAGTCTTTGCCGGCCAGCACCGTGGCCGTTCGGCGACGTCCGGATAGCAAACCCATTTCGCCGAAGAACTGACCAGGCATCAACGGGATCCGCTTAGCCGGATTGTTGTCGTCGATCTGAATCTCTACACCACCATTGAAGATGGTGTAGAAAGAATTGGTGTAGTCGTTACGCTTGAAGACCACTTCGCCGGGATTGAGCACATGTATCGTGCTACCGAGAAGCAGCTCGCGGAACATCAGCGGGTTCACCTCGGTAAACAAGGGGATCCGCTGTTGCATCGCCTGCAAAGTTTCCGATACCGAGCGGTGCCCAGGAATTCCCGCAAACTTGGCAGCGAGCAACGGTTCGTCCGCAGGCGCGACCGGATTGCCGCGGATGAACTCCACGACCTCATAGCCCTGATTCATCGCCTGCTTGATGAGGGGATAACCACCCAAGGCGCCGATGACATATAACCCTGGTACGTTCGACTCATAAGACGTCGACAACACCGGCAGTGACGTCGGGTCGCTGGATGGAAATTTGATTCCACAAGACTCAACAAATTTTCGCGGTGGTGTTGCGCCAAGGCGCGCGATGATGCGATCACAAGGAAGCTGCAGATCGCCCGTGGAGGTATTGAGTGCCAACAAATAGGGCTTCTCACCACCCGGCGTCTCGGTCAAAGAGGCGCACTGCGTCGAGTAAAGGCAGATGACTTTGCCCGCTTCGATCGTCTTGAGGATCAGCGCGAGATTGCCGTCTTTACATCGGGAGAACTCGCCCGATCGATTGACGAGATAAACCGTGTTTTGCTTAGAGAGCGCCACGGCGTTTTCGATCGCAGCATCGCCCGCGCCGACAACCACGATCGTCTCACCCTTGTACTCGTCAGGATCATCGAGCGTGTACTGCACGCAAGGTAATCCATCGCCCGGCACGCCGAGACGACGTGGGTTACCCTGCAAGCCAATACCGAGAATGACATTCTCGGCAAGCACTTCACTGCCATCCTGCAACTTGAGGTGGAAATCGCCCTTGGCGCCACTGATGCCAACGACTTCGGATCCGTAGCGAATGTTGACCTTGTGCTCATCGAGGCCAACGGACCACTCACCGAGAATTTTCTCGCGCGTACCCGCCTCGAATCGCATCGGACTGCGTAGAGGAAGAATATTGGGCTCAGCCATAACGTGCTTGCCCTTCTGGTATTTCTGAATCGTGTTCGCATGTGCTGCCGTTTGCTCGAGCAGCACATGCGACACACCAACCTCAGCCGCACGGGCGGCTGCGCTCAGCCCGCCCGGTCCAGATCCTACTACCGCAATCGCGACCTTCGTCGTCATCTCAACCGCCGTCTGCAAACTCCGGATAGAGCGTCATGCCACCGCAGACGAAAATCGTCTGACCGTTGACGTAATCGGAATCATC
>JBDKJA010000075.1:0-8791 GCA_039796795.1 Pseudomonadota bacterium
GGGTGGTCAGAACACGCGCTTCAACAATATCCGCATCGACGGCGTGTCGACGAATGACGGCTTCGGTCTTGAGTCGAACAACTTGCCGACCGAGCGTCAACCGATCAGCATCGACTCGATCGAGTCGATCAACATCGCCCTCGCCGACTTCGACGTGGCGCGCTCGGGCTACACGGGTGCGAGCATCAACGCCGTCACCAAGTCGGGCACGAACGACTTCAAGGGCTCGGCCTACTACTTCACCCGCAGCAACGACTGGGTGGGTAAGCGTAACGGCAACAAGTTCACCGGATTCGAAGACGAGAACACCATCGGTGCGACCTTGGGTGGCCCGATCATCGAAGATAAACTGTTCTTCTTCGCGAGCTACGAGCAGTTCGAGCGTTCGGCACAGGCGCCGAGCTTCGGCCCTGCAGGCTCTGGTGCTTCAAACATCGTCACGGGCATCACGCAAGCGCAAATTGCGGAAGTTGCTGCAATTGCGAAGGACGTATGGAAGTTCGACGCAGGCACGTTCAACCCGCCGTCGGCTCTCGACACTGAAATCAAGGACATGCTCGTCAAGTTCGACTGGAACATCAACGAGTCGCATCGTGCAAGCCTGCGTCTAAACAAGACCGAGCAGACCTTGCCGATCCTGCCGAACTTCGGTTCGCGTTCGCTCTCGCTCTCGAGCCACTGGTACGCGAACATCCGCGAGTTCGAAAGCTCGGTATTCCAGTTGTACAGTGACTGGACGCCGGCCTTCTCGACCGAAGTGTCGTTCACCACATCAAAGCAGGGTTCGACCAACGATATCGGCAACCCACTGCCGGCCATCCAGATCTGCTTGAACAGCACGAGCTGCTCCGGCGCAGATAGCCTTTGGATCGGTACCGAGCGCTTCCGTCACGTCAACATCGTGAATGTCGACACGACGGCCTTCTTTGCCGCCGGCACCTATTCTTGGGGCGACCACGCCACCAAGTTCGGCGTCGACTATGACAGCAAGGACATCTTCAACCTCTTCGGCCGTGACCAGTTCGGCGTGTACCAGTTCTACGGAATCAACGCGTTCCGCGCTGGCACCCCGGGCACCTACAACCTGTTCTACCCGACCAACGGCGACGTGAACTCTCGCGCTGCCGCGTGGAAGCTCGAGAACCTTGGCCTCTTCTTGCAAGACACCTGGGTCGTCAGCCCGACGCTGACCTTGACCGCCGGCGTTCGTATGGACACCCCGATGGTTGACGATCGTCCGGCCTATAACGCCTTGGCCTCGACTTTCTTTGGTCTGCCCAACGATTCGACGGTCGATGGCAACAAGCTGATCCAACCGCGCTTCTCGTTCAACTGGCGTCCGGACTTCGAGCGTCAAACGCAGATTCGTGGTGGTATCGGTCTCTTCCAGGGCATCGCCGCTAACGTCTGGCTGTCGAACCCGTTCTCGAACAACAACGTCACGCAGAGCGCGATCATTGAGAACAGCCCGGCCTCGAAGGGCATCACCTTCAGCCCGGATCCGAACAACCAGCCGGGCGTGCGTCCGCCGCCGGGATTGGGTGGCAACGTCGACTTCGTCGATCCGAAGCTGCAACTGCCGGCTGCCTGGAAGACCTCGTTCGCAGTCGATCACGAATTGCCGTGGTACGGTCTCGTCGCGAGCGCCGAAGTCGTCCTGACGGAAGTCGAGGAAGGCATCCGCTACATCAAGCCGAACCTCGGTGCGCCGACCGGCTTTGCGCCGGATGGCCGTCCGTACTACTGGTCGACCGTCACCGCTCCGGCCTTCACGGGCGCCGCCTCCCAAGCCACTGCGCTGCGTAACCGCGACTTCGGTGTCGACAGCACGATTGCGGCGCCGACCGCGAAGGGCGACGGCACGCAGTTCACGGTTAGCTTGCAGGGCAAGCGCAGTCAGACTTGGAACTGGAACATCGGCTACACGTACACGGAAGCTACTGAGGTCAACACCCTCACGAGCTCGCAAGCTGCGTCCAACTGGAACAACGCCATCCGTGTCGATCGCAACGCCGATGTCGCTGAGCGCTCGGTCTACGCGATCCGTGACCGCTTCACCGCGAACATCAGCTACCGCAAGTCGTTCATTGCGGATCTGATGACCTCGGTCGGCGTGTTCTACGAAGGTCGCTCGGGCAAGCCCTACACCTTCGTGTTCGCTAACGACATGAATGGTGACGGTCGCTCGTTCGACGATCCGCTGTATGTGCCGTCGGCTCCGGGCGATGTCATCTTCACCGGTGGCGCCGCGATGGAATCGGCCTTCTTCAGCTACCTGGACTCGAACCCCGATCTCGCTCAGTACAAGGGTGGTATCGCTCGCGTCAACGACGTGTCGTCGCCGTGGGTGAACAACGTCGACCTGCGTCTGACGCAAGAGTTGCCGGGCCTCTTCGGCTTTGGCAAGGGCGAGATCTCGCTCGACATCCTGAACGTCGGCAACCTGATCAACAAAGATTGGGGTCAGATCAAGGAAGTTGGCTTCCCGGGTGGCTTCGGCGTCGTTCGCTTCGCCGGCATCGACCCGACCACGAAGAAGTATCGCTACGACTTCCGCGCGACGGATCTGCGCGATCTCACGCTGCGTGACAATCGCGGCGAATCGCGCTGGGCGATGCAGGTCGGCGTCAAGTTCAAGTTCTGACGCTGATCGCCAACTCTGGCAAAGTAACGGGGCACCTTCGGGTGCCCCGTTTTTTTTAGCCCTTTATCGCGAAACGGAGTTTCGTTGTGCGCGCCCTACTTCGCTTCACCGTCATTGTCTTAGGCGTCACCGGCCTCATTGATCGTGCCTTGGCGATCGACACCACAAAAACGATCCGCGTCGCCACCTACAACGTGAGTCTTTACCGACCCGTCGAGGGCGGACTACGGCGTGACCTTCAAGAGGATCGTCATGAACAGATCCGGGGTGTGACGGCCGTCTTGCAGAAGATCCGGCCCGATATCGTTCTGCTCAATGAATTCGACTACGACCCCGCATCGCCCGCGCTATTTTTAAACCACTATTTACGTCGATCGCAGCTGGGTCTCGCGCCGCTCGACTATCCCCACCACTTCATTGCGCCATCGAATACGGGTGTGCCATCGGGCGTGGATCTCGATCGTAATGGACGCATCGAAGGCGGAAATGATGCTCTAGGCTTCGGACTCTTTCCCGGCCAGTACGGCATGCTGGTGCTTTCGCGCTTCCCGATCGATTCGCCAGCATCGCGTAGCTTCAAAGATTTCCTGTGGCGTGACATGCCGAACAACCTGATTCCGCCCGACTGGTATTCGACAGATGCACTGGCCGTCTTACCGCTCTCCTCCAAAAGTCACTGGGATGTCGTGATCGATCTGCCGCGCAGCGACGGGAACCGGTCGCAACGCTTGCACCTACTCGTCAGTCACCCCACACCGCCCGGCTTCGACGGTCCCGAAGATCGGAACGGTCGGCGTAACCACGACGAGATTCGACTGTGGGCGGACTACATCAGCAACGACTCGAAGTCTGCTCACTTGATCGACGACACCGGACAGCGCGGTGGGATCGCGAGCGACGCTTCCTTCGTCATAGCCGGCGATCTCAATGCCGACCCAGTCGACGGCGGAAGCGTCCCGGGGGCGATCGCACAGCTGCTCGATCATCCGCGCGTGCATCGGGACGTCGCACACGGCGCATTCATTCCGCGCAGTGCGGGCGGTGTAATAGCGGCCCGTCAACAAGGCGGACCGAATCTGACTCATCGCGGTGATCCGGCATTCGACACCGGCGATTTTGACGATCGCCCGGGATCGGTAGGCAATTTACGGGTCGACTACGTGTTGCCGTCCGCTGATTTGACGGTGTGCGCGTCGGGCGTCGAGTGGCCCGAGGAGAATTCAGGCCCGACCACGAGCTCGGACCACCATCTCGTGTGGGTGGATATCGCGCTACCCGGTCAGCGCTGCCCTTCCGTCTCGAGCAAACCGTAGCGTCGCTCGGTCGTTGCCAGCGCGCACTGCGTCGCCGTCATGGATGGCGTGCACACACCGCCCAGTAAGGCTCGCTCCCAAGATCCGTAAATGGGATTGGGCAATAAGAACCAGCGACGACCAAAGAAATTGGAAAGCTCCTCGCGGCGCTTGGCATAGTCGGCGCGCGGAACGAAATCGTTCAGATCGTCGCCGAAGAGTGCGATCACCCGATAGCGCGAAGCGACCCAAGCACGACGTGAGGTCTTGTCCGAGCTTCGCCACTCCGGATGCGAGCCTCGCAACATCAACGCATCGGGATAGTCAGCATCCGGTAGGCCGAGCCGCTGCAAGTTTTTCCGGGTGGCGGTTTTCGCCGGGCACGGATCATCGATCGAGGGCAGTGGTGCGCAGGCTCGATTCGTGATGTAGAAAATTCGATGTCCCGCTCGCGAGGCCGCTTGCAAGAACTCGACTGCGCCGGGGACGGCGGTCGCCGCAGCCTCCTGCATCCACGCTTGCCACGTGGCCTCGTCGTACTCAGCGCCGGCGCGAATCTGTCTCGCTTGGTAGTAACTATTGTCCAGAATCGTTTCATCGAGATCGACGATGATGGCCGTGTTGAGTGCCTTCCATGTCGAAGGATCGCCCGCCTGCTCGATAGCCGCCGAGCCAGGATCGCTCATCATCGCCGGCAAACGCTCGGTCGCGAGTCGGAATACCAACTCAGTAGCGATCCGATACTCCTCAGCGCGCTGAATCCAAAGGGTCGCTGAGACTTGCTCACGCGCGATCGTAGGTGGCGTGGAGGCATCGGGCGCAGCACTGGCGACGATGGCAGCAGACCCTAAGAGGAGCAGCATGACACGCTGCAAATAGGCTTTGGCGTTCATGGCGTAATGATGACATGTACACTCGCACCATGCTCATCGACCACATTCGAACGATTCCCGACTATCCGAAACCGGGCATTCAATTTCGCGATATCACCACCTTGCTCGCCAATCCTGCAGCGTATCGCGAGACCATAGATCAGCTGGCGGCACCCTATCTGAATGTGGGTATCGATCGCGTCATCGGTATCGAAGCGCGCGGCTTCATTTTGGGTGGCGCGCTAGCGGATCGCCTACACGCCGGCTTCGTGCCCGTACGCAAAAAAGGCAAGCTGCCGCACGAGACGCTGCGGGTCGCCTATGCACTCGAATACGGCACCGACGAGATCGAGATCCACCGCGATGCAGTCGCGCATGGCGAGCGGGTGCTCATCGTTGATGACTTGATTGCGACCGGCGGAACTGCGCTCGCCGCCGTACAACTACTCGACACGTTGGGTGCAACCATCGTGGCTGCCGCCTTCGTGATCGACCTGCCCGAACTCGGTGGTAGCGAGAAGCTGCGTGCGCGTGGCATCGCCACGCACACGCTGCTCTCGTTCGATGGACACTGAGTCAGATCGCGCTCAGCTCACCGCGGAAAATCGATCCGCGCGTGCTTCATCCCAACAGCTGCGAAAAGGTTCCGGTAAGGCATCAGCGCGTGCATCGGCCGATGCTAAGCAACCTGCCGGCAACGTATCGATCGACCGCGCGAAAGAGACCGCACGACCATCGCCATCTCGAGTCATCAGATGGCCTGGTCGAACCTGCGACGGATGCGTGAGGCCTGCAGCCCCGATGAGCTCCGCGAGGGCGGCTACCGTTTGATTGTGGAAGTTGGCGACGCGCGTTGCCTTATCAGGCACGACCAGCGCGCGCTGACGTACCGGATCTTGCGTCGCGACACCGGTCGGACATTCGTCGGTGTGGCACGACAAAGATTGCAGACAACCCAACGCGAACATGAAGCCGCGCGCCGAATTGCCCCAATCGGCACCCAGCGCCAAGACACGCAAGAGATCGAACGAAGAAATAATCTTGCCCGAGGCACCGATTTTGATGCGTTGCCGCAAACCGATCGCGAAGAGCGTGTTGTGCACTAGGCGCAAGCCATCGCGTAACGGCATGCCGACATGGTCGGCAAACTCGACGGGCGCTGCGCCCGTGCCACCCTCAGCGCCATCGACGACGATGAAATCGGGTGTGATACCGGTTGCGAGCATGGCCTTGGCGATACCAAAAAACTCAGTCGGATGTCCGATACAAAGTTTGAAGCCGACGGGCTTGCCACCCGACAGCTCGCGCAAGCGAGCCACGAACTGCAAAAGCTCAGTCGGCGTGCTGAACTCGGAGTGGCTCGCTGGAGAGATGCAATCCTGACCCATCGGCACACCACGCGTGGCAGCAATCTCGGCACTGACTTTGGCTGCCGGCAAAACGCCACCGTGGCCCGGTTTCGCTCCTTGCGAAAGCTTGATCTCGATCATCTTGACCTGCGGTGAGGCTGCCTGCTCTTTGAAGCGCTCCGGTGCAAAGCGACCCTCGGCATCACGACAACCAAAATAGCCCGAGCCGATCTCCCAAATGAGATCGCCGCCTGGCTCACGATGATGCGGCGATATCGAGCCCTCGCCGGTATCGTGCGCAAAGCCACCTTTCTTGGCACCCGAGTTGAGCGCCAAGATCGCATTGCGCGACAGCGATCCGAAACTCATCGCAGAAATATTGAAGACCGACAGTGAGTACGGTTGCCGACAATCGGGGCCACCGACAGCAATCCGAAACGTCTTGGGGTCGGCATGCTTTGGCGTAGTCGAGTGGCAGAGCCAATCCGACTCGCTACCGTAGAGATCTTTCAGTGTGCCGAAGCCGCGCTTGTCGTTCTGACGCTTAGCTCTCTGATAAACGAGCGCACGCTGATTGCGTGAGAACGGATACTTGTCCTCGTCGTCCTCGAGAAAATACTGCCGCATCTCGGGGCGGATGTATTCGAGCAAAAATCGCAAGTGGCCTGTCAAAGGATAGTTACGCAAAACTGCGTGGCGCTTCTGCGTGACATCATGCAAACCACGCAAGAACAACAGCGCAAAGATCGCAGCGATCCACGGCGACCAGAAAACGCTCAGCAATGCGAGCGGCGCCATGGCAAGCCACGGCCAAAATCGTACGTTCGTCATCCCCCTCTCCTTCGTCTTTTTATGATTCGCTAACGAGCGATTGTTCAGTCGATCAACTCAGCCTCACGCAAACTCGCGATCATCGAACTCTTCAGCAAAAAGGCTTTAGCGCGCTCCGGGTCGGCAGCGATCTGCATGAGCTCCGCCTGGCGTTGCGTCGATTTGATCGCTTGCCTGTTCTTGATGGTTTGCTCTTGTACGAAGCGGACGCAGACCTCGCGTCGCTGTCGATCGTATCGATCGAGCAAGAGACCGGCGTCCCCACCCGCATGCACTCGAATCAATTTTTCAGCGAGATTCCAAGCATCGTGGATACCGCCGTTCATCCCCATACCGCCCAAAGGATTGTTGATGTGGGCTGCATCGCCTGCGAGCAACACTCGTCCGCGTCGCCAAGTTTTAGCGACTCGCTGATGCACCCGATAGATCGTTCGATGCACGATCTCGTAGTCGGTCGGATGCGGCGCCATATGATGCAATCGATCTTGAATCCAGCGATCAGATAGCCAACGCGCATCGTCATCGATGGCAGGATCCGTCGGGATCAACACGCGCCACAACGTCGGCGTGCGCAACAGCACCAACCACTCCTCAGGATCGGAGATGTAGTTGACGGGCGAGAGTCGTTCGAACTTCGTCTCGAGCGGAAACGGCGTCGAAGCAACCAGAAATTTTTCAGGGTAAGTGAATCCCTCGAACTCAATCGCCAGCGCCTTGCGAATCGTACTATCCGCACCATCGCAGGCGATAAGCCACGAGCCGCGCAGAATCTTCTCCTCGCCACGGTCCCAGACCAGTACTTCGACGCCATCAGCAGTCTGGTGAACGCCCTTAACCGCGTGCTCGAAATGGCAACTGGCGATGTCGGCGTGCTTGCTCTGCAACTCCTGCCAGACGAGCCGCGTGTATTTCCACTGCTCGCACTGCAGTCGATACGGATGGCGCGTTAGACCTCGCAATACGTCGAGATCAAATTCGGCGATCTCGCCGGTACGTCGATCCCGGTACTGATAGTGGCGACACACGAGACCCTGTTCGATCAATCGCTCGGCCAACCCAAGCTCATCGATCATGTCGATCGAGGGCGGATGAAAAGTGGATGCCCTCAGCGTCTCTGGCAGGTCAGAGAGTCCTTCGAGCAGCATCACGGGGATGCCCGCTTGAGCCAGGCGCAGCGCCGCGGTACAACCTACGGGCCCCGCGCCTGCGATGATGACGGGTTCGGTAATCGACATGCTTCGAGGATTCTACGCCAATGACACGACGCCTCCTGCTACCCCGATCTTTTCTAACGCTACTCGTGGGTCTTGTTGCGGTAATCGCCGCGACGGGAGCCCCGCCTAGCGTCGCTCAGGAGAAAACCGAGAAGCCGCCGTTGCACGGCAAGCACTGGATGGCGATCACCGGCAAGCCGCTGGGTGCGACGGCGGGGGCGAAGATGTTCGAGCGCGGCGGCAATGCGGTCGATGCGGCCTGCGCCATGATCGCGGCTACGGCGACACAATGGGACACCCTGCACTGGGGTGGCGAGACGCAAGCCTTGATCTGGCATCCGGGCCTCAAGAAAGTCATCGCGATCAACGCCCTCGGTGTCGCCCCAACGGGCGCGACACCGGAGTTTTTCCGCAGTAAAGGGATGGACTATCCGCCCGAGCACGGGCCCTTGGCGGCCGTCACGCCCGGGACGCCGGGCGGGATCATGGTCATGCTCGCCGAATACGGACGTCTGTCGCTAGCGGAAGTCTTGGCGCCGGCGATCGAGATGGCCGACGGATTCGCCATCGAGGCACAACTCGCCGATGC
>JBDKJA010000076.1:0-8574 GCA_039796795.1 Pseudomonadota bacterium
TGCGCCGTCACCACGATTTCTTCGAGGCCTTGTGAGTAGGAAGGAGTCGATGTGGCCGTCAAAGCCACGATTACGGCCGCTGCCACAGGCGTCGTGCCCAAGCGAATCCAACGGCGATTACGAAGCGTCATGCTGTTGTCCCCCATATGACGTTTTGATGCAGGTACTTCGATCAAGCCAGCGCGCTGACTTGCATAACGGAACCTTTCAACGCCTGAGGCTACTCCCCTCGGCCGACCCGATGCAAGCCCTGTTGCGCGCAAGCCAAAAAGTCCGCGTGGGCGGCCAAAGCATCGGCAAACTCTCGTGGTGGCGATGTCGCAACATCCTCGGGCGCGGCGGTCATTGGCCCCGATGGCGGGGCGACGGCATAGCCCTCACCCCACTCAACACTCGACGCACGGCGCGCCCACCCCGCACCGACCACCCAGGTCTGCCCGTGCGAGGTCGAGTCGGGATGAATGAGACCGGCGAGAAAGGGTGCAACGCTATCGGCCGACATCTGCCCGCGCAGCTCGTCGCTGAGATGCGCCTCGGTCATCCGGGTCGCGGCATAGGGTGCAATCGCCGAAATCAGCACCCCTCTGGAGACCGCCTCCGCGGCAAGACTTCGCATGAAGGCAATCAGTGCCGCTTTGGAGGCAGCGTATGCCGAGAGACCGTGCAGTCCGTGCAAGCCCGCACTCGAGACGGACACCACGATACGCCCCGACCCTTGTGCTCGCAGATGGGGATAGATGGCATGGGTAATCGCCACCGTTCCATCGAAGTTGATTGCAAAGATGCGCCGGAAGTCATCGAGGCTGATTTTGTGAAACGGTGCGTGCTGATCGACGCCGGCGTTATTAACCAACGCATCAAGACGCCCCCAAGTATTCAAGGCCGTCTGTAACAGACGCTCACCGGCACCCTCGCTGCAAACATCGTCGTAATGCGCGATTGCCTCGCCTCCCTGCGAGCGAATCTGCGCAACGACGTCGTCCGCACTCGACGAGCGTTTGCGATTGTTGACGACGACGCGCCAACCGAGGCCCGCTAAGTGCAGCGCATACGCACGACCCAGCCCAGCACCCGCGCCGGTGACGATGACGACACGACCTTCACATCGAGAGTCCTTGACCATGGGTGCATTTCCTTGTCAGTCTTGCAATGAAAGTTGCGGGTCATCATACCCGCCGTGAGGGGGCTCACCATATGAACGAACTCGATCCGCGCCTAGCGCGTCTTTTTGACAAAGAAGCGATTCGCGAGGTGCTGTCCAAATATGCTCGCGGTGTCGACCGAGGCGACGGCCCACTACTCAAAAGCTGCTACCACCCGGATGCGATCGAGGAGCATGGCGGCCGCTACACCGGCAATGCGCATGAATATGTGGATGGCGCCATTCCGCGCATTCGCTTGATGGATTCGATGCAGCATGTGCTGGGAAATACCCATTTCGACTTCGTCAGCGATGAGCTCGCCTACGTCGAAACTTATCTCGTCACGCTGGCGCGCATCACCGTCAACGGCGAGCGCCTTGACACCTTCACCGGCGGTCGGCTCATCGACCGCTTCGAGAAGCGCCTCGGCGAGTGGAAGATTGCGCACCGCCGCACGATCTTTGACTGGAATCGCGACACGCCCTCCCGCGAAGGCTGGGTTGGCGGCATGTTCATTCCGGGGCAACCGGGTATGCGCATGGGCGCCAAGGGAGAGACCGATCCGTCTTACGAGCGCTTCTGAGGCGATGCCTTCCGAGGTGATGACATGAGTCGCCCCAACGCACCTTTCAAAAAAACGTTTTTCCCCTCCTCGGCGATGCGCATCGAGCGCCGCTCCGATGGCTGCATTCTCGCCACGCCCGAACTGCCGCTTGCCCATTACCTCAGTAATCTACCGAAGGTATTGGCGCAAAAAGCAGCGCGGCATCCGCAGAAAACCTATTTGGCCGAACGTCGTGGCGGTAAAAACTCGCCATGGACAGAAGCGAGCTACGAGGAGATCAACGTCCGCTCGCAATCGTTCGCAGCTTGGTTGCTCAGTCGCCATATCGACCGATCCCGCTCCGTGCTCATCCTCTCGGGCAACTCCATCGCTCATGCCATCATCAAATATGGCGCGATGGCGGCGCGCATTCCGGCCTGTCCCGTCAGCGTCAATTACGCCTTGATGGGCGGCGACTACGGCCGTTTGAAACACGTCATCCAATTGGTGAAGCCGGCCGTCGTCTTCGCCGAGCAGACAAACCAGTACAAAAAAGCATTGGAGAACGTCGACTTCGGCGATGCAGCCGTCATCACCGATCATCCGAGTGAGGTCGCGAATCTGGTCGGTAGCGGCCAACTATTTGCTACGACCGATGTGCTCGCCACCGACATCAGTGCGGATGTTGCGCAGTCGATCGAATCCATCGACCCGGACGAACCCACGCTCTACATGTTGACCTCCGGCAGCACGAGCCTGCCGAAAGCCGTGATTCAAACACAACGCATGCTCGCCTCGAACCTCGCACAGGGACAGCAAGTGCTTGGGGCGACGGCGGGCTGGGACGATGTGATGCTCGATTGGCTGCCCTGGAATCACGTTTCTGGCGCCTATACAAAGATGGGCACGCTCACGAGCGGCGGCACGCTTTATATCGACGGCGGGCGACCCATGCCCGGCGCCTTCGATGAGTCGCTGCAAAACCTCAAAGAAATAGCTCCGAAGTTCTATGTCAATGTGCCGTTCGGCTACGCCATGCTCGCCGATGCGATCGAGAAGGACGATGAACTGCGACGGCGCTTTTTCGGGAACCTACGTCTGGCTTTGTATGGCGGCGCGGGACTACCGCAGGCGCTTTACGATCGCTTTCAACAGTTGTCCGTCGACACGGTCGGAGAAAGAATCTTCTTCACGACCGGTTACGGCGCGACTGAAACCTCATCGGGCTGCATGGCCATCTACTTCCCGACCGAAGAGGTCGGTATCGGCTTGCCGATGCCGGGCCTAACCTTGAAGCTCGTGCCGAATGCCGATCGATATGAGGTTCGCCTCAAAGGCCCGATGATCACGCCGGGTTACCTCGGCTTTAGCGAAGAAGACAATCGCAAAATTTTCGATGAAGAAGGTTTCTATCGAACCGGCGATGCCGCACAGCTGCACGACCCGGATGACCTCGGTAAAGGCTTGAAGTTTGCGGGTCGCCTCGCCGAGGAGTTCAAACTCTCAAGCGGCACCTGGGTATCGGCGGGACGACTGCGCGCGCAGTTAATCGAAGCGCTCTCTCCGCTCGTCTCCGACCTACTCATCTGCGGCGAAAATCGGGATCGACTCGCCATCCTAGTCTGGCCAAAAGCGCCCATGAATGCCGAACTCGAGACCGAACTTGCTCGACGACTACGGGCCTTCAATGAGGGGCGCGGCGCCAGTGAGCGGATCACGAGTGTTGGCATCCTCACCACTCCGCCGAGCGTCGATGAGCACGAGGTATCCGACAAGGGCACCATCAATCAACGGGTCGCGCTCATGCGACGCGCTGCCGACGTCGATCGGCTTTACCAACAACCGGAACTCTGAAGTCATGAATCTCGAAAACAGTGTCGCTTTGGTGACCGGCGGTAACCGCGGTATCGGCGAAGCTTTCGTCAGAGTGCTCCTCGCTGAAAAAGGCGCTGCTAAGGTCTATGTCGGCAGTCGCGATAAGACCGCAGCCGCCCATCTCGAGAAAGAATTCCCGGGGCGCTGTGTTGCCATCGAACTTGATGTCACGGATATGCAAGAGGTGGCGGCAGCCGCAAACAATTGCCCCGATTTGAATCTCTTGATTAACAACGCCGGCTTGTTCAGCAATCATTTGCTGATTGGTGCCGACGACATGTCACACGCCCGCCAAGAGATGGAAGTGAACTTCTTCGGGCCGCTCGCCTTGATTCGTGCATTTGCGCCCATCTTGGCTCGTAACGGTGGCGGAGCCGTGATCAACGTGCTCTCGGCAGCGGCCATCGTCGCTGTGCCAAACATGGGCGCCTACTCACCATCAAAAGCCGCCGCACGAATGCTCTCGACGTCAGCGCGCGCCGAGCTAGCGTCCCAAGGAACTCATGTCGCTGCGCTGATCGTCGGATCAGTCGACACTCGCATGGCCGCACACGTACAAGGCGCCAAAGAAAAACCAGAGGACATCGCCCGTGTTGGCCTACGCGCGGCTGAACGTAACATCGATGAGCTCGACACCGATCGCATGGCCGTAGATGTGCGAGCCGCATTGCAACTCGACCCCAAGGGGCTCGAGAAGCGAATGGCGAAGATGCTACACGCCGCGACCATCAGCACCGGGCGCTGAGACGTCTCGAAACGCCCAGCGCCCCGCCGATAGCGTGAGCTCTAGAACAGCGCCTTGCGCGTCATCAAGGCGCTCATGTGCTCGGCTGGCGCCTCACCCGCTTTGAATCGATCAAAAGACGCACGATCGAAATAATCGCGCCACTCGACGATCTTACCGTCGCGAAAACGGAAGACGCCCGCATAAGGGATCGCGACCTCTTTGCCATCGGGTGCTGTGAAATCATCGACACCTTCGCTGAATACGACGTCACCGTTTTCCGCGTAATGGAAAATCCGCCATCGAACCACCGTCATCTGAGCCGACAGCTTTTCCATGAAACTGGCCATTGCCGGCTTACCAACGATGGGCGGACTGCCCACATGCGAATACCACACGATGTCATCGGCGCAGAGATCAAGCACCGCCGCTAAATCCTTGCGACGCCATCCCATGATCACCGCTTTGACCTTGTCGAAGTGAGCGCCTGAGGCCGCCTCGCTATTAGCGGCAGCCATGGCATCACTCACACCGACGAATGCAGCTGCAGCCGGCGCAGCCATCAACCAATCGCGTCTATTCATGAACCCCTCCAGAGACATTGAGCATCGTGGCTTTCACAATTAGACCACAGTTATACTTTGGCGCGAGACGTCACACCAGCAAGGGGGATTCGAGGTGCGTACGACTCCAGCAGACAAAATCCGCGACTACCGCGCGCGCGGTTGGTGGGGTGACACCCGTATACAGGATATGTTCGATGCGAATGCGCTTGCCGAGCCCGCGCGCTTGGCGATCGTCGATGCGCCGAATCGTGCCGACCTTGTCGGCACAGCACCTCAAAGACTCAGCTTCGCAGACGCAGCGCGCTTGGTCGATGGTTATGCACTTAGTTTGACCCGACTCGGCCTCGGCAAAGACGATGTTCTCATCACGCAGCTGCCGAACATCGCCGAGTATCCAGCGCTGTACGTTGCGGCCATGCGCCTTGGCATCATCGTAAGCCCCGTGCCGATGCAATTTCGTCGACATGAGCTTGAACAGATCGCGCGACTGACGACCGCCAAGACGATTCTGACCATCGACCAACTCAAGGGCGCGGATCAAATCGGAACCGCGCTGTCGTTGAGCGCCGATCTCGGAAAAGAAGGTATACCGCTTAAGGTGTTGAGTCTGCGCAGCGCGACGGTGACAACCCGGGTGCCAGACGGCGCTATCGCCTTCGAGGCCGCAACGCTTGATCCGGAGTCGAAACAGGAACTCGGCGCAGCGATTGATGCTGCCGATGTGAATGCCGATGACATCGCGACGATCTGCTGGACATCCGGGACAGAGGGCACACCCAAGGGCGTGCCGCGCTCACACAATCATTGGTATGCGATCAGCTTCGCGCACTTACGTGGCGCTAGCATCCAGCCGGGTGAAGTTCTACTGAACCCTTTCCCGCTCATCAATATGGCCGCTATCGGCGGTTGCTTCATGAGCTGGATGCACAATGGCGGCACTTTGGTGTTGCACCATCCGCTCGATTTGCCGACCTACCTCAAACAAATCGCCATTGAGCGTCCGCAATACGCGATCGCGCCACCCGCCTTGCTCAACATGCTGCTGAAGAACGAAGCGCTATTGGCGACGGTGGATCTGTCGTCATTGCGCTGTATCGGTTCGGGCTCGGCACCGCTCGATCCGGAGATGATCGCGGGCTATCACGATCGCTTCGGCATCGAGATTTGCAACAACTTCGGTTCCAATGAAGGCGTCTCGCTGATCAGCAATGCTGAGAATGCGGCCGACCCCGTCCATCGCGCGCGCTGGTTCCCACGCTTTGGTCGCGACGAGGTCCACTGGGATCCGCCGCCACCGGTACACATTCGCACCCGCATCATCGATCCCGATACCAACGAAGAAATTTTGGTCGCTGGCAAACCCGGCGAGCTACAGATCACCGGCCCGACCGTGTTCGACGGCTATTACCGAGCGCCTAAAATCACCGCAGAATCTTTTACGAGTGATGGATGGTTTCGCACCGGCGATCTGTTTGAACTCTGCGGTGATGAGGACGATCTGCGCTTTTATCGGTTCGTCGGCCGCCTTAAGCAAATCATCGTGCGCGGTGGCGTGAAGATCGCCCCAGAGGAGCTCGACAATCTGCTTTCGCAAATGCCGAGCGTGCTCGAAGGCGCGGTAGCGAGCTACGCGGATCCGATCATGGGCGAAAAAATCTGTGCTGTCGTGGTTCCGCGGCCTGGTGCCGACGTGACGCTCGAGAGCATCTGCGAGCAATTTCGCGCAGCAGGTCTCGCGATGTTCAAGTTCCCGGAGCGATTGCGCATCGTCGCGCAGTTGCCGCGCAATAGTGTCGGCAAGGTACTGCGCGGCGAACTCACTCGCATCGCAGAAAGCCCAGAGGCGGTTAACGCCTAGCGCCACTCCCTCGCTATCGTCACGGCCTCGCGAAAGCCTGCTCGACAATGATTGAGCATGGCGGCAGAGGCGACGATGGTGATGCCGCTCACGATCGACAGTGACACTCCAATCTGCGACGGGCCACCGAGCAGTGTGTCACTGACGAAAGCGACGATCGTCGGCCCGATGCCGAGCGACATCATCGTGCCGATGAGGAAGTACGCAGCGATGATCTGACCGCGAAGTTGATTAGGCACCACGAGTTGTAGCGTCGTTCCTGGTAAGCCGTTCAACATGCCAAACCCGAAGCTCACTACTGCAAGACTCGCCAGCAACCACTTCATGTCACCCAAGATGGGCGTGATGACAACAAGTGGCGTGAGCGAGAGCATGATGACAATCGCGACAACCAAAGGAGCATCGATCTGGCCGCGCGCCGTGAGCTTGTCAGAAATCCACCCACCCACATAGACGCCCGGAACCGATAACAACAACAGGATCACGCCATAGGCGAGCCCGATGTCGCCAGGACTCCAGCCATGGACTCGAATGGCCACTGCCGGTATCCACACCAAGAAGGAAATTCCGGCGATACCGAAGACCGAGAAACCCAGAAACAACAGCAGGAACAACAATCGTCGACGACCAATGAAGGCAACCAGACCAACATCGGCACTCTTGGGCGCAAGACCCCGACGCTCCGGCTCTCGAATCAGGAGAAATAGCAGTGCGATGATCACGCCAGGCAAGCCGACCGCGAAGAACACCACCTGCCAAGGTTGGAAAGTACCGAAACCCTCGATGGTGAACGAACCCATGCGACTCGCCGCCTCGATCACCTGACCGCCGATGATCAAAGCCAAACCAGAACCGAGATAGGGCCCCATCGCATACGCACTGATCGCTCGGGCGCGTCGCTCTGGCGGAAAATAATCCGAGATCAAAGAATAGGCGGCAGGGGACAACGCAGCCTCGCCGATCCCAACGCCTACTCTGGCCAAAAACAACGCCAAAAAGCTCGTCGCGAGACCGCAGAGTGCCGTCATGATGCTCCAGGCGATCATGCCGACGAGAATGATCATGCGCCGACTCATGCGATCAGCGAGCCAGCCAAGCGGCAACCCCATCACGCTGTAGAAAATTGAGAAGGCGAGTCCGGCGAGTAGACTGAACTGCGTATCCGTGATGCCGAGATCCGCCCGGATCGGTTCGACCAGCAGGCTCATGATCTGTCGATCAATGAACGAGCTCGTGTAGGCGACCATCAGCAAGCCGACGACGATCCACGCACGCAGCGGACTTGGCCAGGGAGTCGTACTGGATAAAGGCGTGCTCATCAGGAAGCGCGCTCGACGATCATGGCTGCACCAACGCCACCCGCCCCCGTACAGACAACGAGCCCAAGACGGCCACCACATTGATCCAGATTGTCGAGCAAACTGGAGAGCAAGATCGCCCCCGAGGCACCCATCGGATGTCCCTTGGCCATATGACCGCCTGCGACATTGACTTTATCGAGATCGACCGCGTGATCTCTCAAAAATATCGCCATCGTGACGGCAAAAGACTCCATAAACTCGATGCGATCCATTTGATCGAGCGAGAGCCCTGCTTTCTCTAGAGCGCGATGCATCGCCGTGATTCCGGCGAGCAGCGATGCATGTGGATCACCCCCCGCTTCGGCATAAGCCACAACGCGTGCCCGCGCTCGTCGCCCACCCATCTCCGCTTTACCACCGACGAGCGCGAGCCCAGCCCCATCACAGACTGGTGGTGCATGCGCGATCGTATGACGATGATCGATCGGTCCGTCGAGTGCCGCTGCGTAATGTTCGGCGAGCGCAGCAAACCCTGGCTCCATCGCTGCAAGCGACTCCGCGCTG
>JBDKJA010000077.1:0-8727 GCA_039796795.1 Pseudomonadota bacterium
GCCTCTTCGAGGCGCGTCCAGGTGCGAGCGCGCTTGGCCTTCTCGCGCGAGAGACGGGTTTCACCCGTGCCATCTTCGACCGAGTCGAGGGCCACTTCGACCATGTCGCCGGCCTTAACTTCGATCTCACCGCGCTCATTCTTGAACTGCTCGACCGGAATCACGGCCTCGGACTTCAGCCCGACATTGACGATGACCATGTCATCGCCGACATCGACGATCAGACCCGAGAGGATTTGTCCCGGACGGATTCGCTGGCTAGCGAGGCTCTGCTCGAACAGTTGCGCAAAACTTTCAGTCATTGGTTGTTACTCGTAATGCGGTGAAAACGTCACCGCGACGTCTGAGCAGCCGTCATCCGATGGCCCACGGGAATTGCCGAACAAGACCACGCTTCCTTGCGCGATCACCCAAAAACACGATCGAAGATTTCAAGGGGTCAGCGCCACAAGGCGCGCTCGCGTCCGAGTTCGATCACCCGCTCGACGATCGCCTCGACGGATACACCCGTGGAGTCGATCACGAACGCGTCGGACGCTGGCCGAAGTGGTGCCACGGCGCGGGTGGAATCGCGCTCGTCGCGTTCGGCTATCTCCCGCGAAAGGGCGGCGAGACTAACACCAGAATCCTTACCGTTCAACTGGTTATAGCGCCTGCGGGCCCTTTCTTCGGCGCTCGCCGTCAGGAAAATCTTCAGGGGCGCGGAAGGAAAAATCACCGTCCCCATGTCGCGTCCATCGGCGATCAGCCCGGGCGGTTCCGCGAAGGCGCGCTGACGATCGGTCAGCGCCGAGCGAACTTCCGGCCAGGCGGCGACCCGGGAGGCGCCCTGCCCGGTCTGCTCGGCGCGCACGAGCGCCGTCACGTCTCGACCGTCGAGCTCGATCCGTTCGGCACCGCTCGCGTCAGACCCGAACCGGACCCCCATGTGGCCCGCGATTCGGCTGTGACCCTCGATGTCGTCGGCCGCGAGACCGGCCGTCTGACCCGCCACGGCGACGAGGCGATAGAGCGCGCCACTGTCGAGTAGGTGCCAGCCGAGCTGGCGTGCGAGGCGTCGGCAGACGGTGCCCTTGCCAGACCCCGATGGCCCATCCACGGCCACCACGGGTACCGGCGAAACAGACACCACCGAACTCACGCCACCTCTACGAGTTTGAGCCCGCAATGCCGGGCTAGATCGGCAAACCCCGGGAACGAAGTCGCCACATTCGCCGTGTCTTGGATCTCGATCGGGCCCGCCGCGCGCAGCGATGCGACCGCAAAGGACATCGCGATACGGTGATCGCCATGGCTATCGATACGACCGGACTGGAACACCGGTCCCTCGCCGCGAGCACCCGGAAGACGCATGCCATCGGGTAGGAGCTCGTGGGGAACACCGAGGGCACTCAAACCCGCCGACATCACGGCCAGTCGATCACTTTCTTTGACGCGCAACTCTTCCGCGCCGCGTAACACGGACTCGCCCTCGGCACACGCAGCGGCGATGAAGAACACCGGAAACTCGTCGATCGCCAGCGGCACCCACTCGGGACGCACCTCGATCCCGCGAAGACGCGAGGGACGAATCAGCAGATCGGCTGTGGGCTCAGGACCCGAAGTTCGCAGATCGCGCACTTCGATGTTGGCGCCCATCGCGAGCAGGATTTCGAGCAAACCAGTGCGAGTCGGATTCATACCGACCCGTTCGAGATGAAGCTCGCCCTCGCCCGCCAGACAGCCTGCCACCATGAAAAAGGCGGCCGAAGAAAAGTCCGCTGGCACATCGACGTGACAGCCTTTGAGTTTTTCTGGCGCGTTCAGAGCCACCGTAGCGCCCTGACGACGCACCTCGACACCGAAGCCTTGCAGCATTCTCTCGGTATGGTCACGGGTGGGCGCGGGCTCCGTCACGCGCGTTTCACCGCGGGCGTACAGACCCGCGAGCAGCACGGCCGACTTCACCTGCGCGCTGGCGACCGGCATATCGAAATCGATTCCGGTCAAAACATGGCCGCCTCGGATCACGACGGGAGGCTTGCCCTCGCGCGTCTCGATCGACGCCCCCATTCGACGCAGCGGTGCAGCTGCCCGCTCCATTGGACGACGCATCAAAGACGAATCGCCGATCAAGGTGGAATCAAAGGACTGCCCGGATAAGAGACCCATGAAGAGTCGCATCGCCGTTCCGGCATTACCCATATCGAGCGATGCAGTCGTGCCGCGCAAACCCTGCAAGCCGACACCCTCGACGCGCACCGAGGTTGGTGTCGGTCGCTCGATACGGACACCCAGGGTTTTGAGAGCCTTGAGGGTGGCGAGACAGTCTTCACTCGCTAAAAAGCCGTCGGCGGTGGTGACGCCCTCCGCGATGGCGCCGAGCATCAGTGCGCGATGCGAGACTGACTTGTCACCGGGAACGCGGATACGGCCCTCTAGGCGACTTGCCGGCGAAACCGACCAGTTGCTCATGACCGTGCGCTCACAGCACCGCGCGCGGATAGGAGCCGAGCACGCGAAATAGCGACGCTCGCTCTTTGAGTCCTGCAAGCGCCCGCGCAACCGGCGCGTCCGACGCATGACCTTCAAGGTCGATGAAGAACACGTAGTCCCACTTGCGACGTTGTGACGGGCGCGACTCGATGCGCGTCAAACTCACACGATTCTTCGCCAGCGGCTCGAGCAGACGATGCAAGGCACCCGGCGCCTCGGTATGCCCAGTCGAGAGCAGCAAGGTCGTGCGATCGTTGCCGCTCGCCCCGAAGGTGCGCCGACCGATCACAAGGAAGCGCGTGGTGTTATCTGGGCGATCTTCGATGTCTGCCGACAAGATCGAAAGGTCGTAGACCTCCGCCGCGGTCTCACCAGCGATCGCCGCCGTGCCCTTCTCATCGCGCGCGCGCCGCGCCGCTTCCGCATTCGACGACTCCGCAATCAGCTCGACGTCGGGTAGATGTTCTTTGAGCCACTGACGGCATTGCGCCAGCGACTGCGGGTGACTACAGACTCGCTTGATCTCACGCAAAGATTTCATGCGACCCATCAAATTCTGACGAATACGCAACTCCACCTCACCACAGATCTGTAGCGGCGAGGTCAAGAAGCGATCGAGCGTGTGATTGACACTGCCTTCAGTCGAGTTCTCGATGGGCACGACGCCAAAATCGGCGTGGCCGGCTTCGACCTCGTGAAACACTTCATCGATGCTCGCGAGCGACAAGGCACGCGCCGAATGACCGAAGTGCTTGTACACCGCCGTCTGCGAGAAGGTCCCCTCGGGACCGAGAAAACCGATCTTGAGCGGCTCCTCCTGCGCGAGACAGGCCGACATGATCTCGCGAAACAAGCGCACGATCTCTTCATCGCGCAAAGCGCCCTTTCCGCGAGCCGCCGCGTTGCGCTCGAGCGCCATGCGTAGCACCTGAGATTCTCGCTCCGGTCGATAGAAATCCACCAACCGACCCTGTTGACCCTTCGAGATCCCGACCTGACGTGCGAGGCGCGCCCGCTCGTTGAGCAAGGCATGCAGGTCGCGATCGACGCGGTCGATTTGCTCGCGCAGCGACTCGATTGCGCCGCCTGCGGGGCGCTTCTGCGCAGCTCGAGTTCGTTTTTGCGTCTTCTTCTTCGCGGCCATCGCCGGCACCCTTTGTCGGTAAACAGTTAGATCACTCGGGCCGAGAGTACGCCCTCGATCGCTCGAATGCGATCAAGCAAGGCCGCATCGACCGCACCCTCGGTATCGATCAAGGTGTAGGCATACTCACCGCGCGACTTATTGAGCAACTCGGCGATGTTGAGGCCAGCCGAGGCCAACAGGGTCGACACCTGACCGACCATGTTCGGCACGTTGCTGTTGGCCACCGCAATTCGACGAGTCCCAGCCGGACGCGGCATTGCCGCATCGGGGAAGTTCACGCTGTGACGAACGTTCCCGTGCTCAAGGTAGTCGCGAAGCGTATCCGCCACCATCACCGCACAGTTCTCCTCGGCCTCTCCGGTCGAGGCGCCCAAGTGCGGCAAGGTGATAACGCGCGAGTGATCTTTGAGTGCGTTCTTCGGAAAATCGCAGATGTAGGCCTGCAAGCGATCGGCATCGAGTGCGGCGATCACCGCGGTGTCGTCGACGATCGGGGCACGCGAAAAATTCAATAGCACGCCCTGCTCTGGCATCAAACCGAGACGAGCCGCGTTGACGAGCCCGCGCGTGCCCTCGACGAGCGGTACATGCACGGTAATGAACTGGCTGCGCGAAAAAAGCTCATCCAGCGATCGCGCTTGTTCAATCGAGGCCGATAGCTGCCATGCGCGCTGAACGGTGATGTCGGGATCGTAGCCGATCACCCGCATGCCGAGCCGTTCGGCGGCATTCGCCACCTCTACGCCAATCGCACCGAGACCAATCACACCCAAAGTGCGCCCTGGCAACTCGAAGCCGGCAAAGGCCTTCTTGCCCTTCTCGGTCGCCTCGTCGATTGCCTTGTCATCGCCGGTCAAATGGCGCGCGAAATCCCACGCCTGGCAAATATTCCTAGCGGCCAAGAACAGGCTGGCGATCACCAATTCTTTGACCGCATTCGAGTTGGCGCCCGGCGCGTTGAACACGGGAACACCGCGCTTTGACAACGCCGCCACAGGAACGTTGTTCGTGCCCGCACCCGCCCGCCCAACGGCAAGAACCGACCGCGCGATCTCCACCGAGTGCAGATCGGCCGATCGCAGCAAGATGGCGTCGGGATTCACGAGCGACGAGGCCACCTCGTAGCGATCGCGCGGGAAACGCTCGAGTCCGCGCACACTGATTTGGTTCAGCGTGAGGATGCGATAGCCCATGGCGACGTCAGCCGTGACGCTGCTGGAAATCTTTCATGAAGGCGACGAGCGCATCGACACCCGACTGCGGCATGGCGTTATAAATCGAGGCGCGCATGCCGCCGACTGAGCGATGACCCTCGAGATTCGCAAGACCCGCCTTGGCCGCCTCGGCGCAGAAGGTTTTCTCGAGATCGGGATTTGGGATAGTGAACGGCACGTTCATCCAAGAGCGCGCGTTCGGCGCGACCGGGCTCTTGTAATAGCCGGATGAATCGATCGCGCGGTAGAGCGTTTCGGCTTTCGCACGGTTGCGCTCGCCGATCACACCGAGGCCCCCTTGTCGCTTCAACCATTGGAACACGAGCCCCGCCATGTAGATGCCGAAGGTCGGCGGCGTGTTGAGCATCGAGCCCTCCTTCGCCATTGCCGCGTAGTCCCAAATGGGCGGCGTACCCGCTCGCGCCTTGCCGATCAAATCGTCGCGGACGATCACGACACAGAGACCTGAGGGGCCAATGTTTTTCTGGGCGCCTGCATAGATGAGACCGAACTTCGACACGTCGATCGGGCGCGACAAAATGGTCGACGACATATCCGCCACCAGCGGAACGTTGCCGGTTGCGGGCACATACGGAAACTCCACGCCACCGATGGTTTCGTTCGGCGTGTAGTGAACATAGGCGGCGTCGGCTGAAACTGTCAGCGCACTCTCGGCCGGGACGGTCGAGTAGTTGGAAGCCGACTCATCAGCCAGCACCTCGACCTTACAAAACCGTTTGGCCTCGCCGATCGCTTTCTTAGACCAGGCGCCCGTGTTGACGTATTGCGCGGTGGACTCTGGCGTCGCGAGATTCATCGGAATCGCCGTGAACTGACCCGTCGCACCGCCCTGCAGGAACAAGACGCGGTAGTGGGAAGGGATCGCCATCAACTCGCGCAAGTCGGCCTCGGCCTGCTCGGCGACGGCCACGAAGGCCTTACTACGGTGACTCACCTCCATCACCGACATGCCGCTGCTCTGCCAATCGAGCATCTCGTCGCGAGCCTGCTCAAGCACCTCGACTGGCAAAGTCGCCGGACCCGCCGCGAAATTGAATACGCGCATCGTGACTAACCCCGTTTCAAACCCAGCCAATGATCAGTGCGTGGTCGGCGAGTCGCCTGCCTCGTCGGCAGACGGCAGCGCAGCCGCTTCATCGACGACCTCACCTTCATCGGTCGCCAACGACGCCACGCCCTCGACACCCGTCAGTCGCTCACCTTCATCGAGACGGATGAGTCGCACGCCCTGCGTGTTACGACCGACGATCGAAATCTCGCTCACGCCCGTGCGGACCAGTGTGCCATTGGAGCTGATCAGCATGATTTCCTGGTCGGCCTGCAATTGCAGCGCCGCCACCGTGCGACCATTTCGCTCAGTCGTCTGCAGCGCGATCACGCCCTGGCCGCCACGGCCGTGCAAGGGGAAGTCTTCGAGCGGCGTGAGTTTGCCGTAGCCGTTCTCCGATGCCGTGAGAATCAAACCATCACCGACGACCACGAGCGAGATGACCTCCTGGCCTTCGGCGAGCTTGATGCCGCGCACGCCGGTGGCGTCGCGACCCATCGGACGCACTTCTTCCTCATTGAAGCGGATGGCCTTGCCACCGCTGGAGCAAAGAATGATGTCGCGCTTGCCATCGGTGACGCCCACGCCGACCAGACGGTCGCCATCGCGCAAATCAACCGCGATGATGCCCGAGGGACGCGGCCGCGAGTACGCCGACAGCGGCGTCTTCTTGACCGTGCCATGGCTTGTGGCCATGAACACAAAACGCTCGTCATCGAATTGTTTGATCGGCAGTACCGCATTGATCTTCTCGCCCTCTTCGAGCGGCATGAGATTGACCAACGGCTTGCCGCGCGCACCCCGTCCTGCCTGCGGCAGTTCGAACACGCGCAACCAATACACCCGACCACGACTCGAGAAACAAAGCAAGGTGTCGTGGGTATGTGCGACGAACAGCTTTTCGACGAAATCTTCGTCTTTGACCGCCGTCGCTGCCTTGCCACGGCCACCGCGACGTTGCGCTTGATACTCGGACAAGGGCTGGCTCTTGGCATAGCCCGTATGCGAGAGCGTGACCACCACATCTTGCGGCTCGATCAAATCTTCGGTGGCCAGATCGATGTGGTCTAGGTTGATTTCGGTGCGACGCGCATCGCCGTAATCTTCGCGAATCGCGATCAGCTCGTCGCGAACCACCTGCGTCAAACGCTCGGCACGCGCGAGAATGTCGGAGAGATCGGTGATCTCGGCCAGCAACTCCGCGTACTCGGCGACGATCTTGTCTTGCTCGAGGCCGGTCAAGCGGTTCAAACGCATGTCGAGAATGGCCTGCGCCTGCTCTTCACTCAGCCGATAACCGAGACCCTCGCGCTGCAAACCGAGTTCTGCCGCGAGATCCTTCGGGCGTGTCGAGACGTTATTGGCGCGAGCCAGCATCTCGGGTACCGCGCCGGAACTCCAGACCTTGGAGAGCAATCCCACCTTCGCTTCCGCCGGAGTCGGCGACGCTTTGATGAGCGCGATGACCTCGTCGATGTTCGCGAGCGCTACCGCCAAGCCTTCTAAAAGATGAGCCCGGGCGCGCGCCTTGGCGAGATCGAACACGGTGCGACGGGTAACAACCTCGCGGCGATGGCGGATGAACGCCTCGAGCATCTCCTTCAACGAAAGCAATCGCGGCTGCCCATCGACGAGCGCGACCATGTTGATGCCGAACACGGTCTCGAGCGGCGTCTGCGCAAAGAGGTTGTTCAGAATAACTTCGGCGTTCTCGCCGCGCTTCAACTCGATGACGATGCGCATGCCGTCCTTGTCGGACTCATCGCGCAGACCATCGTTGGAGATACCCTCGATCTGCTTGTCGCGGACCAGATCCGCGATACGCTCGATCAAGCGCGCCTTGTTCACTTGATACGGCAGCTCGGTGACGATGATCGCCTGACGATCGCCGCGGCTCCCCACTTCCTCGAAATGGGTTCGGGCACGGATCGAGAGCCGACCACGCCCGCCCTTATAGGCGCTGACGATTTCGCGAGCACCATTGATGATGCCCGCCGTCGGGAAATCCGGACCCGGAACATGCTGCATCAGCGCCGGCAGACCAATCTCCGGATCGTCGATCACGGCAACGCAAGCATTGATGACTTCGGTGAGATTGTGCGGCGGGATGTTGGTCGCCATACCGACCGCGATACCCGACGATCCGTTGACCAATAAATTCGGGATGCGCGAAGGCATCACCGTGGGCTCACTCAAAGAGTCGTCGTAGTTCGGAGCGAAGTCGACCGTCTCTTTGTCGATGTCCGCGAGCAACTCACCCGCCAAACGCGACATGCGAACTTCGGTGTATCGCATGGCCGCTGGGGTGTCGCCGTCGACCGAACCGAAGTTACCCTGGCCATCGACGAGCAGATAACGCATCGAAAATGGCTGCGCCATACGAACGACTGCGTCGTACACCGCCACGTCGCCGTGCGGATGGTATTTACCGATCACGTCACCGACGACGCGCGCCGATTTCTTGTAGGGTTTGTTGTACTCGTTGCCGAGCTCACGCATCGCGTAGAGCACGCGACGATGGACAGGTTTCAGGCCGTCACGAACATCCGGGAGTGCGCGACCGACGATCACGCTCATCGCGTAATCGAGGTAAGACTGACGCATCTCGTCTTCGAGATTGACGGGCAAAACTTCGCGGGCAATTTCGCTCATAAAGAGCTTGAAATAGTACCATACGGGACCCGTCTACGCCGTGGTTCCCACATGTCCATCGAGACTCCTTTCGACGCCGCCGAAGTTGCCAAGTTCGACGCCCTCTCGCACCGGTTCTGGGACCCTGCTGGGGAGTTCAAACCGCTGCACAATCTGAACCCGTTGCGGGT
>JBDKJA010000078.1:0-8323 GCA_039796795.1 Pseudomonadota bacterium
AACTGGATCTGTGATCGACGCGGCCCCTTCCTGATGCAACTCGATACTCAAAGCCGCACGACGCTGCGCTTGGGTCCGGCGGGTAATGCCGGGTTATTACCGGGTGTGACACGAAGTTTGCCGAGCATTCTCGAATCGCGGCAACCCGGTCTCGGCTGCGGCGGGCTCGCGATTCGATCGACTTCGGGTGAAGTTATCATGGCCGTTGCTGCGGCGCTCGATGTCGGCGGACGTACGGCCAATACCGCCGCATTGATCCGACTGGTGGGTTACAACCCGCGCTCGAATGCGATCCGTCAATTGGGTTTGCCGATCGCGGCCAATGAAATCTCCTTCCAGATACTCGACCTCGACTCGCTAAGCGAAGATCGACTGCTCGCACTCGTCCGTTATCGACCCGGCAACCCCGATGCCAATTGGGAGTGGGAAGTGCGGGTGGTGGACTTGAGCGGCACCACCGATCTCACCAATCGAGTGCTGACGAGCGGCCCGAATGCAGGACTCGCGCTGGAGTACGGCACACTCAGCGCTGTTGAGGCGAGCGGCGTGAAACTCGCTACGATGACGAAGGTATTAAGTCTACGGCCGCTGGGTTGGCGACTCGAACGGCCTGAAGGTCTCGCCCGCATCGACAATCAAACCTTGCTCATCATGGCCGAAGTCAACGGGGGTGTGACGAGCCGCATTCGCGGAGGCGACCCGACATTGCGTGTCGAGCAACATCAGGTAGATCGCAACGGCCTCATCACACCGCGAGCCAGCACATCGAGCGCCGCACCGGTCTATGAAATCGTGCCAGCCTCAGCCGACCAGCGACAGCTCGTGCTCTGGAACGTGAAACTTCGAACGGCACTCAACTGATCAAGCAAGCTTGTCCTGCCGCCTGCATCGTGCGACAGAGTTTTTCCGCCTCGGCGCGCGTTGCCACACCCGCTTTCAACAGATGTAAACCGGTAGCGCCCTTGCCGCTACGCCGATAAACCGGCTGCAGTTCTCGCAGCGCCGCATGACGTGACTGCAACTCGCGCCATGCCTTTTGCGCACCCTCGGCACTCGAGAACGCACCGAACTGCACATACACCTTAGGAGTCGACGGCGTCGGGGTCGTCTTGGCGGGGACAACCGCTGCCGGAATCGTCGGCGCGGGCGCTGCTGTCACCGCTGCCACTGCTGCCGCCGGGGCTGGCTCCGCGGCTTCGGGCTCGAGCGACTCGAGTGCTGCTGCCGTAGGTGCCGTTTCAGCCGATGACGGTGTCACGTTGGGCGCCGACGGCGCTGTGGTGTCGGCCGATAAAGCGTTGACACGCTCTTTAGCTTTTCCGGCCCACAGACCTTCGGGATGTTTCTCGAGATACTCGCGATACGCGTCAATCGTGTCTGCGTTACGAGCCACCGACCAATCACGCTCTGCCAACAAGGCTTCGCGTCGGGTGCGGGCTTCAGTGGCGTGCGGGCTTCGAGGATGACGCTCCTGATATGAGGCATAGCCATCGGGCGTATCGAGCTGCCGTGCCTCGTCCCATGCTGCGTCAGGACGAGTACAGGCTGCGGTCAAACCGCAGACGAACAACGCGACGGCGAAGTTGCGCGAGGCTTTACGGGAGATCGCGAACCAATCGTACATAACGTCTCATCTCCAGGGCGTTACGGCCGTACCGCAAGCCATTCTTGAAATTGATGGTCCAATATCGAGCTGCTGAAACGTCCTCGCCGTCATCACACCAATAGGGAGCGGCGATTGTGTTCGGATAAATTTGTCCATCGATGGTTGGCACACCGCAATCACGACAGACCAATGCCTGCAGCTCATCTCGTTTCGGCAACCGCCAGCGCCCCCCGATCTCGCGACGTGCAAGCTCAGCCGCAGCTCTCGCCTCGATCAAGGTCAGCGCCCGCGCGACACCGATACAGTTCTCGCCACTCCAGCGCTGTCCGACACTGCAGCGCATCCACTGCAAGCGTTCATTGGCACTGATAGCAGTGAACGCGGCCAGTCGGGCTTTGCTGACGCCAATATCAGCGGCGACGGTAGGGATCGCCCCGGAGACCACGATGAGACAGGCTGCCCACCACCAGAGCGGTCGCCAAGGCATTTTTCTGTAGCCGTGTCGCGGTGTACGCATCCGAAGAGCGGTCGAATAAAGTACCATTTTGGAGTATACCGATTTACCAGCCACCTCGAGCACTCACTAAAACTTGCATGGATATTGCCATCCTGGTCGGAATTCTCGGCGCCTTGGCACTGGTGATCGGTGCCATGATCAGTGCGGGAACAGTCGCCGCCTTTTTGGACTGGCCGTCGGCACTCATTGTCATCGGTGGCACCTTCTTCGTGGTCATGTCGCGCCACTCGCTCGGTACTTTTATCGCTCATATCGCTGCACTATCGCGATTGGTAACGAAGTCCAATCTCGATTTGGCAAAGCTGTCGCAAGCCCTGCCGGACTACGCCAATCTGATTCGGCGCGATGGCCCCTTAGTCCTAGAACCCCAATTGCAAGAGATTGAAAACCCCTTCATTCGCGCCGGTCTCACCCTGATCGTCGATGGCGCGGATGAAGCGCGTCTTTCTCAGCGACTGCAGTTCGAAATGAATTCCTTGAGTCGGCGGCACGAGTCAATCATCGCGGCTTGGCAAACCTGGGCCGAAGTTGCTCCGGCCATGGGCATGATCGGCACCCTCGTTGGTCTGGTGCAAATGTTGGGTGGTATGTCTGATCCCGGGTCAATCGGTCCGGCGATGGCGGTCGCGTTGCTGACCACCCTTTATGGAGCACTCATAGCCAACGTCATCGCCACACCCATCGCAGATAAGCTACGCGCGCTGCACCGCGATGAAATGATTTATTGCGAAGCAGCGTCGCTCGGCTTGAAGGCGATAGCACGCGGCGAGAGCCCGCTCATGATCAGTGACACCATCAACGCATTTTTGCGTGCGGACGTCGCTCCACCGCCTGCGAATCCCGTCTGATCGCGTCATGAGCGTCGAGAAAAACTCGCGTTCGGCTCCGCCGTGGATCGTGACCTTTGCCGATCTCGTGATTTTGTTGATGTGCTTTTTCGTATTGATGCTGTCGTTTTCAAGAATGAATGATGCGACTTTTGCCAGCGTATCAAGCAGCATCCGCAACTCGTTCAAAGGTAGCGCAGATGAAGGTGAGGCAGCTCCTGCGACGTCCACGTCGACTAGCGATATCTCGTTTCTGCCAGCGACCAATGACGCTCTGCAACTGACACCACTAGAAAAGCCAGACGATGAAACCCTAACGCGTGAGATTTCACCAGCCTTACTTGCGGACGCGCGTCGCTTGAATAGCGCTTTACGCGAATGGATCGATCGCGATCTCGTGGAGATTTTTCCGACGGACACTCGGATAGTCATTCGCTTCGATACAACGGGCACAGGAGACACCGTTTCGAGAAAACTCGCGGCGAACGGAATGCTCGCGGCGATGGAACGTATTGGCGAACTGACTCCGACGCTTGAGAGCGAAATCGCGATCACGGGAGCAACCTCGGCACTGCTCGAAGCGGCGCGAAGGTCCGATCCCGAGACGATCATCCGCGTCGACAACAGCGCGATCTATGACGTCGAGCGCACCGCTCGCAGCCGATTGCGGGATCCGCTCGAGAAAAGAACGATCAGAATCGACGGTCGCGGCCAGAGTCTACTCATCTCGATGGGAACTGAAGGCGCCTTCGGTTCGGGCGATGCCCAGCTGACCCCTCGAGCAAAGCAACTCATTAAAAAAATCAGTGAGGTCGCCAAGGAAACCGACACACGGATCGTGGTATCGGGACATACGGATGATGTGCCGATTTCTAACTCGCGTTATCAAGATAATTGGGATCTCTCTGCTGCGCGCGCTATCGCCGTCGTTCGAGAGATGGTCCGCGTCCATCGGATCGATGCCGAGCGCGTACGCGCGCAAGGATTTGCCGATACCAAACCCGTTGCGCCCAACGACAGTCGAGCCAATCGACTATTGAACCGACGAATCGAAATTTCTTTAGAAACGGGGTCGCCGACCGATTGATCGGCGACCCCGAAATTCAGGCGAAGTCGCGATGAGTTATTTCACCGGCGCGGGCTTCTGATCCTTTGCGTAATGCTCAAGACTCGAAAGACTGCGATCCGTGCTCCATACGGTCGGCGCATCGAAATATTTCTTGTAGTTCTTCTCACAGTAGTCGAGCACGTTACGCGACAAAATCTCTTCGAGATTCGGCGTCGTGCCCATGAAGCACGCGTACTGACACAGACCCGGGCGCTGACCCATCAACATCCAAGGCAGCCACGGGGTGATGCGATTCCAAGTGCCCGTATAGTCCAGTGAGGTGATTTTCTCGTTTTGTAGATCCTCCACCTTCACGTGATGGGCGAAGAATTCGGATACCTGAGCAATCGGACCTGCCGACTCGCGCGGCCACTTATCGGGCTGCAACGCACTCGGATAAGCGAGGTGCACGTGAATCTCCATCTCCGCCATATCGCCGTGCTGGTACCACGGCAAGATGAAGGGAATCTTCGGGGGTTGCTCTTTGTTGAGACCACCAAAATCCGACATGGCCGGGAAGTGATCTTCGATCATGTAGTTGAATGGATCGTTAGCGACGTGCACCGCCTTGACCGTCTCGTTCGTCAAGGGGTTCTTCCATTCATCCAGCACTTCGCCACTGCGCAGATCGGTATAAACGATCACCTCGCGGCACATGCGACGAATACCGCCATTTGGACCCTGCTCGAGACGAATCACGCCGAAACCCGACGAGCCCATCAGATCGACGACCTTCTTCTGCGGTTCGATGGCCATGACATAGCCCTTGAACCAGAAGTACTTTTGCTTGCCGAAATCCAAGTCTCCCTGGATACGGGCATAGGCCAGTTGATTACCGCGACCCGTCGAGAGATCCAGGTAAGGGCCCTTCAAGCCGGGACCACGACCATGCAATGAATGCAGCGCCGCGGACGCACTGGCCAATGGTCCACCGAGGGTCATACCGGCAACACCCGCAGCGCCGATGGCCAGAGCACCACCCGCACTCGCGGTTGTCAGAAATTCACGTCGTTCGGGTCGTTGAAGATCGGAAGACTGGGACATGGATGAACCCCCTCGTGTCAGGAAGGTTCAGATGATGCCGTCAGTCACTCGACGGTGACCCGACGGCATCATCCTTTGTCCATTTTCGAGCGATCGAGCGCCGAGTGATCAGGCGCCCTTAAGGCGTTTCAACTCGGCCAATACCATGGCCGAGTGACCCTTGGCGTCGACCTTTTCCCAATGCTTGGCGATGCGACCTTCTGGGTCAATGATGAAGGTGTCGCGACGCGCAATCTCGAACATGCCGAGCATCTTCTGCAACACCCCGTACGCGGCGGTCGTTTGCTTGGTGGGATCCGCCAGCACCGAGAACGGCAGACTGTGCTCCTTGGCAAAAGCCTTCTTCGAGTCCACATCGTCAACACTGACTCCGTAGATCACGGCACCCTCGCGCCGGAAGGCAAAGATATCGTCGCGGAACTCGCAGGCTTGGGTCGTGCACCCTGGGGTGTTGTCCTTCGGATAGAAGTATAGGACCACCCACTTGCCACGCTGCTCCTTCAAAGAAACCCATTTACCCGTCTGATCCTGCAGACGAAAATCCGGCGCCGGTGAACCCGCCTTGGGGGAACTCGCCAGCACCATCGTCGCCAACAGACCCAGCGCGAGACCGGAGAGCCAACGGGACATCAATCGCATGTTCATTCTCCTGCCGAAGGGTGAGCGCTTATCATAGTGCCATGCGCAAGCGCACAGCTATCGTCTTATCGGGCGGCGGAGCCCGCGCGGCCTATCAAGTGGGCGTGTTGAAGGCGCTGTCAGAACTGACCCCGGAAGAGGAACCCCCTTTCGACATCATCGTTGGCACTTCGGCAGGCGCAGTCTGTGCCGCCGTGCTCGCCACCCACGCGCGCGATTGGCGCGAGGGTATTCGCCGCCTCGAACAGGTTTGGGCCAACTTCACGGTTGAACAGGTTTTTGAGGCGGATACCACCGCGATGTTGAGCGCGGGTGCGCGCTGGTCGCTCTCGGCGCTCTCGAGCGGGCGACTCGCCACCGCGCCGGATGCGCTGTTCGACAACTCGCCGCTGCGCAGACTGCTGGCCGAGCGCATCGATTGGGATGTCATCCGCGATAACGTCGAGCGCGGCTCGTTGCATGCGGTGGCGCTAACGGCAACCTCCTATGTGGGGGGGCAACACCGCATTTTCTTCGAAGCGGCCCCTTCGGTTGGCGACTGGCAGGGCGTCCGCCGTATCGGCACTCGCACCTCACTCAACCTCGATCACCTAATGGCGAGTGTCGCCATTCCCTTCTTGTTTCCATCGGTAAAAATCGGTGATCGTTACTTCGGCGATGGCGCCATGCGCCAACTCGCGCCGCTGTCGCCCGCCATTCATCTGGGCGCAGAACGCATTCTGGTGCTCGGTGTCCGCGCACAGAATGCAGCGGGTATCGACGACGGACTGCAATCCCTACGATCACCCTCTTCCGGCGATATTTTCGGCTTCATGCTCGACACCTTGTTCAGCGATCAGGTCGACGCCGATCTCGATCAACTAGAGCGAACCAATCGCTTCTTGAGCGAAGCGAACCGAATCGTCGTGGGTCTACGCCCCGTGGCCGCGCTGCGTCTCGTGCCGAGCGCCGATCCGCGGGATATCGCGGCACAACACTTAGAGGCTTTACCCAGCGCGCTTCGCACCTTGCTGTCGGTCATCGGCGCGCGTGGCGCCTCAGGCGGTCTCTTGGCGAGTTATCTCTTATTCGAGAGCGTTTACACACGCGAGCTGATCGAACTCGGTTATCAAGATACATTGGCTCAGCGGGACGCCATCCTGAATTTCTTGGCTTGAGGTTTCAGGACAAAACCTTGCGACGTAAGGCGGCCATCGCTCGATCGAGTCCATCGAGCGTCAACGGAAACATCCGATCCTCCACTAACTCCTGCGTCAGGCGAATTGAGGGCGTCCACCCCCAATGCTCTTCGGGGGTGGGGTTGAGCCAGATGAGCTTCGGGAAATGCGCGGTGAATCGTCGCATCCACTCGACACCCGCTTCCGGATTCCAGTGTTCGACGCTGCCACCCGGCTGCAAAATTTCGTAAGGACTCATCGCCGCATCCCCGACGAAGATCACGCGGTAATCGGAATTGAAGGTACGGAGTAAATCGAAGGTCGCGGTCTTTTCGGAGTGGCGACGTCGATTGTCTTTCCAGAGCGTTTCATAGATGAAGTTATGGAAGTAGAAATGCTCGAGATGCTTGAACTCGCTGCGAGCAGCAGAGAACAGCTCTTCACATAGACGAATGTGATCATCCATGGATCCACCGACATCGAGCAGTAGCAGCACCTTCACCGCATTGCGTCGCTCCGGCCGCAGCTTGAGATCGAGCCAACCGGCGTTACGCGCAGTGGCATCGATCGTGCCATCCAGATCGAGCTCGTCAGCGGCGCCTTGCCGTGCGAACTTGCGCAAACGCCGTAGCGCCATCTTGAGATTGCGTGTGCCGAGCTCACGTCGGTCGTCGAAGTTTCGATACTCCCGCGCCTCCCACACCTTGACCGCACGACGCTGGCGCTGACCCTCGTTGCCAATCCGAATACCCTCGGGATTGTAGCCACCAGAGCCAAAGGGGGACGTGCCGCCCGTACCGATCCATTTATTGCCGCCCGAGTGGCGCTCCTTCTGCTCCTTCAAGCGCTCACGCAAGGTCTCGAGCAACTTATCCCAACTGCCCAGAGCCTGCGCCTTCGCGCGCTCCTCGTCGGTGAATAAACGCTCGGCCATCATCTGCAACCATTCGGCGGGAACTTCGGCAACGAGCTTCTCGAACAACCGCTCGGCGCCCGCAAAATGCTCGGCAAAAACGCGATCGAAGCGATCGAAGTGCCTCTCGTCTTTCACGAGCGCTAGCCGCGCGAGCCAGTAGAATTCTTCCGCCGAGCAATACGCGACCCGCGCCTCCAGCGCCTGCAGCAGCGAGAGGAATTCCGTAATCGAAACCGGAACTCCTGCCGCTCGCAGATCGAAGAAAAAGCGGATCAGCATCGGCGTCAGCGCGCGCGACGATTAAGGAAAATCAACTGCTCGAAAAGATGAACATCCTGCTCGTTCTTCAACAAAGCACCATACAAGGGCGGGATGGCTTTTTTCGGATCATCGCTACGCAGCGCTTCTGGCGGAATATCTTCAGCGAGCAATAACTTGATCCAGTCTAGCAACTCGGAAGTCGAGGGCTTTTTCTTCAAGCCCGGCGTCTCTCGCACCTTGTAGAAAGC
>JBDKJA010000079.1:0-8313 GCA_039796795.1 Pseudomonadota bacterium
AGTTTCGTGCCCGCCGAGTCGGCGCTGCTGGGCCCCATCGACCGCATCTTCACGCGTATCGGTGCAGGCGACGATCTTGCCGGTGGTCGATCGACCTTCATGGTCGAGATGACCGAAGCCGCTAACATTTTGCACAACGCCACACCGCGCAGCCTCGTGCTGATGGACGAGATCGGTCGCGGCACGAGCACCTTCGATGGGCTCTCACTCGCGTGGGCGACCGCGCGTCATCTCGCCTCGAAAGTCGGTGCCTTCACGCTCTTCGCGACGCATTACTTTGAGCTCACGGCACTCGCAGCGGAATTACCGGGCGTCGCCAACGTTCACCTCGATGCCACCGAACATCGACATGGCATCGTCTTCATGCACGCAGTGAAACCGGGTCCGGCGAGTCGCAGCTATGGCTTGGCCGTCGCCAAACTCGCGGGCATTCCGCGCGAGGTCTTGGCGGATGCCAAACGCTATCTCACGGCACTAGAGAGTGAAGCACTGCGTCGCGGTGACGGCGGACCACAAGGGGAGCTCGCTTTAGCGCCAGCAGGGACGACCCACGAGGAGCACGACGGCGCGCAGAGCACGCTATCAGATACGGATTTGGCACAGGCTCAAGCGCGCTCGATCATTGAGGCGCTGCGCGCACTCAACCCCGATTCTTTGAGCCCGCGCGAGGCGCTCGAGCAACTCTACGAGTTGCGCAAGAAGCTCGACTAAACGCTTTAAGCCTCAGCCCTGAGCGGGCGCCGGCGTTGCCGAGCCGCCGGCGGCAGCGGCTGGCTGACGCACGCGGATGTGCAACTCGCGCAGCTGCTTCTCGGAGACCTCGGTCGGCGCATCGGTGAGCGGACAGGCCGCCGTTTGCGTCTTCGGAAATGCGATGACATCGCGAATGCTGTCGGCACCTGAGATCAGCATGGCAAGACGGTCGAGACCGAACGCGATACCCCC
The DNA here is from genome assembly GCA_039796795.1 of Pseudomonadota bacterium. GTDB lineage: Bacteria > Pseudomonadota > Gammaproteobacteria > Steroidobacterales > Steroidobacteraceae > UBA964. The sequence continues at coordinate 946 of JBDKJA010000079.1, forward strand.
GTGCGGCGGTGCGCCGAACTTCAATGCATCGAGCAGGAAGCCGAACTTGCGACGAGCCTCTTCGGTTTCGATGCCAAGCAGATCGAATACCGTCGATTGCAGGTCCTGGCGATAGATACGCACCGAACCGCCACCGATCTCGGAACCGTTCAACACCATGTCGTAGGCTTTGGCGAGCGCGCCACCCGGATTGGCCTTGAGCGCCTCCGGATCGAGATTCTTTGGCGAAGTGAATGGATGGTGCATCGCACTCCAGCGATTCTCGTCGGCGTCGAACTCGAACATCGGGAAGTCGATGACCCACAGTGGGGCCCACTCACCCTGCACGAGCTTCAGGTCGTGACCAACTTTGAGGCGCAACGCACCCATCGCGTCGTTGACCACCTTAGCTGAATCGGCGCCGAAGAAAATCAAATCGTTATCAGCCGCACCCGTGCGCTCGAGAATACCGGCGACTGCCGCATCCGAGAGGAATTTGATGATCGGTGACTGCAAGCCATCACGACCCTTCGCGCGCTCGTTGACCTTGATGTAGGCCAAACCCTTGGCGCCATAGCGCGCCACGAAGGCGGTGTAATCGTCGATTTCTTTGCGCGTCAGCTTACCGCCCTGCGGTACGCACAATGCGGCCACCCGACCGTTCGGATCTTTAGCGGGGGATGCGAATACTTTGAAATCGCAGTCGGCGACGAGATCGGCGACATCCACGAGCTCGAGAGGAATACGCAGATCCGGCTTGTCGCTCGCATAGCGGCGCATGGCCTCCGCGTACGTCATACGCGGGAAGGGATTTGGCAACTCGACCTTCGCTACCTTCACGAAAATGTGGCGAATGAGACCTTCCATCAGATCCATGATCTGATCTTGCGACAAGAAGGAGGTCTCGATATCGAGCTGGGTAAAGTCAGGCTGACGATCAGCACGCAGATCCTCATCACGGAAGCAGCGCACGATCTGGTAATAGCGATCGAAGCCCGAGACCATCAGCAGCTGCTTGAAGATCTGCGGCGACTGCGGCAGCGCGAAGAATTTACCGGCATGGGTACGCGACGGAACGAGATAGTCGCGCGCACCCTCGGGGGTGGCCTTGGTGAGCATCGGCGTTTCGATGTCGACGAAGCCCGCATCGTCGAGATAGTGCCGCATCGCCTTGGTGATCTCGTGACGCTGACGCAGGCGCTGGCTCATCACATCACGACGCAGGTCGAGGTAGCGATATTTCAAACGCACTTCTTCGGAGACGTTCTCATCGAGCTGGAACGGCAAAGGTTCGGAGCGGTTCAACAGATCGATGTGACGCGCGAGCATCTCGACCTTGCCGGACGCGAGGTTCGCGTTGGTCGTGCCCTCAGGACGCGCCCGCACCAAACCTGTGATGCTGACGACGAATTCGTTGCGCAGTTTCTCAGCTTCGGCGAATACCTCGGCCGCATCCGGATCGCACACGATCTGCACGAGACCGTCGCGATCACGCAGATCGACGAAGATCACGCCGCCATGGTCGCGACGCCGGTGGACCCAACCCGCGACGGTGACGGTGCTGCCGATGAGGGTTTCGTTGACTTGACCGCAATAATGAGTGCGCATAAGGGGCGGGGATGTTACGGAGACGCCGCCAGCGGCGCAACACGCGGTTTTCCCAGTTGGGCCCGCTTCAGCTGCTGCGCAGGTACCAGAGCCGATCGAGCTCGGTCACCTCGGCGGAAAACCGCTCGCATTCCTGACGCTTGATCGCCAAAAAAATCTTCAAGAAGTCAGGCCCCAAGGCCTGCTGCAGGAACTCGGAGCGGGCGGCCCGCTCGATGGCCTCGTGCCAGGTCGCCGGCAACTCCCGGCGGGCGCCGGCGGCCTCCGCAGCGGCATAGCCATTACCGACCACGGGCGGACCCGGATCGAGCGCCTGCTCAATGCCATGCTGGATACCCGAGAGCACGGTAGCAACCACGAGATAGGGGTTGGCATCCGCCCCGGCGATGCGATGTTCGAGGTGACGCGAGGTGGCAGGCCCAGTCGGGATACGCAGGCTGACCGAGCGGTTGTTGACACCCCAGCTCGCGGCAATGGGCGCATAGCTTTGGCTGCGAAATCGGCGATACGAATTGCCGTTGGGTGCAAAGACCAACAGGCTCTCGGCCATGGTCGCTTTCAAACCGCCAATCGCCTGGCGCAATAGTGGCGTGCCGGCAGGATCATCGGCAGCGAACAGGTTGGCGCTCGTTGAATTATTGGTCGAGTTATCAGTCGACCCGCCCGCCTGCGCCGCAGCTAAGCTCACGTGAATATGCATACCACTGCCAGCGAGGTCGGCAAAGGGCTTGGCCATGAAGGTGAGCACCTTGCCGTGCTTGGCCGCGACGCCGCGCAGCAAGCGCTTGAGCAGAATCGCCTCATCGACTGCGCGCAATGCATCGTCGCGATGCGCGAGCGTCAGCTCGAACTGACCCGGTGCATACTCGGACATCAAAGTTTCGACCGGAATGCCCTGCGCGCGCGCAGCGGCGTAGACCTCATCGAACATCGGTGCAAGCTCTTCGAGTCGCGCCAGACTGTAAGCCTCGATACGACCCTCTGCTCGACGCAGTGAACCAGCCGGCTCATGCGTGGCTTCATCCAACACATAGAACTCAAGTTCGACGGCCACGACAGGCTTGAACCCCTTCGACCGCAACCGCTCGATGCAGCGCGTCAGCACGTGCCTCGGGTCAGCGGGCGCAGGATGACCGTCCAGCGCATACATCGAGAGCATGACTTGAGCCGTCGGTTTCGCGAGCCATGGCGCTCGCGCCAAAGTGCCGGGCACCGGACGACACAGCAGATCGGCATCACCGGTATCCCATACAAGCCCGGTCCCATCGACATCGGTGCCGGTGATATCGAGACCCAAGATGGAACCGGCGACCGGGCGCCCGTTCGAATACAAACGCTCGAGCTCTTGCACGCTCGCGGTTTTACCGCGCGCGACACCGGAAGGATCCGTGATGAACAACTGCACCGACTCGAGATCGGGATTCTGAGATAGAAACTCGCGCCAGTCCTGCGTATGCCACTCGCGCGTGCGATCTATTTGAGTCATGCAAGGCTCGCCTTCAAATCCACTTGCTCGAGAAACTCACCGATACTCGCACACAAACGATCGACGGCTCCGCCGGGTAGCATCGGTGCGGTCAGCATCATGTTGTGAAACGGAGTGACGAGCAGTCCGCGATTGAGCAACCACAAATGCAGCGCGTGTTCGAGCACAGGTCGCATCGCACGCTCAGCTTCGCTGCCGTTGCGCGGCGCGGGTCCAAAACCAAACTCGAGTCGTGCGCCGACCCGCGACACGTGCCAATCGAGACCTTGCGCGGCAAAGAGCGTCTTGAGCCCCTGCTCGAGTCGCGCCGCACCGTTTTGCATCGCCGCATGCGTGACTTCAGTATGTAAATGTTTGAGCGCTGCCGAGAGCGCTGCGAAAACCAAGGGATTCGCCGCCAGAGTCGTGCCCATGCCGGAGTGACCCGCTTCGCGATGCGCAAGGACGACTCGCATACGCGCTTCGATTTCATCGCTGAAGCCAAACACGGCCGCTGGCAAGCCACCCGCGATGGCTTTGCCACAGACCCAAAAATCGGGCTGCCATGCGAGGCTTGCAGCATAACCACCCGGCCCCGAGGAGAGCGTGTGGGTCTCATCGAGAATCAAGAGCACATCGTGCGCCCGTGTCCGCTCGCGTAAGTGATCGAGAAAACCCGCTTGCGGCAGCACCATGCCAATGTTGGTCATCACCGGCTCGGCAATGACGGCGGCGATCTCACCCGTGGCGAGTGCCTGCTCAAGCGACTCGGCATCATTGAACTCAATAGCGACGGCGGCGCTCGAGGCATCGAACGCGGGGCCGATCGCCCCTTCGCGCGGCACGGTGCGACCACCGCGCAAGCGCACCATCGTTTCTTCGACGGTACCGTGGTAGCAACCTTGAAACACCAATATTTTTGAGCGCCCGGTGATGGCGCGCGCCCACCGCAGCGCCGCACGATTTGCATCGGTCGCCGTTTGAGTCACCTGCCAAAACGGCAGCTGGAACCTCGCGGCCAACGCAGCGCCCACACTCGCGACCGACTCTGACGGGAGCATGCAGGTCAGACCCTGTCGCGACTGGGTGGTGATCGCGGCGGCGATGGGCTCGGGCGAGTGTCCATACATCGCGCCCGTATCACCCAAACAAAAATCGAGATAGAGGTGCGCGTCGGCATCGGTCAGGGTGACACCATTCGCCTTCGAGACAAACAACGGAAATGGCGTGCCCCAATCCGCCATCCAATGCATCGGCACGCCCGAAAGCCAATGCGACTGAGTGCGCTCGGCGAGTTGCGAGGAGCGTGGCGAGCGCTCTCTGAATAGCGCCCGTTCGCGCTCGATGATCGTCTCGGGCGCAAGCCGAGACGAGGCGATCATCGACGTGCCGACTTGCGCGCGGCGGGCTTGGCCTTGGCCGCAGATTTCGTTTTGGCGACGGGCTTTGCTTTGGCCTTTGCCGACTTGGCAACGGGCTTGTCCGCCGCCTTATCCGACGACTTTTCAGCCGGCTTGTCGTTCGATTTCTCGCTCGCCTTGTCGCTCGCCTTCTCGGGCGATTTGTCGGACGACTTGCCCTCGCCCGATGACTCGTCGCCGGCGAGGTTGCGCTTCTTGTCGTTCTCCGACTTGAAGTCCGTCTCGTACCAACCACTGCCCTTGAGCCGGAACACCGGCGCCGAGATCAGTTTAACGAGCGTGTTCTTGCCACATTCGGGGCACTTGCGTAGCGGCTTGTCCGAGATCTTTTGCATGACCTCGATCTGCTCGCCGCAAGCACTGCATTGGTATTCGTAGAAAGGCATGTCACAAATTATACCGACTTGCCGAAACTCAATCGCCCCTCCTCGTCGACACCGACGCGGATGCGATCACCCGGCGCATAACGACCCTGCAGCAACTGCTGCGCCAGCGGGTTCTCGATCTGCTGCTGGATGGCACGCTTGAGCGGTCTCGCGCCGTAAACCGGATCAAAGCCCGCTTCGCCGAGCAGATCGAGCGCGGCCTCATCGAGCGCGAGGTCGAGGCCCCGATCGATCAGACGCCGTCGCAACTGACCCAACTGGATGTCGACGATGGAGCGGATCTGCGCCGTACCGAGCGGATGGAACACGACGATATCGTCGATGCGATTGATGAACTCGGGCCGGAAGTTCTGCTGCACGATCTCCATCACCGCGGACTTCATACGCGTGTAGTTCTTCTCGCCCGCGTGTTCCTGGATGACCTGCGAACCCAAGTTCGAGGTCATGATGATCACCGCGTTGCGGAAGTCGACCGTGCGACCCTGACCGTCGGTGAGTCGACCATCGTCGAGCACCTGCAACAAGACGTTAAACACGTCCGGATGCGCTTTCTCGACTTCGTCGAGCAACACAACGGCATAGGGACGACGACGCACCGCCTCGGTGAGGTAGCCGCCCTCTTCGTAACCCACGTAGCCCGGCGGCGCGCCGATCAAGCGAGCGACCGAGTGCTTCTCCATAAACTCCGACATATCGATGCGAACCATCGACTCTTCGGTATCGAAGAGAAACTCCGCGAGCGCCTTGCAAAGCTCAGTCTTACCGACGCCAGTCGGCCCGAGGAACAAGAACGACCCGTTAGGCCGGCGCGGATCGGACAAACCGGCACGCGAGCGACGAATCGCGTTGGCCACGATGCGCACCGCTTCATCCTGACCCACGACGCGGCGCGACAAAGCCTCTTCCATGCGCAGCAGCTTTTCTTTCTCGCCCTCGAGCATCTTCGAGACCGGAATGCCCGTCCACTTGGAGACGACTTCGGCAATTTCTTCGTCAGTCACTTGATTGCGCAGCAACTGCCCTTGCTTACCTTCGGCGGCCTGCGCCTCGACTAAGGCTTTTTCCAGTTCAGGGATCTTGCCGTATTGCAGTTCGGCCATGCGGGCAAGATCACCCTTGCGCCGTGCCGCCTCCAGTTCGAGCTTGAGCTTCTCGAGGTTTTCTTTGATGCCGGAGGCACCCTGCAGCGACGCCTTCTCGCTCTTCCAGATATCTTCGAGATCAGCATATTCCTTCTCGAGCTGCGCAAGCGTCTCTTCGAGCGCGGCCAAGCGCTTGCGTGTGGCTTCGTCCTTTTCTTTCTGCAACGCAACCTGCTCGATCTTCAGCTGGATGATGCGCCGCTCGAGCTTGTCGAGCGTCTCGGGCTTCGAGTCCATCTCCATGCGGATGCGTGCCGCGGCCTCGTCGATCAAATCGATGGCCTTGTCGGGCAGCTGTCGATCGGTGATGTAGCGATGCGAGAGGGTCGCGGCCGCCACGATCGCTGGATCCGTAATTTCGACCTTGTGGTGATTTTCGTAGCGCTCCTGCAAGCCGCGCAGAATCGCGATGGTGTCTTCGACCGAAGGTTCATCGACCAACACCTTCTGGAAGCGACGTTCGAGCGCCGCATCTTTTTCAATGTACTTGCGATACTCATCGAGCGTGGTCGCGCCCACGCAATGCAGCTCACCGCGCGCAAGCGCAGGCTTCAGCATATTGCCTGCATCCATGGCGCCGTCGGCTTTGCCGGCACCGACCATGGTGTGCAACTCGTCAATGAAAAGGATGACCTGGCCTTCCTGCTTGGACAGATCGTTCAGCACACCCTTCAGGCGCTCTTCGAAATCACCGCGGAATTTAGCACCCGCGATCAAGGCGCCCATATCGAGTGCAAGAATGCGCTTGTTGCGCAGACTCTCAGGCACTTCGCCGTTGACGATGCGCAGAGCGAGTCCTTCGACGATCGCGGTCTTACCGACACCGGGCTCACCGATCAAGACCGGGTTATTTTTGGTACGACGCTGCAGCACTTGGATGGTGCGACGAATCTCATCGTCTCGACCGATCACCGGGTCGAGCTTGCCGTCGATAGCGCGTTGGGTCAGATCGACCGTGTATTTCTCGAGCGCCTGACGATTCTCCTCAGCGTTAGCGTCTTGCACTTTTTCACCACCGCGCACGTCTGTAATGGCTTTCTCGATCGCTGCCTGCGCAAAGCCGCAGTCTTTGAGTAAGCGGCCGAGTAAGGCTTTATCTTCGTACGCTGCGAGCACGAACAGCTCGCTCGAGATGAACTGATCCCCTTTGAGTTGCGCGAGCTTGTCGGTGACATTCAGTAGTCGCTGCAAATCATTGGAGATGTGAACTTCACCGGCTGCGCCTTGAACTTTGGGCAAACGATCGAGCGCTGATTGCAGCTCTGCACGCAATTTCGGCAAATTGCCACCCGCTTTAACGAGCAACGGCTTGACCGTACCGCCTTGCTGATCGATCAGTGCGGCGAGAACGTGAGCCGGTTCGATAA
>JBDKJA010000080.1:0-8774 GCA_039796795.1 Pseudomonadota bacterium
TCGGCTCCCGGTGGCGCTGTGGCAAGGATGCGCTCGACCACCCAAGGCAAAACCATTTGTGGATAACGCAACCGAGAATACGCATTCGGTCGGGTGGGATCGCCGTTCCAGCAATGCTCGGCTCGGTCACCGTAAGCGATCACAGCGTCGGCGGCAGGCTCAGCTGATCTCAAAAATTCATCAACGACATAAACCGCGTTATTGAGATAGTAGTTATCCATATCGCCGGTATAAATGCGCAACTTACCGCGCAGCTTGGGCGCGAGCTTCGCCCAATCACGACGAAGAATGTGGCCTAGGTCGTAGTTCTCGCGCCAATAGGCCGCTGTCACGGGATCGATCTCGCCCGTGTCGCGATTCCAAAGACGCCGCGGATAGCCATCTTCACCCACCGGTGAATACACCGACTCCCATGCGTCCCATTGATCGGTGCTACGACCGCGGCTCGCCAGCGCCGATTCCCAGCGCGCTTGATCTTCGATGGTCGCATCGATGTGGCCCAAAGAATTACGGTGGGCGGGTCGTGGTGTGCGCTTGTAGCGACTCGTCTGGTAATACGCGTTGCGATCGCGGTAGATGTCGATGGTGCCGAAATGCCGAAAATCGATGGGATCCGGACAAGCAATCCAAGCGCCGTTGTACTCATCCGGATGGAAAATCTGCGCGGCCATCGCAGTCCACCCGCCCGTGCTACCACCGAAGAGAAAGCGTGCCCAGCCCGCACCGAGACCGCGGTAACGTTTCTCGATTTCGGGAATCAATTCGTACTGGATCGCGTCGCCATACGGTCCGTTGTTGGCGGAATTCACGCCGTAGGAGTCATCGTAGAACGGTGTCGGATGCTGAATCTCGACCAACAACACGCGCGGAAAATCGGCGCCACTCCACGCACGAAAGAGTTCGTAGGCGTGCTGCTGCACGATACGGTTGTAGCCTTGCAGGCCGAAACGGGCGTTGTAGTCGGGCGCGAGATCGGGATCGGGTGGCGTCTCGCGCCAGTTCGATGGGGCGGCCGGAAAATGCCCGTGCTGGATGACGAGCGGGTAACGTGCCTGGGGTCGTTCGTTAAAACCCGCCGGCAACGTTACGAAAGCACCCAAGAAAACGTCCCGCCCCCAAAAGGCGGATAGCCGTTCGCTACGGATGCGTAGGTATTTAACCCAAGGCGTATCGACCGGTGCTGCGACCTCGGCGATACGCTCGGTTAACACGAGGGGCGGTAAGCGCGTTCGACCGTCCCAACGAACTCGCTGCGGCAGCGAATACAGGTTGCCCGGTTTATCACGCCACTGCTGCCCTTCACCCCGATCTGGCGGCAGTGACAAAACCCGGCCATCGGCGCGCCGAAAAGTATCGTAACGCTGCCATAGGGCCTGCACTCGATATTCCCCAGCGGGCAGATCGCGCCAATGACGTAGGGGAAAACCTTGGACCGAGTCGGTCAGGCGGACCCGGCTTCCGGGTTGCCACGCCTCGACATCCAACCCAAAGAACGGGATGGCGTCAGCATTCCAATTCACGAGAAACCGCGGCTCCCGATCCGGCGACTGATCGACCGGCGCGAACATCACGAGCAAGCGGCCCTGTTCCGGTGCCGCGGCCTGTGAGCGCGGTAGCTCGACCTCCACAAGCGGACCTGACGAGCTCGGCCCGGCCAGCGCGACCTGGAAGGTCAACCACAGTGCGACGAGGCAAATCGCCAAAAGGCGAGCGGCGTGCAGGCGGGCGGTGATCCGGACGAGGGTCGTTTTGGATGAGCACATGACCGGATATTACGCCCGCGATCCCGTCGGACTGCCGAGACCGAGAAAGTCGACGAATGAGTCTAAAATGGGCAGCCATGCGACACCCCCACTCTTTCGATGTCATCGTCATCGGCGGCGGCCATGCCGGAACCGAGGCCGCGCTCGCCGCAGCCCGGATCGGTTGTCGCACCCTGCTGCTCACGCAGAGCATCGAGACCTTGGGTCAGATGAGTTGCAACCCCGCCTTCGGCGGTATCGGTAAGGGACACCTCGTCCGCGAGATCGATGCATTGGGCGGCGGCATGGCACGAGCGGTCGATCGGGCCGGCATCCAATTTCGAACCCTCAACGCGAGCAAGGGTCCGGCCGTGCGGGCGACCCGGGCACAGGCTGACCGACAGCTCTACAAGGCGGCGATCCGACACCAACTCGAGAACCAACCGAACCTCACCCTCTTCCAACAAGAGGCGGCTGACCTTCGGGTCGAAGGGGGTCGCGTGACCGGGGTCGTCACGATTACGGGCATCGCATTCGAAGCGCCGACGGTCGTGCTGACGGTCGGTACCTTCTTGGGTGGACGCATCCATGTGGGGCTCGATCAGTACTCGGGTGGTCGTGCGGGCGACCCGCCGTCCAATCGATTGGCCGCTCGTCTGCGCGAACTACCGCTGCGAGTCGGGCGTCTGAAAACCGGTACGCCGCCTCGCATCGATGGTCGAACCATCGACTTCAGCGTGATGCAGCCGCAGTTCTCGGATGAGCCGATGCCGGTCTTTTCGTTTCTCGGGCGAATCGAAGATCATCCTAAACAGATTCCTTGTTTCATTACGAAGACAAACGAGCGTACTCACGACATCATTCGCCGTGGCTGCGACCGCTCGCCGATGTTCACCGGGAAGATCGAAGGGGTCGGTCCGCGCTACTGTCCGTCGGTCGAGGACAAGATCCATCGCTTCGCCGACAAGGGCTCGCACCAGATCTTCGTCGAGCCCGAGGGCCTCAACACCCACGAGGTCTACCCCAACGGAATTTCGACCAGCCTGCCCTATGACGTGCAGCTCGAGTTCGTCCGCAGCATCCATGGCTTCGAGCAAGCGCACATTACTCGACCAGGTTATGCGATCGAGTACGACTACTTCGATCCACGTGACCTGCACGGCTCGCTCGAGACCAAGGTCATCGAGGGTCTCTACTTCGCGGGGCAGATCAACGGCACGACCGGGTACGAGGAAGCCGGTGCCCAAGGCATCGTCGCGGGCATCAACGCCGCCCGTCGCGTCCGGGGTGAATCGCCCTGGGTGCCGGGTCGCAGTGAGGCCTACCTCGGAGTGCTGATCGATGATCTGATTACCCGCGGCGCGAGCGAGCCTTACCGGATGTTCACGAGCCGAGCCGAGCATCGCCTCCTGCTCCGCGAGGACAACGCCGACCTACGTCTAACCCCGGTCGGTCGCGAGATGGGTCTCGTCGACGACGAGCGCTGGAACTGGTTCGAGGCCAAGCGCGAGGGCACCGAGAATGAAATCGGCCGACTCTCGAACACGCGCTTCCGTGGGGTGACCGCCTTTGATTGGTTGCGCCGTCCCGAAGTGTCCTACGCCGATCTGAATCGGATCGCTCGGGAGACCGCAGGCGAAACCGCCGATGCCTTCATCGAGGGTGATCCGATGCCCGCCCTCGCCGCCCGGGACGATCGATTGCCCGAAGCGGTTCGACTACAGATCGAGGTTCGGGCCAAGTACTCGGGTTACATCGAGCGCCAACAAGACGAGATCGAGAAGCAACGTAAGCACGAGGAACTCCCCCTGCCGGCCGACCTCGACTACTCGAATGTGGCCGGCCTCTCGAACGAGGTTCGCCAGAAGCTTGCCGCCGCCAAACCCGATACCTTGGGTCAGGCTTCGCGCTTGCCCGGCATCACCCCGGCCGCGGTCTCGGTGCTCTTGATCCACCTGAAACGACGCAGCGCATGAACCGGCAGACCCGAACGCTAGGACTCTTCCTCGCCTCGGGTGGTGCGTTCGCCGTCATCTTGCAGCTCGGGTTGTCGATTCAGCACCAGCTTGAAGCCGGCCGCACGGTCGGTTTTGCCGTGCTGCAGTACACGGGCTACTACACCATCATCACCAACACGTTTTGCGCCTTGGTCGCCGGCGCCTGCGTGGCCCCTGCTCGCTTTGGGCGTTTTGCGACGACTCTGCGCAGCCCCGTCACCATCACGGCGGCAGCCGTATCGATTTTCATGGTCGGCATGCTCTACGTGACCCTGCTGACCCAGGTTCACCATCCCCAGGGGCTCGAGCACCTGACGAATTTACTGTTGCACTATCTGATCCCGCCCCTGTTCGCCTACTTCTGGTGGCAAGTCGTGCCGAAGGGGTCGCTCGATTGGCGCGATGCGTGGCGATGCATGGCGCTGCCCGCTGCGTATCTGATCTACCTTGCCGTACGAGGTCAGGCAACGGGGCTATACCCGTATTACTTCATCGACGTAAGCCAGCTCGGCTATGCGCGCGCCGCCGTCAATGCGATCGCGATCGCTGGCGTATTTTTGTTGGCCACCTTGGGCTTCATTCGACTCAAGCGCTAACTCTGCAGCACTTCGAGCGCGGCGCGCTCGCCCGACTCCATGGCCGCTTCCATTCCGACCTCGAATCGGCGGGTATGTTCGCCCGCAAAGTGCAACCGCGCGTGCGGTTTAGACATCTGTCGGTTCCAGTCGAAAGCCACCTGTGGTTGCAGGCCATAGCTGCAGCCACCAATCGTCGGCGCCTGTGCCCACGAATGCGCACCAATGAACTCAAGCTTGCCACGCGTGCTCGGTCGACGATGTTCGATGTATCGAATCGCCAGCTCGCCGCGCTCTTGAGGAGATAGGCGATCGAGTTCATAGGATTTTTTCCCGAACGCCAACGCACTGATCAGTTCACGCTGGCCATCGTGCTCGATCTGCTGGCGGATCAAAGTAAAAATTCCGTCAGTCCACATCGAAGCCTCGATACCATCGGCTTCCCAATAGGGCGCTTTGACGCGTAACCACACCTGACTCTGATTGCCGTAGGGCATTTGTCGTACGGCGTCTGCTTGCACTCCTTGCAACGCTGGCGTAATTGCGATTTGTCTGAGCATGGTGAATGGCAGCGCCGAGATCACCCGCGACGATCGCCATTGCGAACCATCCTCGCAGCGCACCGTGCAATCGGTATCCGTCATATCAATCGAAACAACTTTCTTCCCCGTGATCACGCGATCACCGAGGCTCGCCGCCATGGCATCGGTGAGTTTGGAAGAACCACCAACGACATGGAAAGAATTGAGCGCCGCGCGCTCGTACGCATCTTTGCCCGGTTGCTCCTTAGCCGCTTCCGCAGCACGCGCTCGATTCTCAACCCGCATTCGGGTTGCTTCCTGAAACATCCTCAAAACGCTTTGATTTTCGAGTCCCGGTGCGCCGAGCGTTTGATTGATAAGATGGATGGCCGCGGGCGAAGCATTCTGTCTAGCCAACCATTCCGCGACGCTCAGATCAAAATCAGCGGCCGCGGCTGCATGTACCTCATCGAGGCTTTGAAAAGGATTTCTTTGTTCGATGTAGTAAGCCCCGAGCGCATGCGGTGGGACACTACGCTCCGGTCCGTGCAGCGGGTTTAGCCTGGAGACGGACCAATCCTTAGCAGGGATCAGCTCGTCACCGAGCACGAACGAGTAGGGCGCGTTGATATGGGCGCCGGGCGCCATCTCGATACCGAGGCTGCGGGCCGTGTCGAGAATACGCGCGTACATGCGCCCAACCTGAGAGGCGCCGAGCTCGATACGCGAATCGAATTCGTAAGCCGTGTGCGATCGTCCGCCAACTCGCTGATCGCTTTCGAGAACGAGAACCGTGAGCCCGTCGGCCGCCAGCAAGCGCGCTGCATGCAAACCGGCAAAACCCGCACCGATGACGATGACGTCGTATTTTTTAGAAGTCTCGGCTCGCAGCCAAGTCGTTGTCGCACCGAACGCAGCAGCCATTCCGAGTGCTATCGATCGACGTCGCGTAACCGGCATGGGGCCCCCGTGTTTTTGAATTATTTTCCGATGCAAAAACTACTAAAGATGCGACCTAAGAGATCATCTGCTTCAAACTCGCCGGTGATCTCGCCCAGCGCGCTTTGTGCGAGGCGCAACTCTTCGGCTACCAGCTCGCCAGCACGATCGCGCTTCAATCGCTCCACCGCGTTGTCCGCGTGACGCTTGGCTCTTTGCAAGGCATCGAGGTGACGAGATCTCGCGGAAATCGTGCCGCTATCAGCGACCTCGTAACCCATGCAGGCTTTCAGATGCTCACGTAGGCGATCGAGCCCCAGACCCTGCTTGGCGGATAGGGTGAGTATCTGATGAGCGCCGCTGGTTGGTTTGGAGATCAGCGCATCGGTTTGTTCTGTGGACAGCGCATCGACTTTGTTGAAAACGAGCGTGACGGGAAGGTTTTCCGGCCATTGAGCTTGTTCACTTAGCCACGCCTCGGCATGCGGATCGACGGTGGCATCAATAATGAAAAGGACCCGATCGGCTTTGGCGATTTCGGCGCGTGCTCGTCGAATCCCTTCGGCTTCGACGACATCGGCCGTGCTACGAAGACCCGCGGTATCCAGTACGTGCAAGGGCATACCGTCGATCGCGATATGCTCACGCAGTACGTCCCGAGTCGTTCCGGCGACAGGCGTCACAATGGCCGCTTCATAACCGGCTAGCGCGTTCAAAACGCTCGACTTGCCCGCATTGGGTCTGCCGGCAATGACCACCGTCATGCCATCGCGCAATAGACGACCTTGTTGGGCACTGCGAGTCACATCGGAAAATCGCTGTTGCAGCGCATCGAGTCGTGCGACGAGTGCCGTGTCGGCCAAAAAATCGATTTCTTCTTCAGGGAAATCGATCGCGGCTTCGATCCACATGCGCAGTTCGATCAAGGCTTCGACGAGACCGTGAACCTGTCTCGAAAAGTCGCCTTGCAAGGAGCGCACGGCGGCACGTGCCGCGGCAACAGACCCCGCATCGATCAAGTCGGCAACGGCTTCGGCCTGAGCAAGATCCAGTTTATCGTTGAGGTAAGCGCGCTCGGTGAATTCACCGGGCTTGGCACGACGCGCACCGAGTTCGACGATCCGCGCGAGCAACATCTCGAGCACGACAGGACCACCGTGTCCTTGCAACTCCAGCACGTCTTCACCGGTGTAGCTGTGCGGCGCAGGAAACCACAGCGTAAGACCCTCATCGAGGGTTGAACCTCCCGCATCGCGAAATGCCAGTAACGTGGCTTGTCGAGGCTGTGGGAGGTCCCGACCGAGAATGCGCTCGCCAATGCTTCTCGCTAGCGGCCCGGAGACGCGCACGATGCCCACACCGCCGCGACCGGCTGCGGTCGCGATCGCAGCAATGGTGTCACGCGCGGTAATGCTCACCCCGCTCGCGTTTTCTTGGCCTCAGCCTCGATCCGGCGATTGATGTTCCACTGCTGCGCAATCGAGAGCAGGGTATTTGTGACCCAGTACAACACGAGACCAGCCGGGAAGAAGGCAAAGGTTGCACTCATGATGAATGGCAAAATCATGAATACTTTGGCTTGTATCGGATCGGGCGGCGTCGGGTTCAACTTGTACTGCACGAACATCGCGCCCGCCATGATGATGGGCAACACGAAGAACGGATCGCGCGACGAGAGGTCCTGAATCCAGAATGCGAAGGGCGCCTGTCGCATCTCGACGCTTTCGAGCAGCACCCAGTAGAACGCGAAGAACACGGGCATTTGGATGAGTATCGGCAAACAACCCGCGAGCGGATTGATTTTCTCGCGCTTGTAAAGATCCATCATCGCGCGACCGAGCTTTTCGCGATCGTCTTTGTAGGTTTCCTGCAGATTCTTCATGCGCGGGCCCAACACGCGCATCTTTGCCATGGATTTACCGGACGACTCCGACAATGGATAGAACACGAGCTTCAGCAAGAACGTGACGATGATGATCGCCCAACCCCAGTTGCTGGTGAGCTTGTGCGCTTGCTCGAGTAACCAGAAGAGCGGTTTCGCTAGCAAAGTCAGCATGCCGTAATCCGCAACGAGATCGAGTCGCGGACCGGTTTGCTCCAGTTGCGCCTGCAACTTCGGACCGACGAACAGCGTTTCTTCGAACGTCGCTCCACTGCCTGGCGCCACCGTTACCGAAGGGCCGGTCGTCGAGAGAAGATATTGGTTGCCGTCGGTTTTGATCGTGTAACGATAAGAGGCGTTGCCGGACGGCACGATCGCGCTGACGAAGTGATGTTGCATGCCAGCGATCCAACCGCCTTGGATATCCCGCGACAGTGCGCGATCTTCCGCGTCTTCGCGATCGAGTTTTTCGTATTTGACACCGTCATAGAAAGCCGGTCCCTGGAAGGCATAGCTTTCAACAGAAAACATCGATCGTTCGACCGGCGGATCATTACGCAGAATTTGCGCATAAGAAGCCGCGCGCCATGGGTTATTCATCGCTGCCGTCAGATAATCGATATTCCGTTTGCGCCGCTTCAAAATCGGCAAGATGAGTCGGTCTCGCTTCGCCTGCAGCACCGGTCAATCCTGTTTGCAACAAATAAAACTGTGATGGGTTGGTGTTAAGAAGACGTACGCGTGTGTCTTCACCTTTGACGAGCGGATACTGCGTCAAATCCGCGAGTACCAAATCACCGCCTCGCAGAGACACCTCGACATTCAACACATCGGTGACAACTTTGATCGTGCTCGCTGCAGTCGTCGGTGCGGTCGTAGCACTCGGTGTTTCCACCGCTGCTGGAACGGCGGTCGCACTTGCGCTGACATCGCTTGCGGCCGCAGTGGCAGCTTGTGGCACGCTCGCCGCGAGACCCGCGACTTCCTTGGCACTCGGAGCGGGCGCGGTTGTTACCGCAGGCGGCGGCGCGACAGCGTAATCACGCTGCCAGGTTTCGTAGTTGAGCCACAGCGCGAGCACGAGGCCGAGCCACAAGAACATGCGAGCATTGGTCGAA
>JBDKJA010000081.1:0-17576 GCA_039796795.1 Pseudomonadota bacterium
CTACGAGATCGGTCGCGATAAGAACGATCCGCCGAACGTCGATGAAATCTACGCTTGTCGCTGCGGATCGCCGAAGTGCCGCGGCACGATGTTGTGGCCGGCCAAGCGACCCGCCCAAAAGAAAAAGGCCAAACGCAAAGCCAAGGCCAAGGCCAAAGCGAAGACCAAAGCCAAAGCCAAGAAAAAATCGTCGCGCACGGCGCGTCGGCGCTGAGTCACGAGACCTCAGACTCAACTCATGGCGACGCCGAGAGTGACTCTGATCGTCGCGATGACCGATGATGGCGTCATCGGTCTGGACGGTCAGTTGCCTTGGCGTCTGCCGGAGGATCTGCGGCGCTTCAAGGCACAGACCCTCGGCAAGCCGGTGATCATGGGGCGCAAGACGTTCGAGTCCATCGGGCGACCTTTGCCGCAACGGCACAATATCGTGCTGACTCGACAGCGCGACTTCTCCGTAGGCGATGCTGCGGTAACGATCGTCCCTGATGTCGAGTCCGCGCTGCGCGCAGCCGGAGAGGTGCCCGAGGTGATGATTATTGGCGGTGCCGAGATCTACCGGCTCGCACTACCGTTAGCTGAGCGGCTCGTGTTGACGCGCGTACACGCGAGCGTGCGTGGTGACATCTATTTCCCGCCCATTGAGCCGACGAACTGGCGCCTCGTGTCATCCGAGCAGTATCCCGCTGACGAGAAGCATGCCTACTCGATGACGTTCGAAGATCTCGAGAGAGTTTGCTGATGTCGATCGTGAAAGATTGGTCGCGGCGACGTGCGATGACGGTTTTCGGTGCCGCAGCCGTCACGGGCTGGTTCGAGCTACTGCGTGCGCAGACCTATCCTCGCATCTTGCAAGGACCGATGTTGGGCGACACCACATCGGATAGCACGATCATTTGGATGCGCGCATCCGATGCACATCGGATCGAAGTCGAGTACTCCACGGATCTCACGCTGAAGGGCGCCACTCGTAGCATCGCGATCGATGCAAGTCCCGATCAAGATTACATTGTGCGCATACCGCTGCAGGGGCTCTCGCCAGCAACCTCCTATGCCTACCGAGTGTTACTCGATGGCAAGCCGGACCGCTATGCGCGCTCGCCGAGAGTGTTCCGCACCTTGCCGACGGGCAATGCGCCGCTGCGGTTGGCTTTCGGCTCTTGTGCGCGTCGCATTCTCGATGGCCGCCAGCCCATCTTTGAGGCCATTGCGGCGGCGCAACCCGACGGATTTTTCTGGGTTGGAGATCACGTTTATATCGATAGTCTCGCCCCCATGGCTTTCGAGCACGAATACCAATTGCAGCGTAGCGTGCCGAGTGCGCAAGCCATGTTGGGTAGCGTGCCTCAATGGGCGATCTGGGACGATCATGACTACGGCTTGAATAACGGGGATCGAACCTCGCCCGTGCGCGAGTTGGGGCTCGCCACTTTCAAGAAGTATTGGGCGAATCCGGCCTATGGACTGCCCGAGGCGCCAGGGGTGTTTTTCCGCAAGCGCATCGCGCAGGTCGAGTGTTTCTTTTTAGACGGCCGCAGTTACCGTGATCCGAGTGGTCAAACTGACGGACCTTCCAAAACGCAGCTCGGAGCTGCGCAGAAAGCCTGGCTCAAGCGAGTACTACGCGACAGCGATGCCGCTTTCAAATTACTGATTTCAGGCGGTGGTTGGGCGACCAGCGGTGGCGACAAGTTCGACGAGAGCTGGGGCGCCTATCGACATGAGCGCGACGACATCTTTGATTTCGTTCGCGACGAACGGATCGGCGGTGTCGTGCTGCTCTCGGGCGATGTGCATCGCGGCGAGCTCAATTTGGTGCCACGTCGCGCGAAGGGTGGCTACGATTTAACGGAACTTGTGAGCTCACCGCTCGCACAGCCGACCCGATCCGCCAATGATGATTTGCAGGCGGAGTCGAGACTGCGACCGCCTTACGATGGCGGTAGCAATTTCGGCTTGCTGGAGTTCGATACCGACGGTGGTCTGGCATTGAACTTGCGCGATGTGACGGGCGATCCGGTCTGGGAGCCCGTGCGCTTGAATGCTCGCGACTTACAGATTCCGCGTCGTCGCACGTGAGGTGACGTGGGTTGTAGCCTATCCGCGATAGATCAAGGTGGTACCGATCGACCCTGTCGCCGGGCGGTTTGCTCGCAGCAATGGTGCCTACCGACTAGTCGGCTGCCCTGATTAGTGCAGTTTCACGCGCGGTTCAGTTTGTGCGGCGATCATTCGGCCGAGTGTGCTGAGCGTGGTCTTCCAAAAGCCATGTAGCGCGAGTTCGTGCATCTTGTAGAGCGACAGATACATCCAGCGTGCGAATAGTCCTTCGAGCCAAATGTTACCGCCGACGAAGTTGCCCATGAGGTTGCCTACCGTCGTGTACTCGCCGAGCGATACCAGGGAGCCGAAATCCCGATAGCGCCAAGGGCGTGGTTCGCGGCCAGCGAGAATTCGCGGCAACCATTTGACGAGATAGGACGCCTGTTGGTGTGCAGCCTGCGCGCGCGGGGGCACGTTACGTCCAGGATGAGCTGCCCATTCGACAGCGGCGCAATCGCCGATCGCGAACACCGACGGATCATCACGTGAGCGTAGCGTCGCGTCGACGACGATTTGATTGAGCGAGTTGACGGCGACGCCGAGATTGCGCAGAAAAGGCGCGGCTTTTACGCCTGCCGCCCAGACGACCATCTCGGCAGCGATGATATTGCCGTCAGCGAGGCGTACGGCCTTCGGCAACACCTCAGCCACTCGCGCGTTCGTGTGCACCTCGACTTCCAGTTTCTCGAGCATGCGATGCGCGGCGGCGGAGATCCGTTCCGGGAGCGCCGGCAAGATACGCGGCGAGGCTTCGATCAAGTGCAAACGGATGTGTTTGTCCGGATCGATATTGTCGAGACTGAAGGAAACGAGTTCGCGGGTGGCGTTGTGCAACTCGGCAGCAAGCTCCACACCCGTCGCGCCGGCACCGACAATGGCGACGTTCAGTTGTTCTGGGCGCAGCGGTGCCGTCTGTGAATGGGCACGCAGGAAAGCGTTGACCAGCCGACGATGGAAGCGATCCGCCTGCTGGGTGCTCTCGAGTGCAATGGCATGTTCGAGCACGCCGGGCGTGCCGAAATCATTGATGCTGCTGCCGACGGCGAGCACCAGTAAGTCGTAATCGATGCGTCGCGCGGGCACGATCTCATCGCCGTTCTCATCGTGCACGGGGCCTACGAGCACTTGCTTGGCTACGCGATCGAGCCCCACCATTTCGCCGTAGCGGTAACGGAAGCCGTGCCAGTGAGACTGCGCGAGATAATCGAGTTCGTGTACGTCGAGATCGACCGTACCGGCTGCGAGCTCGTGCAGATGAGGTTTCCAAAAATGGGTGCGCCCGCGCTCGACGAGCGTGATGTCGGCTCGGCCCCGACGACCTAGTTTGTCACCGAGCCGAGTGACGAGTTCGAGTCCGCCGGCGCCACCGCCGACGACGACGATGCGGGGAATCCGCGTGCTGTGGGTCATCCTGCCCTGTCCAAATAGGCGCGCATCCTGCGCGAAAGACGCTGCATGTTACCGGAGCGGCGATGACATCGTGATGTCTTTCGAGAGGATTTGTTTGAATTGAGCCGCGAGTGCGCGCACTCCAGGGCCAGCAAGTTCCGAGTCGGCGAGCACCAAGTACAGCGTGACGTGTCGTTCTGCACCTTCGCTGAGCGGTAAGGGTTTGAGCAGGCCTTGAGCGAGTGCATCCTCGATTCGGGCCTGCGGATACCAAGCAAAACCATGTCCGTGAATGGCGGCGCGGATACTGGTGTCGAACTGGCTGAACGTCCAGCGTCGATCGACCTCTACCGACGTGGCCCGGCTATCACGATGGATGCCGCTATCGCGTACCAGCAAATGTCGGTGCTCAGCGAGATCGGCGGCCGTCAGGGGTCGGTTCAAGCGGTGCAACGCGTGGTCGGGGTGCGCTACGGCGATCAAACGCAGGTGGGTGAGCGCATCACCTAAGAAACCCACGGGAATTTGCGGGGTAATCGCGAGGTCGACCCGCTTTTGCAGCAGCGCTTCGAGCGTTCCGCCAAGAACCGTCTCTTCAACCTCGACGCGCGTGGCAGGGCTTTGCTCGGCAAAGCCGGCGAGGGCGGTGAGCATTGGCTCGGGCGGCAGCAGTATCTCGACGGCCACTCGGATCACCGGTTCCCAGCCGGCGGAGACCGTGCGCGCTCGTTGTTCTAGGCGGCTTGCCTGATCGAGTAGCACTCGGGCTTGCCGGTGCAGCATCTCGCCGATGGGGGTGAGGACCGCGCGTCGGCCTCGTGTCTCGAACGCGCTCACACCGAGTCTGCTTTCGAGTTGTTGAATCAGATAGGTCACAGCTGATTGGCTCTTGTTGAGTGCGACGGCCGCCGCCGCATAGCTGCCGGTTTCGACGACCGCGACCAGGGCTTGCCACTGATCCAGACTGACATAGGAACGTTGATTCATTTAAAAATTCGATAAATAAAGTCGAATAATTCGGCTTTATTATCAGAAATTATTGCTATTGAATACCCGTCATGAAAACACTCCTCCATGTTCGTAGCAGTCTGTTCGGTGATCACGGCCAATCCGCTGTTTTGGCCGCCGAATTCGTTTCCGCCTGGCAGTCCCGTCACCCCGGTGCTCGTGTGATCGTGCGCGATCTGATCGCAACGCCGCTGCCGCATCTCGATGCGGATCGCTTCGCTGCGTTAACCAGCAAGCCAGAAGCCCGAACGAGTGCGCAGCAGGCGATCGTCGCCGAGTCTGATGCGCTCATCGCCGAGTTGCACGAGGCCGATGAAATCGTGCTCGCCGCGCCGATGTATAACTTCGCGGTTCCGAGCCAGCTGAAGAGTTGGTTCGATCACATCGCGCGAGCCGGTGTGACGTTTCGCTACACCGCAACCGGCGCCGAAGGTTTGCTCGGTGGCAAACCCGTCACGGTGATCGCGACGCGCGGTGGGTTCTACGCCGGAACGTCGGCTGACAGTCAGACGCCATGGCTACAGACCATGCTGAGCTTCCTCGGTCTGAACGACGTCAAGTTCATCTACGCCGAGGGCATCGCGATCAGTGCTGATCACAAGGCCGAGGCGTTGCGCAAAGCGCGCGAGCAGATGAAGGTCGCCTGATGTCGAGCGCGATCAAGCCTTTGCAGCGGGTGGTCGAGGCGTTGCGCACTTCCGACGGCGCGGGTGTCTCACTCTATCGCAGTCTCGGTCAGTCGCCGTTTGCGCGGCTTGATCCGTTCCTGATGCTCGATGAGTTCGGCAGCGATCGACCGAACGAATACATCGCCGGTTTTCCCGCGCATCCTCATCGCGGTTTTCAGACCGTGACCTACATGCTCGCCGGGCACATGCTGCATGAGGATCATTTAGGCAATCGCGGTCATTTGAAGGCCGGTGGTGCGCAATGGATGACAGCCGGTCGCGGCATCATTCACTCGGAAATGCCGCAACAAGAGAGCGGCTTGATGCGCGGCTTCCAGCTCTGGATCAATCTTCCGGCCAAAGAAAAAATGCGCCCTGCCGAGTATCGTGATCTCGATGCGAGCGAGATCCCTTCATACGAAACGGCGGATGGATTTCGGATCAAAGTCATCGCTGGCCGATGGCAGGGCGAAGAAGCGTCCCTCGAGGGTCCGATCAAGGGCATGAGCACGGCGCCTGAGTTTTGGGATGTCACGCTGCCGGCAGGGGCGAGTTTCGATCACGCGTTGCCGCTCGGTCATCACACCTACCTGTACGTCTTTGAAGGTGCGCTCGAGATCGGTGCTAGCGCCCACGCGCTGCGCGCGCGTCAGGGCGGCATTTTGGGTGAGGGTGAACGCGTGCAAGTCAAAGCCGGTCGCGATGGAGGTCGCTTTCTGCTGCTGTCCGCCAAGCCGATTGGCGAGCCCGTCGTGCAGCACGGTCCTTTCGTCATGAATACCCGAGAGGAAATCGAGCAAGCGATCCGTGACTATCAAAGCGGTCGACTGGTCGCTGCGGGTTGATCGCCTAATCGACCCTTACGTTCGCCGTCCGGTTGCTTCGCCGTCAGGTCAAGAACAGCGCGCCGAGACCGAGCAGCGTGGCGAAGCCGATGCAGTCGGTGAAAGTGGTCAGAATCACGCCGGCTGATAGCGCGGGATCGATATCGAGTCGACGTAGTGCCAGCGGGACGAGTACGCCGACCGCGGCCGCGGCGAGCAGATTGATCAGCATCGCCGCGGCGATGATGGCGGCAATCTGCCAGGTGCCGAACCAAACGACCGTCACCGCACCGACGACGACGGCCCAGATGAGACCATTTAATCCGCCCACGGCAATTTCTTTGAACAGCAGCCAGCGTGCGTTCGACCACTGAACCTGGCCGAGCGCAAGGCCGCGAATGAGCAAGGTCACGGTCTGGGTGCCCGCGATGCCGCCCATTGAGGCGACAATCGGCAGCAAAGCCGCGAGTGCTGCCACTTTCTCGATGGTGGCTTCGAAATTCTTGACGACCGATGCCGCTAGGAGGGCGGTGAGCAGGTTGATGCCGAGCCACAGCAGACGACGACGCGTCGAGGGCACGATGCCTGCAAACAAGTCTTCCTCATCTTTGAGGCCGGCCATCGACATGACTTCGTGCGTCGCTTCTTCGCGGATGACGTCGACGACGTCGTCGATCGTGATGCGACCGAGCAGGCTGCCGCTCGAGTCGACGACCGCCGCCGAGACGAGATCGCGTTCTTGGAAGAGTTGCGCCACATCGTGCGCCGGCATATCCGGCTCGATGCGTGGTGCGTCGGTATCGAGGCTATCGCCGACGGTATCTTCCGGATCGCCCGTGATGATGCGGGTGAGCGAGATGGTGCCAAGATAGCGATCGTCTCGATCGACGACGAAGAGGCTATCGGTACGCGAGGGCAACTCGCCACGCATGCGCAGATAGCGCAACACGACCTCCAAGCTCACGTCGGGGCGCACGCTCACCGTATCGGTGTTCATCAGACCACCGGCACTGTCTTCGGGCCACGACAACACTTTGCGCAAGCGCTCGCGGTCGCGCTGATCCATCGAGCGCAACACCTGCACGGTGACCGTCTCGGGTAGTTCGCGCACGAGATCGGCGAGATCGTCGACCTCCATGCCTTCGGCTGCCGCGACGAGCTCTTCGGTCTCCATCTCTTCGATGAGTTCTTGACGTACGCCCTCGCTCAGTTCGAGCAGCACGTCGCCCTCGAGTTCGGGATCGACCATGTTCCATACGAGCTCGCGCTGGCGAGGCGGGACGGATTCGAGCAGCAACGCGATCTCAGCCGGATGCAGTCCGGTGATCATGCGCTGCGCAGGGCGCAGCGTGCCGGCATCGAGCGCCGATCGCAGCGCTTCGAGCTGCAATTCTTTGCGCGACATCTCGCTCATCGACGCTGGGCCTGTGTGAGCGAGGCGTGACGGACTGCGAGCTCGGGTAAGCGCCGTGTGAGTCTCTCGCGTAGCCGCTCAAGCAAATAAACCGAACGGTGCTGGCCGCCCGTGCAACCGATACCGATGGTCAGGTAGCGTCGGTGGGCTGCCTCGTGTTCGTCGATACGCGCCGAGACATAGCGCTCGAGATCATCGAGAAAGGTTTGGGCTGCCGGTTGTGCATCGAGAAAGCGAACGATCTCAGGATCGAGTCCCGTAAACGGTCGCAACGCGACGTTCCAATAGGGATTGGGCAGGGTGCGCGCATCGAAGACGAAATCGCAGTCTCCCGGTACGCCGTGCTTGAAACCAAAAGACACCAGCGTGACCGAGAGTTGCGAGGCGCGACGCCGGTCGATGCGCTGACCGACAACCTCGCGCAGGTCGTGTACGCCCATGTGAGTCGTATCGATGACGAGGTCGGCGGATTGGATCAACGGATCGAGCAGTTCGCGTTCGGCCGCGATTGCATCCTGCAAACTGCGGCCCTCGCGGGCCAATGGGTGACGCCGCTTGGTTTCGCCATATCGGCGCAGCAGTTCCGCATCGGTGGCGAGCACGGCAAGCAACTCGCAGCGCAGACCGCTACGGCGCAGCTGACCGATGGTGTCTCCGATATTACTGAGGCCGATATCTGAGTCGCGAGCGTCGATGCCGATGGCGAGATGCTGATAAGCCTCGTTATCGCCAGCACGCAGCGCGTGACCGACGAAGGACTCGAGCATCGAGGCGGGCAGGTTGTCGACGCAGTAGTAGCCTAAGTCCTCGAGCGCATGCAGTACCACGCTCTTGCCGGCCCCCGAGAGCCCGCTCACGAGGATAATGCGTGTCGCCTGAGGCATGACTCAATGCCGCGCTCGGCGGCCTTCCTCGGCGTGATGATCGGTGTTCTTTTCTTTGCGTTTCTTGACGAGTCGGTCGAGCTTATCGGCCAAGGCATCGATCGCGGCATACATGTTGGTGTCTTCGGCGTCGGCGTGGATATCGCCGCCGCGAACCTTCAGCGTGGCTTCCGCCTTGTGACGCAACTTCTCGACCGAGATGACGTAGTGCACATCCATCAGCTGATCGAAGTGCCGGGTGATGCGATCCATCTTTTTGTGGATGTACTCCCGCAGCGCGTCAGTGACTTCGACGTGATGACCGGTGACGGATATTTGCATGATCGTCTCCTCGTACGTTTTAGAGGTCCTACATCCGAGATTAGCGCGTCCCGCCCCGTTTGCGGTCGGCAGACGAGGCGATACCGAGGCTCTCACGGTACTTCGCTACAGTTCTTCGCGCTACCGGTATCCCCTCATTTGAGAGTAATTCGGCGAGACGATTGTCGGAGAGCGGTTGGGCGGGGTCTTCGTCGCGGATGAGCTTGCGTATTTTCGCCCGTATGGCGGTGGACGAGGTTCCTTGCCCATCATCGCCCTCGACCTGGCTTGAGAAAAAGTAGCGCAGTTCGAATACGCCACGCGACGTATGCATGTATTTGCCGGAGGTGACGCGCGAGATCGTCGACTCGTGCATCTCGATCGCCGAGGCGATGTCCTTGAGAATCATCGGGCGCATGTGTTCCTCGCCCTGCGCGAGGAATTCGGTCTGACGCTCCACGATGGCGCGCGCCACTTTGAGAAGCGTGTCGTTGCGAATCTCGAGGCTCTTGAGCAACCAACGCGCCTCTTGCAGCTGCGTACGCAGCGTCGTGTGTGCGCCACCACGTCCGAGCATGCCTGCATAGCTCTGGTTGACCCGGATGCGCGGCAGTGTGCCCGGCGCCAATTCGACTGCCCAGCCGCGGCTAGTGCGGCGCACGAAGACATCGGGCACGACGTATTCCGGGCGCGTGGAGCTGACCGTCGCGCCCGGTCGTGGATGACAACTTCGCACCAGCGCGATCGCTGTTTCGAGCATTTCTTCGTCGCCTCCGAGCTGGCTCTCCACTGCCCGTCGCAACGGTCCAGGATCGCGCAGCGCAAGCAGATCGAGGTGCTGCTCGGCGATACGTTTGGCGAGTGAGAGCCCGGGCGTGTCGAGGGCTAACTGGTTCAACTGTAGCGCGAGACATTCGGCGAGATTGCGCGCGGCCACACCGATAGGGTCGAGCATCTGCACGAGCATCAAGACGCGCTCGACCTCTTCCTCATCCCACTCGAGATCGGGTCGCAAGGTTTCGGCGATCTCGGCCAGCGATTCGGTTAGGTAACCATCTTCGTTGAGCGAATCGACAATGGTCGTGGCGACCGTCAAATCGTCGTTCGATAGTCCAGCGAGTTCGAGTTGCCCGAGCAAGTGATCACGCAAGGTTTGCTCGCGCTCATCGGCAAATTCGCGCGCACGATCCTCGTCATCTTCGGCGCGGGAGGCATCGCTGCCCGTGCCTGCCTGATCCGCCCAGGGCTGATCGACGATCTCGATTTCGACCGGTTCGGTGGTCTCGATCGACTCGGTCGGTTCGGCAGCGGTGAAGTGACTGGTGAGCTCGACCTCGTCTTCGGGCTCTTCCTGCTCGAGCATGACATTGCTCTCGAGCATTTCGTTGATGTGCGCCTGCAGCTCGAGCGTCGGCATCTGCAACAAGCGGATCGCCTGCTGCAATTGCGGCGTCATGGTCAGAGACTGACCCAGCTTGAGTTGCAGGGACTGTTTGAGCATCGCCGTTGCGCCCCTTACCGATTCTGTCGCCGGTCCGGCAGCGATGACGGTGCCGTCGGCGATGATGCAGGAGCGATCGCACACACCGAGCGTTTCGCGCACGTTGTGATCAGTGATGAGGATGCCGATACCCCGTGCCGCCAGCTCACGGATGATGCGTTGGATATCGAGTACGGAGATCGGGTCGACGCCGGCGAAGGGTTCATCGAGCAGCAGAAAGCGGGGCTCGGCTGCCAACGCTCTGGCGATCTCGACGCGGCGACGTTCGCCGCCCGAGAGTGCCATGCCCTGAGTGTTGCGTACGTGAGTGATGCGCAGATCTTCGAGTATCTGCTCGAGTCGCTCGGTTCGCTGACGCGCATCGAGATCGGCGCGCGTCTCGAGGATCGCGAGCACGTTATCGGCAACACTTAGTTTGCGAAAGACCGAGGCTTCCTGCGGTAGATAGCCGATACCCGCCTGCGCGCGGCGGTGCATCGGTTCGTGCGTCAGATCACGATCGTCCACTCGGATGCGACCCGCGTCGGCAGCCACGAGGCCGACGATCATGTAGAACGCCGTGGTCTTGCCCGCGCCGTTCGGCCCGAGCAGACCGACGATTTCGCCAGCACCGACCTCGAGCGACAGATCGCGCACGATGGGGCGTGCGCCATAGGCTTTCGCGAGGTGTTCCGCGTGCAATCGACTCATCGTGGCGGTCTCGCCGAGTCGGCCGTATCGGCTGGCGGTCTGATGGTGATTCGCACGCGATCACCGGCTGCCGTGTTGCCCGCGCTGACGCGCTCGGCAGCCAAGTCGTAAACCAGTTTGTCGCCGCGGATATCGTTGCGTCCGTCACTGAGCAAGGCCTCGCCCTGCAGCACGACCGTCGCCGTCGCGGCATCGTAGATAATTTCGCGTGCTTTTCCGGACGCTTTGTTGCCGTTGCGCAGGCGTTGCTCGAAAGCCGTGTTCTCACCACGAATGGTTGCCGAGAGAACTCGATTATCGCGAAAGAGCACCGTGGCTTCGGAGGAGGTCATGACGCCACCGTCGATCTCGAGTCTCACGCCATCACTCAACGTCCAACTCGAGGCCGCGAAATCGAGGCCGGTCGAACGGGCTCGTGCTGCTTTGACGCGGGTCGAACCTTGGGTGATGAGCAGATCCTGGAACAGCAGCGTATTGCTTCGATAGTCCATCTCCGACGAGGCGGCATCCAGCACGATCTCGGCGGATTTCGTCGCGGGCGTCTGTGCCGTCACGAGTGGTGCGGCAGAAACGAAAAAGCCTGCGAGCAAGAGCGCAGGCAAACGCACGAAGAGCACAGCTTCAGGGCGCGAAGCGGCCATGGACACTGTTTCCCAAAGAAAGGCGTTGTCGTTCGAGATCGACGTCAACACGGTTGGCGGTCAGCTCGCCCGCATCGAAACTAATGCGCGCGGCGCCCGGACTGCGAGCTCGACGAGTGGCGAGGTTGTAATCCAATGCATCGGTGCGTAACCGCAACGCCGGTCGCCCCGACGTCTCGAGCAGAACTTGCTCACGAAAGGCGAGTTGGCGCGCATCCGCTGACAACGTGGCCAAACGAGCGGTTGCCTGCCACGCGTTATCGTCGGTCTTCATCCGTAGCGCCACCGAAGTCAGGCGCATCTCTCGCGAGCGCGGATCTTGCGAGAGCTCGTCTGCCGACAGTTGATAGCGGACCCGACCGGCGACGTCTGTTTGGATGAGCTGAATGCCCGAGGCGGAATAGCCGATATCCGTTGAATCGAACTCAGTGCTTTCCGTTGCATCTTGGCGGCTGCAGCCGCTGATTATCGCCAGTGCGAGCCAGCTCACCGTCAAAGAATTCATCCGCCGTTGGGCTGCGTGCTTCACACGACCCCGCTACGCCAAAGGTCGTGGATGTTGAGCGCGCCGACGAGAACACCCGCGGTGTCCACTACGGGCAAGCCGGTGATGCGATGCTTCTCCATGACAAGCAGGGCTTCTGCCGCGAGCTCTCTCGGGCCGATGGTCTTGCACGGATGGGTCATGACTTCGCGCATCGTGGAGCTATGCAAATCGAGTCGTCGATCGAGCGTACGACGCAGATCACCGTCGGTGTAGACGCCAATCGCGCGTTGCGCGTCATCGACCACCACCGCCATACCCATCCCGATGCGCGACATCTCGACGAGTCCCTTCGCGAGGGTGAGATCGGCGGCGACTCGAGGAATGCCATCACCCGTGCGCATCACGTCTTCGACGCGCGTCAGGAGTCGGCGGCCGAGTGAGCCGCCCGGGTGAGAGCGAGCGAAATCTTCGGCCGTGAAGCCGCGCGCTTCGAGCAGTGCGACAGCGAGCGCATCGCCCATCGCGAGCGTCGCGGTCGTGCTGGCGGTCGGTGCGAGATTGAGAGGACAAGCCTCGGCCGGCACGCTGACATCCAAATGCACCGTCGCACTGCGGGCGAGCGTGGATTGGGGATTGCCCGTCATCGCGACTAACGGCACGCCGAGTCGCGCGATCGAGGGAATGAGGGTGACGACTTCGGGGGTTTCGCCGGAATTGGACAGCGCGATCAGAACGTCGTGGCGCGTGATCATGCCCATATCGCCGTGGCTGGCCTCCGCCGGATGCAGGAAGAACGCCGGGCTACCCGTGCTGGCAAGGGTCGCGGCGATTTTGCTCGCGATATGGCCCGACTTGCCCATGCCGGTGACAACGAGGCGACCCTGGCAATCGAGACACAAGCGACAGGCGGCGGCAAAACTCGCATCGATGCGGCGATCGAGTTCCTGCAGTCCGCGAATCTCGGTGGCGAGGGCGCGCTTGCCAGCGGCAACCAGTTCAGCGTCGTTGCGATGCGCAGAGTGACTCATGGGATGGCATCATACCGCTCATGCACGGCGCCCTTGTGGTCGTCGAGTCCGACGATCAGACCCATTTTGCTGCTCGCATCGTGTCGGCCGAGTTCGCCGGCAAGCGCAGCATCGCAAGACATCAACTCGTCTATCGCTGCCTTGGCGAGTTAGTCGGGCGGGAGATTCATGCGCTGTCGATCGAAGCACTCACGCCCGAGGAAGCGGCGGCGCGCTGATCGCGCTGCTGCCCCATATCAGCATGGACAAATTGCATATCGAGGGCGGGCGTCCGCTCGAGGGTGAAGTTCGCATCTCCGGTGCGAAGAACGCGGCGCTACCGATCCTCGCTGGCACGCTGCTCGCTTCGGAGCCCGTCGCTGTCGGCAACGTGCCGCATTTGCAAGACGTGACCACCATGATCGAGCTACTCGGTCGTATGGGCGTCACGGTCACCGTGGACGAGCGTATGCAGGTCGAGGTGGACGCGTGTTCGCTCACCAATGCGGTTGCGCCCTACGAACTCGTCAAAACCATGCGCGCTTCGATTCTGGTGCTCGGGCCCTTGCTCGCGCGCTTTGGCCAGGCGGACGTATCGCTGCCGGGCGGCTGCGCAATCGGCGCTCGTCCGGTGAATATCCATGTCGCTGGCTTGCAGGCGATGGGAGCCGAGATTGCCATCGAGAATGGCTACATTCGAGCGCGGGCAAATCGCCTACGCGGAGCGCGTCTGGTGCTCGATACGGTTACCGTCACTGGGACGGAAAATCTCATGATGGCGGCCACGCTCGCCGATGGTCAGACCGTCCTTGAGAACGCGGCACGCGAACCCGAGGTTGTCGACTTAGCCGAGTTCCTGATTTCGATGGGCGCCAAGATTCGCGGTGCGGGGACCGACAAGATCATCATCGACGGCGTACCGCGTCTGCACGGTGCGCAATATCGAGTCCAGCCTGATCGTATCGAGACGGGTACGTATCTCGTCGCCGGTGCGATCACCGGCGGTCGTGTACGCACCCTCAATACGCGCCCCGATCACCTTGATGCCGTACTCGCGAAGTTGCAGGAAGCGGGCGCCGACATCGTGACGGGTGCCGATTGGATCGACATCGACATGCGTGGGCGAAGGCCGAAGTCGACTGACTTGCGCACAGCCCCTTACCCGGCGTTTCCGACCGACATGCAGGCCCAGTTCGCTGCACTGAATACGATCTCGGATGGCGTCAGCACCATCATCGAGACCATCTTCGAGAACCGCTTCATGCACATGCTCGAGATGCGACGCTTAGGTGCGGAGATTCGCCTCGAGGGCAACACAGCGATCATCAAGGGTGTGCCGCAGTTGCAGGCCGCTCCCGTGATGGCGACCGACCTGCGCGCCTCCGCGTCGCTCGTGCTCGCCGGCCTCGTCGCGCGCGGACGTACCGAGATCGAGCGGATCTACCACATCGATCGTGGCTACGAGGCGATCGAAGAAAAACTCGTGGGTCTCGGCGCGTCGATTCGTCGGATCGTGGGCTAGGCTCGCTTAATTGCGACCGCGCACTTGTTGCGGCGCCTCATCGACGACAACCTGCGTATCGCCTTTTTCAGCGCCACGTTGCCATTCGATTTTGAGCGGCTCGCCCGGAGTGGTGTCTGCGATGCGTAGCAGGACCTCGCGCGCATCTTTCGGCGCCTTGCCATCGATCGACAAAATCAGATCGCCAGGGCGCAAACCTGCGCGCTGCGCTGGGCTATTGCTTGCCATACGTACGATGACGACACCGGCAGCGGGCAGCCCGAGTGATTTCGCACGCGCTTCGTCTACGGTATCGGTGGCGATGCCGATCCAGCCGCGCACCACCCGACCACGCGTGTTGATTTCATTGATCACGCCGCGCACGAGATTGACTGGGATCGCGAAGCCGATGCCTTCGACGCCGAGCGTCTTGGCGATCACGGCGGTATTGATGCCGACTAGCTCGCCGCGACTATTGATGAGCGCTCCACCGGAGTTGCCGACGTTGATTGGCGCATCGGTCTGAATGAAATTTTCGAACGTGGCGAGCCCGAGTTGCGCACGTCCCGTGGCACTGACGATCCCTTGCGTCACGGTCTGCGACAGTCCGATCGGGTTGCCAATGGCCAGCACGATGTCACCGACCGCGAGCGCATCCGATCGACCTAAACGGATGCTGGGCAAATCCGGCAGATCGATGCGCAGCAGCGCCAAATCCGTGTCTGGGTCGCGACCGACGACCTTGGCCTCGGCGACCCGCCCGTCGGCCAGTTGCACCTGAATTTGGTCCGCATCGGCGATGACGTGGTGATTGGTGACGATCTGACCCGACGGGTCGACGATGACGCCCGAGCCCAAGGATTGCTCCACTCGGCGGCGATACCGCGGCCAGAACTCACCAAAAGGATCTTGCAAAAAGTTGTACGGGACGCGCTCAGCAACGACCCGCGCCACGTAGATGTTCACCACGGCGGGCGCCGCTAACCTCACCGCGGACGAATAGCTACCTTCGAGGGGGGCGGGGGCCTCTGCAGCCAATTCCGGGCTCACTCCGTCGGGGCTTACCGCCCCATCAAGACCCTCGATCGTTGCCGAGATATCCGAGGAAGCCGCCTCGACCGGCGCGCGCAGACCGAGCAGGCCGAGCGCATCGTGGCGCACGGCAATGGTGACGAAGCCGAGAGCCAGCGCGCCAACGGCGGCACCAGCCAGGAAAATGACAGCGCGGGATACCTTGCCCATGACACTCCAGATGGAACGGGATGATTCTGCATCTGTATAATGCCGCGCTTCCACGTCAACGGAATAGCAGCGCGCCCGTTTTGCCGGGTAGACGCAGAGAGGCTGTGTGATGAGTGATGAACCGAAGAAAGCCGGCGAAGAGGTCGACCTGAGTCGACGCAATTTCCTCACCGCCGCAACCGTAGCCACCGGTGCCGTCGGCGCCGCCTTCACTTTGGTGCCGTTCATCGCCTCGTGGAAACCGTCCGAACGCGCCCGCGCGCTCGGTGCGCCGCTCGAGATCGACTTGTCGAAGCTCGAACCGGGTCAGATGGTCACGCAGAGCTGGCGCAAGCAGCCCATTTACGTCGTGCGTCGCACGCCGGAGGCGGTCGCGAAGCTCGACGGCCTCGACGCCAGCCTCAAAGATCCGAAATCTGAGCTGTCCGCGCAGCCGGAGTACGCCAAGAACATTCAGCGCTCACTCAAGCCTGAAGTGCTGGTGGTGTACGCCGCGTGCACACATCTCGGTTGCTTGCCGAAGCAGTATTTCACCCAGGCGGACCCCGCCATGGGTGCCGATTGGCCGGGCGGATTCTTCTGCCCCTGCCACGGTTCGCGCTTCGATCTCGCGGGTCGTGTCTTCAACGGTTCGCCGGCCTCGGCGAATCTCGGCATCCCGCCGCATAGCTTCAAGTCCGACTCGATGCTCGTCATCGGCGTTGACGCCACTCAAGGAGCTGCCTAATGGCCGCCTCGTCTGAATCCACCGCCAAGCAGGGCGGCTTCCGTGCCTGGTTGAACAAGCGACTGCCGGTCGACGAATTCGTCGCCTCGCAGCTCACCGGTTACTTCGCACCGAAGAACTTCAACATTTGGTACTTCTTCGGATCGTTGGCATTGCTGGTGTTCGTCATCCAGATCCTCTCTGGCATCTTCCTGACGATGCACTACAAGCCGAGCGAGTTGATGGCGTTCGACTCGGTCGAATACATCATGCGCGAAGTGGAGTGGGGCTGGCTTATTCGCTACATGCACTCCACCGGTGCCTCGTTCTTCTTCATCATGGTTTACCTGCACATGTTCCGCGCCATGATCTACGGCTCGTATCGCGAACCGCGCGAGTTGCTGTGGATACTCGGCATGTTGCTGTATCTCGCGCTGATGGCCGAAGCCTTCATGGGCTACGTGCTGCCGTGGGGCAACATGTCCTACTGGGGCGCGCAGGTGATCGTGAACCTCTTCGGCACGATTCCGGTCGTGGGTCCGGCCATCGTCGAGTGGATCCGTGGTGACTACGGCATCGCCGACTCCACGCTTAATCGCTTCTTCGCGCTGCACGTGATCGCAGTGCCGTTCGCGATCGCCTTCCTGATCCTGATGCACCTCGTGGCGCTTCGTCAGACGGGCTCCAACAACCCGGATGGCATCGAGATCAAGAAGAACCTCGGCGCTGACGGCAAGCCGGTCGACGGCATTCCGTTCCATCCGTACTACACGATCAAAGATTTGGTCGGTGTGGGCGTGTTCCTGATTTTCTTCTGCGGCGTGATCTTCTTCGTACCGACTTTCGGCGGTCTCTTCCTCGAGAAGCCGAACTTCGAGCCGGCTAACGCGCTTTCGACGCCGGAGCACATTGCGCCGGTTTGGTACTTCACGGCGTTCTACGCCATGTTGCGCGCGGTGCCCGATCAGCAGATGGGCGCGTTGCTCATGCTGCTCGCGATCGTCGTGTTGTTCTTCCTGCCCTGGCTCGATCGCTCGCCGGTCAAGTCGATCCGCTACAAGGGCATCCTCTCGAAGATCGCGCTCACGCTGTTCGTGATTGCGTTCATCGTATTGAGCTATCTCGGTCTGCAGCCCGCCAATGACCTCTACGTCATTTTGGCGCGCGTGTTCACCGCTGTTTATTTCGCCTTCTTCATCCTGATGCCTTGG
>JBDKJA010000082.1:0-8040 GCA_039796795.1 Pseudomonadota bacterium
ATTCATGGCTAAAAAGAAATCTCGTCCGGTCGCCCGCAAGAGCAAGCGTAACGTCACTCCGTGGACTCCGGCGGATGAGAAGAAGCTGCGCAAACTCGCTGGCACCATGTCGACCGCCAAGATCGCCAAGGCCTTGGGTCGCTCGGTTGCCGCAATCACCTTCAAGGCGTTTTCTTTGCGCCTGTCGCTGCGTCTCGCGAGCTCGAATCGCGGTCGTCGCCTGAAGGTCAGCAAGAAGCGCTGAAAACTTCCCTTTGCGTCTCGCGCCAGGCGGATTCGTCCGCCTGCGCGAGCGCATCGAGATCCGCAGGTTCCGCTGCGGCATCATCGACCCACTCGCGTAACAACGTCCCGCCGTTGATCACATCGATGGCAAGGCGGTCGTGTTCGTATTCGTAGGGAAAATCTCTCCACAGCAAATAGTGTGGATAGATTTGTCGAATCGCTTTGAAAGCGAGCGCCTGCAGACGCCACGGCCGGAAGTGACGGTGGTCGTAACTCGTGTCATCGGTGTGGATCTGCACTCCATGACAAAGCTTGCCGACATGCTTGTGAAACGTCGGCTCGAACCAGCACTCGCGTAACCGGCAGCCGCCAAGCCACTGCGGCGCGAGCTGCGACATCTTGGCCAGCACGGCTCTCGCATCAATGTCCGGGGCACCAAAAACCTCTAGTGGCCGTGTCGTGCCACGACCCTCGGATAAGGTGGTCCCCTCGAGCATCACCGTACCCGCATACGCACGCACCATGTGAATGTTGGGCGCATTCGGGCTCGGGTTGATCCAACTGCGTTCGAAGACGGGCCAGCCGTAACCAGGATGAGCTTGCGGCTGCCAGCCCTGCATCTCGATGACGACCAACTCCACATCGAGCGCAAACTCCCGCACAAACCAGCGAGCGAGCTCCCCCATGGTCATGCCATGGCGCA
Organism: Pseudomonadota bacterium; assembly: GCA_039796795.1. Lineage (GTDB taxonomy): Bacteria > Pseudomonadota > Gammaproteobacteria > Steroidobacterales > Steroidobacteraceae > UBA964. Next base: position 929 of record JBDKJA010000082.1, read on the forward strand.
TCGGCATCGCGGCCGCTCCCACAAAACTCTCCCAGCCCGCACGCAGGCTACTGCCTTCGATGGGGCGACCTGCTGGGTTTGGTCGATCCAACACCCAGACCGCCTTCTTCAGTCGAGCCGCCGCCTCGAGCACATAGCGTAGCGTTGTGATGAAGGTGTAAATGCGGCAGCCCACGTCCTGTAGATCCACCATGATCACATCGCAGTGTTCGAGCATGGCATCGGTGGGCCTTCGAACCTCACCATAGAGACTGAATACCGGGATACCGAGAGCCGGATCGAGGAAGTCCGCTGACTCGATCATGTTGTCCTGTTTGTCACCGCGCAGGCCGTGCTGCGGACCAAAAGCGGCCGTGAGCGTCACTTCGGGTAACGCGTGTAGAGCATCGAGACTATGAATTCCGGATGCGGTCGTCGAAGCCGGATGCGCAAGCAACGCTACTCGTCTTCCCTGCAACGGCCGCCGCAGAGCAGGCTCAGCGATCAATCGATCAATTCCGAATTTCATGCGGGGAACTCCAGCGATGCAGCGAAAGACTCAGGATGATGGAAGTCAGGTCGATCCGTCGGATGCTTCAAAGCCCAGTACGACAAGCCACTCGCCGTCTCGACGACGCTCGCATAAGCGACTCGACGCAAGCCTCTGCCCATCGCCGCAAGAGGCACGAGCGCCTGCAGTACGAAGTCTTCGGGCGAGCCCGAGGACGATACCAGCGGCACCGCATCACCCAACCAAATATGCGGACGCATACCCTCTCGTGTGACATCAAAACGATAGGCAGCCCAGTCACCCGTGGTTGAGAAATTGAACTCGAGATAAGGGCCGCCTGAATAAACCTCAGGACCGAGTGCAACAAAGATTTCGGCGCAAGTACTGCGCCATAGCTCGTCACGCCGCTGCGGCGAAGCAGAGCGAGCGCCTAAGATCAATGATGGCGCCCAACGGCGCCAGCGGTACACGAGCTCTAGATGTGGCTCGACGATCCGAGCTTCGACCGAAACTCGACTCGACGTCGCGTGCGCATCCGCATCGAAGCTTTTGAGCTCGATCACGCTTTGCGGCCCGCGATGACCGGGATCTGCCAAACACCATAACTCGCAGGGTCCAGAACGCCATCGATCACGGCATCGAAGAGCTTGCGGATGGTGTCGACATCGAGAGCCGAGTGCGTCGCCAACGCTTCGGCATAACCATCACGCCAGGCGATGAAAATCCCCGCCAGGGTCTGTCGCGGCACCCGCTCGGTATCGATGGTCAAATACTGGACGCTGACATGCGAGAACCCGAGCTCGTGCAGCATCGGTGATGTTTTGCGTCCGATCCGAGCGTCCGTGCCGGTGGCGGCTGTGAACGGCACCACCGCCTCGTGCCACAAGCGGTCTGGGTCGACTCCGGCACGCGGCGGAAAATGCAGCATGCCGTAATCCTCGGAGAGCACATGTATCCATCCGCCCGGGCGCAGTACCCGCCGGAACTCGGTCAACAACTGTTTTGCGTCCGGCACGAGCTGCGTCACGTGACGACAAACCAGCAAATCCACGCTCTCGTCGTCGAACGGTAAGTCGAAACCATCCCCCTGCTCGAACCGAATTTCCGGACCCGACGCCAGCACGGCATCGTTCATGCGCTGTCGAGCCACATTCAATAATTCCGGCATCAGATCGAGGCCCGTGATGCGACTCGCACCAGGGAATATTGCAGATAAACGCAAAGTCGCCTCGCCCGTACCGCAACCGACATCGAGAATCTGCGCGCCAGCCGGCAATGCGTAGCGCGAATACAACCGCGACTCCTCTGGCCAAATGGCCTCGGCCTGATTGGCCAAGGTTCGGATCATCGATTCGTCGGCCATTTGGGCCGCCTGCGGGTTACGTTCTGAAGTGGCTGTCATAAAGCCCCAAATGATAGGCCAATGATGGGAGAATGAGGGCGCTAGTCGACATGGATCGTCGCTACTTGGAAGCCACTTCGATGAATGCCGTAGCCGCCGAACTACCGTTGTTTGCTCCGCCGGAGAGCGCCGTGCCGCGCATCCGCGAGATCCCGTACAACTACACGTCCTTCTCCGATCGCGAAATCGTCATTCGCCTGCTCGGTGAACCGGCATGGTCGCTGCTCGACGAATTGCGCTCCGAACGTCGCACGGGTCGCTCGGCCCGCATGTTGTACGAAGTGCTGGGCGATATCTGGGCGGTGCAACGCAATCCGTATCTCGAGGATGATCTTCTCGATAATCCGAAGCGACGCAAGCAACTGATCTCGGCTCTAGAGCACCGACTCAAAGAAATCGAGAAGCGTCGGGAGAGCGGTGGTTCGGAAAGCGATCGCGAGCGTGATCGCAAAGTGGGTTTACTGCTCGATGCAGCCGAACGAGCCGTCGAGTCTTTTGCGGCCAACTTCGTACGTAACGCCAAGCTGCGCGAACGCGCTCGCAAACTGCTCTGCAAACACACCCGTGAGGATGCCGTCCGATTCGACGCCTTCTCACGGGTATCGCACGTGACCGACGCAACCGACTGGCGCGTCGAGTACCCCTTCGTCGTGCTGTGCCCCGATTCGGAAGACGAAATTCCCGGGTTGGTTCGAGCCTGTATCGAGCTCGGTCTCAGCATCATCCCAAGAGGGGGCGGCACCGGTTACACCGGCGGCGCCATCCCTCTCACGCCACTGTCGGCTGTTTTCAATACCGAGAAGCTTGAGCGAGTCACCGAGGTCGAGCATGTGGCCTTGCCGGGACTCGGCGAAGGTAACGAGCGACTGATTCCGACCGTCTACTCCGAAGCAGGTGTGGTCACCAAGCGCGTCGCGGAAGCAGCCGAGCGTGCGGGTTTCGTGTTTGCGGTTGATCCCACTTCCATCGACGCTTCCTGTATCGGTGGCAACGTCGCCATGAACGCAGGCGGCAAGAAAGCCGTGCTGTGGGGAACCGCCGTCGACAACCTCGCTTGGTGGCGCATGGTCGACCCCGAGGGGAACTGGCTCGAAGTCGATCGCGTCGGCCACAACCTCGGCAAGATTCATGATGCGCCGCAAGTCGAGTGGCGTCTGACATGGAAAGATGGTCGCGCGCCTGCAGATGAAGCGCGCGTACTGCGCACCGAAACGCTGCGGATGCCGGGCTCGCTATTCCGCAAAGCAGGCCTCGGCAAAGACGTGACGGACAAATTCCTCGGTGGCCTTCCGGGCGTCCAGAAGGAAGGTTGCGACGGTTTGATCACGGCAGCACGCTGGGTCGTGCATCGCATGCCGCGCTGTATGCGCACGGTTTGTCTGGAGTTCTTCGGACAAGCGCGCGAAGCCATCCCATCAATCGTCGAGATCACGCAGCACCTCGAGGCTGCCGATCGCGCGCATGGTGTGAAGCTTGCGGGTCTCGAACATCTCGATGAGCGCTACCTGCGCGCTGTCGGCTACGCGACCAAGAGCAAGCGTGCCGCACTGCCCAAAATGGTTTTGATCGGGGATATCGTCGGTGACGACGATGCCAGCGTCGCCAAAGCCACGTCAGAAGTCGTTCGCATCGCGAACGCACGCGGTGGCGAGGGCTTCATTGCCGTCGGCGCCGATGCCCGCAAGAAGTTCTGGCTGGATCGTGCGCGCACCGCCGCTATCGCCAAACACACCAACGCCTTCAAAATTAACGAGGACGTCGTGATCCCGCTCGCGCGCCTCGGCGACTACACCGACGCCATCGAGCGCATCAACATCGAATTGTCGATCACGAACAAACTGCGCCTCATCGATGCACTTGAAGAATATCTGCGTGGCGATCTGAAGCTCAACAAAACGGGCGACGCCGAGCTTGACTCGCTCTCGAAGACGGACATGCTGGGTGATCGGCCGGCGCGAGCCAAACAAGTGCTGATCGAGGTTCGCAATCGATGGGGCGATCTGCTGCATCGTATCGATCACACCTTCGCCCAACTGCAAGATCGCAGTGTCCGGGTGTCGTGGAAGCGCGAGTTACGCGAGCCGCTGTTCGATATTTTTGCAGGCGATGCATTCGCTGCCATTCGCAACGAGCTCGTTTCGATCCATCAGCGCGTCCTCAAGAGCCGCGTCTGGGTTGCACTGCACATGCATGCCGGCGACGGCAACGTGCACACCAACATTCCGGTCAATTCAGATGACTACCTGATGCTGCAGGAGGCCAACGCCGCCGTCGCGCGTATCATGAAGATTGCGCGGGATTTGGGTGGTGTGATCTCCGGTGAACACGGTATCGGCATCACTAAGCTGGAATTTCTGACCGACGAAGAAACGGCGGGTCTGCGCCAATACAAAGCGCGTATTGATCCAGAGGGCCGGTTCAACAAGGGCAAACTTCTGCCAGGCGGCGACCTACGACATGCCTACACGCCGAGCTTCAATCTGCTCGGCCATGAGTCGCTGATCATGCAGCAGTCCGATATCAGCTCGATCTCAGGCGCCATCAAAGACTGTTTGCGTTGCGGCAAGTGCAAACCCGTTTGCGCGACGCACGTACCACGCGCGAATCTGCTCTACAGCCCGCGCAATAAGATCCTCGCGACCTCGCTACTCATCGAAGCATTCCTCTACGAGGAGCAGACTCGTCGCGGCGTGTCGATTCGACACTGGGACGAATTCGGCGATGTCGCCGACCACTGCACCGTCTGCCATAAGTGCGAATCACCCTGCCCGGTCGACATCGACTTCGGCGATGTCTCGATGGCGATGCGCGATCTGCTGCGTCGCATGGGTAAGAAGCGCTTCAACCCGGGCACGGCCGCTTCGATGCTGTTCTTGAATGCGACGAACCCCGAAACGATCAAGCTCGTTCGCAAGGGCATGATCGAGTGGGGCTTCAAGGCGCAACGCTTGGGCCATCAACTCTTTAAGACACTAGCGAAGCCCCAAGTCAAAGCACCGCCTGCGACGGTCGGTAAGCCTCCTATCCGCGAGCAGGTCGTTCACTTCGTCAATCGACGGATGCCGGCGGGCGTGCCGAAAAAAACCGCGCGTGCCCTGCTCGATATCGAGGACAAGAACTACGTACCGGTCATTCGTGATCCACGCCAGACGGCGCCCGATGCCGAGGCGGTATTTTATTTTCCAGGCTGCGGTAGCGAACGCTTGTTCTCACAAGTAGGACTCGCTACTCAAGCCATGCTGTGGCATGTCGGCGTTCAGACGGTCTTACCGCCCGGATATCTTTGCTGTGGTTACCCACAACGGGGCGCTGGTGAGTTCGACAAGGCTGCCAAGATGATCACGGACAACCGCGTGTTGTTCCATCGTGTCGCCAACACACTCAACTATCTCGATATCAAAACCGTCGTGGTCAGTTGTGGCACTTGCTACGACCAACTTCAGGGTTACGAGTTCGAGAAGATTTTCCCGGGGTGTCGCATCATGGACATCCACGAGTATCTACTCGAAAAGGGTGTACGCCTCGAGGGCGTGACCGGTGTTCGTTATCTCTATCACGACCCCTGTCACTCGCCGATGAAGAAGTACGAGCCGCTGAAGGTCGTCAACGAACTGATGAACGCCGAAGCTAACGGCAAGATCGTCAAAAACGATCGTTGCTGCGGCGAGTCGGGCACATTCGCCGTGTCACGACCGGACGTATCGACTCAAGTGCGCTTCCGCAAAGCCGAAGAAATGCAGAAAGGCGCCAAGGCCGCTCGTGCGGACGGCTTCTCGGGCGACGTCAAAGTACTCACGTCCTGCCCATCCTGTTTGCAGGGCTTGAAGCGCTACGAGGACGAAACGGCTCTAGACGCCGACTACATCGTTGTCGAAATCGCCAAGCACGTACTCGGTGAGAACTGGATGCGAGATTACGTTGCTGCGGCCAACGACGGTGGTATCGAGCGGGTACTCGTTTAGCAAAAAGCAGGCAAAGATTGGTCTTTTTCGTCTTTGTAGCTTAGTAGAGCTTTGTCAGTATGCATATGATATGTATACTGGACTTGAGCAGGTAGAATTCGACCCGGCGAAAGCGCGCCGTAACTTACTACTGCATGGCGTAAGCTTTGGCGATGCGGAAACAGCTCTCTTCGATCCGAGAGCTCTGACGATCGAAGACGAGGACGCGCTGGGGGAATAGCGATTCATCACCATGGGGATCGACTCGCTCGGAAGACTACTTGTTGTCGTTCATACGCAAAGAGGCGACAAAATCCGAATTATTTCCGCACGCAAAGCCAGCCGTGGCGAAATGGACCCGTATCATGCGAAAGACCTATGATTTCTCGAAGGCCAAACGGGGTGCGATCATCAAGGCTCCCGGTAAAACGCGCATCACGATCATGCTCGACTCGGACCTTATCGATTTTTTTCGCGACAAGGGCGAACGTCAGGGTGTCGGCTATCAAACCTTGATCAACCGGGCTTTACGGGGAGCAATCGACAAAAGCACTTCTACGAGCGATGGCGATTCGCCTCTGACCGTTGCCGAACTTCGCCGCGTCCTGCGGGAAGAACTCAAAGCTAGCTAACCACTCAGCCCGCTTTACGAAAGGTCAGGTTGATTCGCACGGCGCCAGCCGCAGCGCCTTCCGCTTGCCCCACCGCGTGATAACCACGCCGTGCAGAGCCGCCCCAGACCAACACGTCCGTTGGCTCTAAGCGAACTTTGACAGAAGGACCTGAACGAACTGCGCCGTACCAAAGAAAAGTTGCTGCCGCACCCAGGGTGACCGAAACGATCGGCTGCGAAAAATCGCGCTCATCTGCGTCGCGATGAGCCCCCATCTTCGCTTTGCCAGCGTAGCGATTGATCAGACAAGCATCGGGTAAAAACCGCGGATATCCCGCAGTGGCGGCTGCCGCTTGCGCAAGATCCAGAAAAATTGACGGCATCGCGGGCCAAGGTAATCCGCTCAAAGGATCGCAACGCTCGTAGCGGTAGCCTCGCACATCACTGTGCCAACCGAGCGTGCCACAGTTGGTCATCGCAGCCGACATCGGCCGACCGCCCGGCGTTTGCAGGTGCCGAAACGGCGCCGCCGCGGCGACAACGTCGACCGCGGCGGCATATTCAGCGGTGGCCGCCGCGAAGCCGCGCAACAGCACGACTTCGGGCGCCACTTCGATCACTAGGTCGATATCAGAACCCGACCGTCACACGTCCGTAGATGAAGCG
>JBDKJA010000083.1:0-8191 GCA_039796795.1 Pseudomonadota bacterium
CTCTTCGGTAGACGGCTCTGGGATGGCGTTGGCAGCAACGCGTTCACAACGAGTCTCACAGACGGGCGCGCGTTTTGCTTTGATACGGCGCACAGCGAGCGTCAGCAGATCGATCAAAACGAGTTCATCGCGCAAGCTGCCCGGCAGCGCGAGCAAATATTTGAGTGCTTCGAGTGCTTGCAAGCTACCGAGCACGCCGGGAACGGGTCCGAGCACGCCCGCTTCAGCGCAATTGCCCACCAATCCGTCGCGCGTCGCCTCGGGCCATACACAACGCAGGCAACTCGTGCCGCGCGCAGGATCAACGAGCTGTAACTGGGATCACTGGCTTACCGAGTCGGTGCGCCAGATCGTTGAGCAAAAACTTGGTGCTGAAATTATCCGTGCAATCGAGGATGAGATCGCAGCCGTCGAGCAGGGACTCTGCAGAGTTCGCGGCGAGCCGCTCGGTGTGAGCGGTGACCTTCACGTGAGGATTCAACGCCTGGACGCGAGCCGCTGCCAAAGCCGCTTTCATTTTGCCGCAGTCGGCAAGGGCATACCAGGTTTGTCGATGTAGGTTCGATGCTTCGAGTCGATCGCCGTCGACGATGACGAGTTCGCCGATGCCGGCACCCGCCAAGTATTGCAATACGGGTACGCCGAGGCCGCCTGCGCCAATCACCCCAACTCGCGCTGACTGAAGTCGCCGCTGACCCTCAACGCCCACCTCGGGCAGCGCCATTTGACGCGAATAGTCTGGCGTCTGCACGTGTTCGTGTTGGTGAGCATGTTCATGATCATGTTCATGATCATGCTCACGTTCATGGTCATGCTCATGGTGATGCTCATGTGCGCAGCGCTCACAGTTCACCCAGCCAGAATCGCCATCGACATAGTGTTCCTTTTTCCAAATCGGAACTCGATGTTTGACTTCGTCGATGATGTAGCGACAGGCACGAAAAGCCTCATCGCGATGCGGTGCGCTGACGCCAACCCAGACTGCGATCTCGCCGAGCGGAAGATCACCGATGCGATGTACGCAGCGCGCGTTGGTCACACCGAATTTCACGCGTGCTTCTTCGATGATGCGCGCACCCTCTCGAACAGCGAGAGTTTCGAAGGCCTCGTATTCGAGGCGGCGCACTTCGCGACCTTCATTGAGATTGCGCACCCAACCTTCGAACGCGGCATAACCGCCGCAGGCGGGATCTTCCAGCGATCGCCGCAGGGCGTGGGCGTCGAGATTCGTTGAGCTGAACTCGAAGTCCGCCATCGGCAAGTTAGCCCCCTGCGACGGGCGGAATGAATACCACCGAGTCACCCGAGATCAGTGGTTGCTCCCAGGACCCGAACTCTTCATTGACGGCAACGCGTAGCGAGCTTCGATCGAGCGTAAAGGCGTATCGGGCGCGTAGTTCGTCGTACAGTTCACCCGGGTTGCGCGCGCTCGTGTCGATCTGTTCTTCGCGGCGACCTGACTGCTCACGCAGGATCGCGAAATATTGAACACGCACCGCGCGTTGTTGTCGTGAACGGTCTGGTGCCAGTTGATCCATGGTTTGCCAATATTCAGCGCCTGAGTTGACGTTGTCGAGAGCGTGACCGCTCGCGAGATCGAACAGCGCCACATCGTGGTTCAGAAGGAATTTGCGTGGACAGCGTCCGCCGCCTGCGGCATATGCCGCGAGCGCAGGCGCTGAGGCAGGTTCATAGATGGCGCAGAGCGGCTCGGGTAGTCCGTCACTGCTAGATTTGAATGCCGTCGCGAGCCGGTTTCGGTCACGCTGTTCGAGCAGTTGTTTCAAGGTCTCTGCATCGAGTCTCGGCAGATCGCAAGCGACGACGAGCCATGCCACGGTCGGCGTGTGGGCTTGGGCAGCTAAGATGCCTGCCAGAGGTCCTAGATCGGAGTCACGATCGACGATCTGAGCATAGCGGGCGCGTAGGGGATCGTTTTTTTGATCGACCCGCACCGACACGAAACGCTCGCTGCAGAACGGTTCGAGCAACTCCATGGTTCGTTCGAGCTGGCTACGGCCATGATAGACAAGGCTCGCTTTGTCGCGGTGCATACGCGAGCTGCGACCGCCGGCAAGGACGAGACCAAAAATCGTGGATGCCGTCATCGTCGTCGAAAGTCACGCTTGCCGCCGCGCTTGGCAAGCAGGCGTACGGGGCCGATACGGATATCGTGCGATAGCGCTTTACACATGTCGTAAATCGTCAGCGCAGCCACCGTCACGCCCGTCATCGCCTCCATCTCGACACCCGTACGGTGGGTCGTACGAACGGTGCAGCGGATACGCACAAGACCCTTTTGATCTAAGTCGATATCGACGTCGCAGTGGTCGATCGGCAGCGGGTGACAGAAGGGGATGAGCTCGTGGGTGCGCTTCACCGCTTGCACGGCGGCGATGATCGCCGTGTCGAACACCGGTCCTTTGTGCGTTCGATGCCCGCTGGCGATGAGCGCCTTGGCCACCGCTTTCGGCAGCTTGACGACCGCCTCGGCGGAGGCCTCCCGGGCAGAGTTGGATTTGTCACTGACATCGACCATGGTCGGTCGGTTTTCGGCATTGAGATGGGTGAGGCCGCTGCGTGCAGTTTTTTTCTTTGAGCGTGTCGTTGCCATGATTATCCGCCTACGTGGAACATTTCCACCTTGTGCTCGGCGCGCGAGCGCAACTCGGCTCGCTGCTCGCTGTAACGGTCGCGTCTATTTCCCCAAATGCCGCCAAGAAGAGTCGCGAGTTCCTCATCGCTTGCGCCTTCGCGCAAGGGTGTTCGCAGATCGGTACCGACGGTGGCGAAAAGGCAGGTGTACAACTTGCCGTCCGAGGCGAGGCGGGCCCTCGAGCAACTTCCACAGAAGGGTTGGGATACAGATGAGATGAACCCGATCTCACCGGCACCATCAGCAAAGGCGCGTCTCTCAGCGACTTCGCCTGAATAGTTGGAGGGTAGCGGCGCCAGTGGCCAGCGCGCATGGATACGGGCGGCGAGTTCGGCCGAAGGAACCACCAAAGACTCTTGCCATTGATTGCGATTGCCGACGTCCATGAACTCGATCAAACGCACGATCACACCCGTGCCGCGAAAATGGTCGATGAGATCGAGCACGGTGTGATCGTTGATGCCGCGTTGTACGACCGTGTTGATCTTGATGGGCGTAAGGCCCGCTGCACGCGCAGCTTCGATGCCTTCGAGCACCTGCGCGACACCGTCGTAGCCGCCACTCATGGCGGCGAATACCGTCGGGTCGAGACTATCGAGACTCACGGTAATGCGCGAGAGCCCGGCCGCCTTCAGTTCGGTCGCATATTTTGCGAGCAAGATCCCGTTGGTGGTTAGGGCGATGTCCTCGATGCCCTCGATCGCCCCGAGATCACCGATGAGCTCGGGGAGATTCGGTCGCAGCAAGGGCTCGCCGCCGGTGATGCGAATCTTGCGTAAACCGAGGCTCGCTGCCACTCGTGTGACGCGCAAAATTTCGTCAAAAGAAAGCCGCTCCTTGGAGCCTAAGAACCGATAGCCATCGTGGAAGACGCTTTGCGGCATGCAATAAGGGCAGCGGAAATTGCATCGGTCCATCACCGAGATGCGCAAGTCCCGCAGCGGTCTCTGCAAACGGTCACGCGGTTCGGCGTTATTCAGGAGCGTCATCATCATTCGTTACCAACGATAAACGCGAGTGACAAACCCTTTCGGATATTCATTAGGTCCCGGAGGCAACTCGACGAAGCCATCGGTCGCGCTGAGCGCCGCGTAATCGCCTGATCCGTTGGTGGGGCGTGGTGCTGCCCACGGACGACCCCATTCATCGATACTGATTGCCACTGGCATGAAGTAGGTGAGTGCCGGTGTGACGGTCACACTTTCGGCGAGCGCGATTTTTTCGACCACTCTCGTCGACTCGCCCATGGCCGTGTAGAGACCCGGTATGACATAGCGCGCGAGGCACACCAACGTCGAGACGGGGTTGCCCGGTAGCGCGAAGACGGCGGTGCCCGAGGGGGCGATGCCGAACCACATCGGTTTGCCTGGGCGTTGCGATACCTTGTGAAAAATTTCGCGCACGCCAAGATCTGCGAGTGCTTGTGGGACGAGGTCAAACTTACCCATCGACACACCGCCCGAGAGGATCACGACGTCATGGGTATCGAGTTGCACGCGCAGACGTCGCCGCAGCGTATCGAGATCATCGGGTAGATGATCATCGGCGATGCGCTGGAAGCCGCGGCGACGCAGCGCAGCAACGATGCCGTAAACATTGGAGCGTCGAATTTGATGCGGCTCGATGGGATCGCCAGGTTCGATCAGCTCGTTACCCGTTGAGATCACGCTTATCGTCGGTTCGGCACTGACGCGGATACGTGCCATGCCAGCACCTGCGGCGATGGCGATTTCAGGTGCGCCGAGTCGAATGCCCGCATGCAACAGGGCGGTGCCTTGAAGGCAATCAGAGCCGCGCGAGTGTACGTTGGCACGAGAGGTCGCTCTGACGCCCTCCGACAACGTGGCTCTCCCATTCTCGATGCGGATCTGCTCGACCGGAATGACCGCATCGCAGCCCTTCGGCAATACGGCGCCAGTCATGATTTCGATTGCGTGCTGCGCGCTCGAGAGGTCGAGTGGTGTTTCGCCCGCCGCTTGCACGCCTTGGATCAGAAACTCGCGTCGTCCGGCTGCAAGGGCAGTACTGTCGATCGCAATGCCATCCATCGACACTCGATCGAACGGCGGGTGGTCACGTTCGGCGTAGATGTTCTCGCGCAGCACAGCACCCACGCATTGCACGAGAGGCAACGACTCGATCGGCAGACAGGTTAACTGCTGCTCGATCAGGTGTTCGGCTTGCGAAGGAGAGATCATGCCGGGAGTGTATCCCGGCACGTATCTACGGCAACCCGCCCTGTGGCGGAAGCCGTTACTTCTTGGCGTTCTTTTCCTTGTAGACGCGGATCTGCGCGTTCAGGCGATCCGCCCACGACTGGGCGTCATCGACGGCGGCATTCTGCTTCTGCGCCAAAATCTTCAAGCGTTCGTTCTTCTGCTCTTCGGTGAGTTCCGGGTTGGCAGCAACAGCGGCGTTGTGCTCGGATTCGAGGCAGCTCTGATAGGCGGTAATGTCCGCATCGAAAGCCTTGACGGCTTTCTGAGCAGCCAGCATTTCCTCGAGCTTGGCAGTGCCGCCATCGGGAATGGCAGCCGGTGCTTTCGGATAGGTGCAAGCGGCGTAAGCGGGAGCCACCGACAAAGCGGCAGCGATGGCGAGCGAAACGATCGTCTTCATGATGTAGGACCCCTCGGCGACCCCGCGCCGGACGCGATCGATTTTAAGGACTCATCGCGACAGGTGCTAGACTGCGCACACGCGCCCGTAGCTCAGTTGGATAGAGCATCAGGCTTCGAACCTGAGGGTCGGGAGTTCGAATCTCTCCGGGCGCGCCATTTTTCTTGCCAGGCTTGCACGCTTCGGGAGACGCATGGGACGGTTCATCCGTCGGCAATTTGCCTTGTTCTGGCTGGGGTTCGCCTCGCTGGGTCTTTCGGTATCCCCGGGTACCGCCGTCGCGGCCGAGCGTATTCTGCATCGGGTCGGCACCGACGATCCGGCGACGGTTGATCCCCATAAGGTCTCCTTACCGGGCGAGCAGTTGATCGTGCTCGATCTGTTCATGGGTTTGACGACCCCCGGCATGAACGGACGGCCGATGCCGGGCAGCGCCGAGTCTTGGACGGTGAGCGCAGACGGTAAGACCTACACCTTCAAATTGCGCCCGAATACGCGCTGGTCTGACGGACGACCTTTGACGGCGGCGGACTGGGTGTGGTCGTTCCAGCGAATGCTGGATCCGAAAACGGCTTTCCCGTTGGCCTCTAGACTCTTCCCGATCAAAAACGCGCGCGCCGTTGCGACCGGTGCGATGCCGGTCGATCGCTTGGCCGTGCGAGCAGTCGGAGCCGACACCTTGGTGGTCGAGCTCGAGAATCCAACACCGTATTTCACCGACGTCATCATGTCTTCCGCCATGCCGGCGCCTCGGCACGTGATCGAAAAACACGGTTCGGCGTGGTTGCGACCAACCCACTTCGTGGGTAACGGCGCCTTCGTTTTGAAAGACTGGCGACCCAACGCGCATGTGGAGTTGGTGCGTAACCCGAACTTCTGGGGTGCATCCCGAGTGCGTCTCGATGGCGTCTTTCATTATCCGCTCGGCAATCCCGCCACTTTGGTGCGACGATTCGATGCAGGCGAACTCGATCTCATCTTGGTTGTGCCACCCGAGCGCACGGCAGAGCTGCGTCAGCGGCACGGTGAGTCGCTGCGTTTGGGCCGCGGCATCGCCAACGAGGTCGTGGTGTTCAATGTCAAGCGTGGGCCTACGGCCGATGTGCGCGTGCGGCGCGCGCTCGCCATGTTGATCGAGCGTGAGGTGATCGCGCGCAATATCATTGGTTTCCCCGGTGTTGAGGCTTATTCCTTCGTTCCGCCGGGCGTCCTTAACTACAGCGCTGCCGCGACGCCCGACTTTGCCAAGTGGCCCGAGTCGCGTCGACTTGCCGAGGCGCGCAAGCTATTGACGGCGGCAGGCTACGGTCCGGGCAAGCCTTTGAGCTTGAGGCTGGCGTTTCCGAGCACCGATCTCAATCGCAAAGTGGCCGTCGCCATCGGTGCGATGTGGTCTCGAGCGGGTGTGAAGGTGGAGTTGCAGTCCAAAGAAACGAAAGCGCTATTCGCCGACGTCGGCGTTGGCAATTTCGACAGCGCACGTTCGGTATGGCTGGCTGCGGCGAGCGATCCGCACGCATACCTCGAGCGCTTGCTGTCAGCGGGGTCGGCCGTCGGCGTCAACACGTCTGGCTATGCTAACCCCTCTTTCGATGCGCTACTGGCCGAGGCGTCGGCCGAAGTCGACATCGAACGACGCGCGGCGAAACTGCGCGAGGCGGAGACCTTGGCACTCGCCGATATGCCTGTTGCCCCGGTTTATTATTTGGTCGGTCGTCGCCTGGTCTCGAAGCGCGTGCAAGGCTTCGGTGACAATCCTCGCGGTTTGTATCCGAGTTGGTTGATGACGGTCACACCTCGTTGACGGAGTGCAGCTCGATGAGTACGCAGACTTTGTATACCCCCAATCGTGACGAGCTCGCGAGGCAGGAATTCGTCCTGAGTCTCAAATTGCTTGCCAATGGGCGCGCACAGCAGCGTGTACGAGATTCGTACCGCGCCGAGGTTTTACCGACGATCGCCTCGGCTCAGGCTGCGGCGCCAACGCATCGCCGTGAGGTCGCGGTGCCACTCGCGCAGCGTAGCGAGTTCAAGCTCTGGGCTGTGTTGACTCATCACTCGCAGACGATGATGTGGGATGCGATCGAACGCACGGTTGCTCGCGTACTGCCCGAGGTCGAGCGTCGATACGCGGCGTTGCGATCCTCATCTGCGAGCTGTGGTTCTTTGACACTCAACCCGGGGTTAGCCGTTCCGCCGCCCATCGGCAACACGGAGATCCACAGGCAGCCCGGCGGTTTCGTGGGTCGTACCGATATCGAAGATGTGTCACCGGGCCTGCGTTATTTTGGTGCCTCCGCTATCTATGCGGTCGGCAAGGGTCAAAAAAATGCAACGGGAGATGGGCGAGCAGCACCCTTACTCCATCAGTTGCAGGAGCGATTCGGAGCGCTCGCGCCACGCCGTATCTTGGATCTCGGTTGTGGCATCGGCGTGCATTCGCAAGCGATCGCTCGTGCGTTCCCTGATGCCGAGTATCACGGGGTGGATGTGGCGGCCGGATTGCTGCGCGTCGGTCATTTGATGGCCGAAGAGCGCGGTGTGCCCATCCACTTTCATCAGCAAGATGCCGCTAAGACCTCATTCGAGTCGGGTAGCTTCGATCTCGTGCTGTCGAATATTTTGTTTCACGAGACCAACTCGGCGCGCTTACCGCAGATCTTGCGCGAGTGTCGACGTCTGCTGCGACCAGGCGGGGCGATGCTGCATCTTGATGTGCCAACGCAGGTCACTCGTCTCGATTTCGACGACCAGGTGATGAACGACTGGCAGGTCCGATGGAACGGAGAACCGTTCTGGACGGGTTTCGCCGAGCGCGACATGCTCGAGGAGATCGTCGCTGCCGGTTTCGATCGCGAGCGCAGCTTCGCAACGCACGTCAGTGCGCACGGCGGCACTAGCTACGTTTTCGGTGCA
>JBDKJA010000084.1:0-7918 GCA_039796795.1 Pseudomonadota bacterium
AATTTCTGCTGACGAGTCCCGGGCATCCGACCCAGTAATGAGCCTTTCCCATGAACCACCTCATCATGAGAGATCGGCAGGATGAAGTTCTCGCTGTACGCGTACGAGATATTGAACGTTAGCTCGGTGTGATGATGTCGGCGATGAATCGGCTCACGAGCGATATACCGCAAGGTGTCGTTCATCCAGCCCATATTCCACTTGTAGTGAAAGCCGAGGCCACCCAGATAAGTGGGGTGCGATACCTGCGGGAACGCAGTCGACTCCTCGGCGATCACGATAGCGCCCGGACGATGTCGGCCAACGAGTTCGTTCAATTGCCGCAAGAAGCGGATCGCCTCTAGGTTTTCTTTACCGCCATGTTCGTTTGGTAGCCATTCGCCCTGACGACGGCTGTAGTCGCGATACAGCATCGATGCGACCGCATCGACTCGTAGACCATCGACGTCAAAATACTCCAGCCAGTAAAGCGCGCTACCTAATAGGAAGTTGCGTACCTGCGGCTTGTTGAAGTCGTAGATGAGCGTGTTCCAATCGGGGTGCTTCCCCTCGCGCGGATCGGCATATTCATAGAGTGCACTGCCGTCAAAGCGGGCGAGTCCGTGCGCATCGGAGGGAAAGTGCGCAGGCACCCAATCGACGATGACGCCGAGTCCTGCGGCATGGCAAGCCGCTACGAAGCGACGAAAGTCATCGGCACGTCCATGTCGAGAGGTCGGTGCATAGAGCCCGGTTGGTTGATATCCCCATGACTCGTCGAGTGGATACTCTGTGATCGGAAGCAACTCGAGATGCGTAAACCCGAGGTCTTTGGCATACGGGATCAGTGTTTCGATCAATTCATCCCAATCGGCAAAGCGCCGTCCGCTCTTGCGTGAATATCGCCAAGAGCCCGCGTGGACTTCGTAGATGCTGATGGGTTGATTAAACAGGTTTCGTTGTCGCGATGTCACGCCATGATCAATGGGGCTCAGTGCTGCGCTCACGATGCTGGCATTCGATGGGCGTAGTTCGACACGACGCGCAAACGGGTCACTCTTCTGGCTAACCCGCCGAGAACGTCGATCTCGCAATGCAAACTTATAGAGCGCTCCATCACCGACACCCGGGATGAACAGTTCCCAGACGCCGCTTTTGCCCCGCGGGCGCATGGGATGTCGTCGCTCGTCCCAGAAGTTGAAGTCACCAACAACACTGACAGCCGTCGCATTCGGCGCCCAAACCGCAAAGCGAGTCCCGTGAACTCCTTGGCTTTGGATCAGCTGCGCCCCGAGTACGTCGAGCGGACGCAGCAGCGTGCCTTCCGCAAATAACCACAGGTCAGTCTCTGAGATGTTTGGCGGATGTCGATAGGGGTCATCAAACTCCCAGGTGGCGCCATCGGCCCAAGTGGCACGCAGTCGATAGTCGGCGAGGTCGCCGTCAACCGACACTTCGAATAATCCATCGTGATGTAACTGGGAGAAAAAGCCGAGCGATTCATAGCTGGCTGGATCGAGCAACTCGAGCGTTTTTGCGTCCGGTTGAAATACGCGGATGACGGTACGCTTGTCCGAAGTTCGACGGGGGCCGCGATCGGTGATGGATGGGATGAGATCGCGGCGCACGGGCATAGCTTAACTAGCGTTGCAGTGGAATACGCCAGATTCTGTTGGCGTACTCGCGGATGGCGCGATCGGATGAAAAATATCCCATGCCGGCCACGTTCTCGATTGCGGCGGTTGTCCAGTGGCTCGATTGACAAAAAAGCGCATCAGCCTGTCGTTGAGTTTGTCGATAACTGGCGTAATCCGCGATTAGAAAATATCGATCGCCACCGACGAGTAAATCGTCGATGAGTTCACGATAACGATCGGGATCTTCGGGTGAGAAGCGACCGCTCACGATCGAATCGAGCACGGCCGATAAGCTCGGATCGACCTCTAGAAACTCTTGGGGGCGGTAGCCATCCGATCGTAGTTTTGCGATGTCGTCGCTCGTCAAACCGAAAGTGAACATATTGTGAGCGCCGACTCGTTCACGCATCTCGATGGTCGCACCATCCAAGGTGCCGATGGTCAGCGCGCCGTTGAGAGCAAACTTCATGTTGCCGGTGCCTGAGGCTTCGGTGCCGGCAGTGGAAATCTGTTCCGACAAATCTGCGCCCGGGATGATGATCTCGGCTAACGAGACACTGTAGTTAGGCAGAAAGACAACCTTGAGTCGTCCAGCGACAGTGGCATCGCCATTAATCACGGTCGCGATGTCATTGATCAAGCGAATGATCTGCTTCGCAGCCCGGTATGACGAAGCTGCCTTACCCGCGAAGATGACGGTTCGTGGAACCCACTCGGCAGATGGGTTCGCGAGGATATCGTGATAGCGTGAAACAACATGCAGCACGTTGAGCAGTTGCCGCTTGTATTCATGAATACGTTTGATTTGCACATCGAACAGACTGTTCGGGTCAGTGCTTATGCCTGTCGTTCGCAGTATGAGTTCGCGCAGTCGCTGCTTGTTCTCGAGCTTGATGCTACGAAACTCTTCAATGAAGCCCGTGTCTTGCGCGTGCGTCTTTAGTTGTGCGAGTCGATCGGGTTCGTCTCGCCATTGTCGACCAATTTTCAAGTCGAGCAGCCGTGCGAGCCTGGGATTGGCTTGTGAAAGCCATCGCCTTAGGGTGACGCCATTGGTGACGTTGGTGAATCGCTCTGGCCAAAGATCGGCAAAATCTTGGAAAACATGATCCACCATGAGCTTCGAGTGCAACTCGGAAACCCCATTGACCGTGTGACTACCCATCACCGCCAGATGCGCCATGCGAACTCGGGCCTCATCCGGGCTATCGCCGCGAGTGTCTATGATGCTCAGTCTAGAGAGTCGGTCCGAATCGTTCGGATACCGATGCGCGGCCTCGGTCAGTAACTCCGCATTCAGCCGCTCGATGATGGCGGCGTGCCGTGGCAGTACACGTTGTAAAAGCGCGGCGCTCCAAGTCTCGAGCGCCTCCGGCATTAACGTGTGATTCGTATACGAAAAAATCTGTTGAGTGAGATGCCAAGCACGGGCCCAATCCATCGAATGTAGATCGACGAGCACGCGCATCAGCTCTGCGACGGCGAGCGCGGGGTGAGTGTCGTTCAAATGGATCGCCACGTGCTCGGCGAGATTGATCAGAGTCGAATGCTCTTCAAGGTGCCGTTGCACGATATCGGAAAGTGAAGCGCAGACGAAGAAATACTCTTGGCGAAGTCGCAGCTCACGACCCGATACCGTGCTGTCGTTCGGATACAGCACCCAAGAGAGTGCGTCGCCATATCCTTTGGTCGCAGCCGCGGCATCGAATTCGCCGGCGTTAAAGCGATCCATATCCAGTGCGGGTGTCGAGCGTGCCCGCCACAGCCGCAGCACGCCGACGCGATGCGTGCCGTGGCCGGGAATGAACCAATCGTGTGCGCAAGCGATGACGCGATGCTCGGCGATCCAGATCGGTACGCCCTGTTCGTTGTGGTCGAGACGCCCGCCAAAGCCCACTTCGACATCTCGATCGGTTCTAGCCAATTCCCAAGGCGAGGCATTCTTCAGCCACTCATCGGGGCCCTCACGTTGCGCGCCATTTTCGATGCGCTGTTGGAACATCCCGAACTGGTAACGGATCCCATAGCCGAAGGCGGGGATATCGAGGGTAGCCATCGAATCGAGGAAGCAGGCCGCGAGGCGTCCGAGTCCGCCATTACCGAGCCCGGCATCCGACTCCGCTTCTTGTAACTGCTCGAGATGACGTCCGCGCGCAGCGAGAGCCTCGCGCAGCGACGCCTCGAGATCCAATGCCTCGGCTGCATTGGTCAATGAGCGACCGATCAAAAACTCCATCGACAGGTAATGAACGCGGCGAACCTTGTTGACGCGATCCTGCAACTGACTACGTAACGCGCGGGCTGACAGGTCTGCACGCAGCAAGCGAGCCACAGCGGCCATCCATTGGGAGTCGCTGGCGTCGGCTGGGGAGACGTTAGATTCGCCGATCAGACGTTCGTCGATGGCGCGAGTGAGAGGGGTCACGTTGATGCGGATGGTCGATTCGGGTCAGCGGTCGGTTGCTAATGATACCGGTTCGGGTGCAAGCGAATTCTGTGGACCGGCGGTTGTGCCGAGATAACGAACGAGATGCTGTAGTCGGTCGAGATTCACGCGATAGATTCGGTCACGTCCGCTGCGCTGTTCGCTGATCAGACCTGCCTGACGCAATTGGCGCAGATGAAAAGACAGTGTGTTGGCGGGTATCTGCAGGCGGGTCGCCATCTGGGATGGGCGTGCGCCGGCCGAACCGGCTTCGCCGAGCAGGCGGAGGACGGCTAGACGGTTGGGCTGGGAGAGGGCGCCGAACGCCTCCGCCGCCTGGTTTAGTTCCATACTTCCAAGTATATAGAAATATTAGCAGGCTGAAGGGCCTGACTTCTCTGTCAGCGGTGGGGCTTTAAATATGGTTTGTGGCGACGACTTAGGAACAACGGGTAATGGCGTTTGCTAGCATCCGATTGTTCCGTTTTGGAGATTCCACGTGTTCGCGATCATCGGTCTGGTGGTTTTGTTTGGCTGTGTGTTCGGCGGCTATA
This sequence comes from Pseudomonadota bacterium, assembly GCA_039796795.1. Taxonomy (GTDB): domain Bacteria; phylum Pseudomonadota; class Gammaproteobacteria; order Steroidobacterales; family Steroidobacteraceae; genus UBA964. Next base: position 4,596 of record JBDKJA010000084.1, read on the forward strand.
TCTTGGCGGGCGGCAAAATGGCGCCCATCTTGAAGGCGCTTCCGTTCGAAATGCTGATCATCGGCGGTGCCGGTGTGGGCGCAATGGTGATTTCGAACAGCCTCGATGTTCTAAAGGGAGTCGGTGGCGGCATCGGTAAGGTCTTCGGTGGCCCGAAGTATCACAAGCAAGAGTACATGGACACGATCTTCTTGGTCGTGAAGCTCTTCAAGGTATTCAAGGCCGAGGGCGCGGTGGCGCTCGAGTCGCATATCGAAAACCCTGAGGCGAGTTCGATCTTCGGCGAGTACCCGAAGCTGCTCAAAGATCACTCGTTGATCAACATGATTGCGGACACCATTCGTCTGCTCGTGACCTCGAACCAACCGCCGAAACCTGAGGCGGTCGAGGACGTCCTCAACCTCGCGATCAAAACTCACCATCACAATGAATTGAAACCCGCCGAAGCGCTCGCTGCGCTATCGGGTGCCTTGCCCGCGCTCGGTATCGTGGCTTGCGTGCTCGGTGTCGTGAAGACCATGGCTGCCATCGATCAGCCGCCGCCCGTGCTCGGTGCGCTCGTCGGCGCCGCGCTTGTCGGAACCTTCCTCGGTGTGTTCTTGGCTTACGGTATCGTGGAGCCTATGGCGACTCGCCTTAAGCAAATCATTGATGAGGACGGCGAGATCTATCATGTCGCCAAGCACGCGTTGATCGGGCATCTGCAAGGCTACCCAGTCCCGTTGATCATCGAGAGCGCGCGAGCGGCGATCAGCCACCACTCGCAGCCGACCTTTGCGGAGGTGTTCGATGGCCTCCGAGGCAAGTAACGCCCCGGCGGCTACGGAGACGCCGCCAGCCGACGACGCCGCTCAGCAGCCCGCAGAGCAAGCACCCGCGCCAGAGCAGACTGCGGCGGAGGCGGCTGCGCAACTCCCGCCGATCATCATCAAAAAGGTGATGGCTGACGGCCACGGCGGTGGCCACGGCGGTGCCTGGAAGATCGCCCTCGCCGACATGATGACCGCCATGATGGCGTTCTTTTTGTTGATGTGGATTCTCGGCGCTACCGATGCCGATCAGCGCAAGAGCATTGCCGACTATTTCAAGCCGACATCGGTCGTGACCATGTCGGACAAGTCCGGCGGTTCGACGGGTTTCTTTGGCGGCATGTCGGTGATCGATCCCAAAGCGCTGCCAGCTCAAATGACCCAGACGGGCTTGATGCAAGTGCAGGCACCCGGCCGTGAGGAAGAGGAAAGTACGCATCCTGATGAGGCGATGCCGGAAGGCTTGAGCGAAGAAGAGCGCAAGAAGATCGCTGCCGAGCAGGACGAGAAGCAGTTCGAGGCGCTACAGAAGAAGCTCGAGCAGCGGATCGAGAGTGATCCTAAAACGGCCGATCTCATGACGGTTGTGAGCTTCGTAAAAGAAAAGGAAGGACTGCGAATCGAGATTCTCGACGATGCAGGATTTTCGATGTTCACGTCCGGCACGAATTCGATGGATCCCAAGGCCCGTGCCTTGATGCAGAAGGTGGGCGAAAGCTTGAAAGGGATCGCCAATGAAGTGGCTGTCCGTGGTCACACTGACAGTTATCAATTCAAGGACTCCGGTAACAACAACTGGAGCCTGTCGGCTAATCGCGCTGACGCCACTCGCCAATTACTCAATTCTATGGGTGTGGACGACTCGCGTTTTGCTCGTATCGAGGGTGTGGCCGACTCGCAGCCGGTGAATCCGGCTGATCCGTACGATCCGAAAAATCGTCGCATCAGCGTGACCGTCTTGTACCGCGATCCCAGTCAGATTCCGACACGTCAGGAATGATGTCGCGCGCGTTCATCAAGGCCGCTACGGTTGCGCTACTACTGTGCTGTGCGCTGCCGCAGATGGCCTATGCGCAATTCCTGGGCGGCTTCAATCATTTTCAGAAAGGCGAGTTCTGTGAAGCGCGTGAAGCGTGGCTCGGCGACGAGCCCGATGGTGACTCTTCATCGGCCTTCGGCATTGCCGAAACCTATGCTCGCGGGCTTTGTGTTCGTGAAGATCAGGTCAAAGCGAGTCGCTGGTATCTGACTGCCGCGCTGCGCGGTTTTTCGCGCGGGCGTGCAGAAATCGGGATCCGCTATGCCTACGGCAAAGGCGTGGAGCCGAGCGCCTACAAGTCTTATGTTTGGTTATCTATTGCGCGCTTGACGGCTGCAAAATGGGAGACGGATTTTCGCGAGAATCTCTCCGTCAATATCAATCTGATGCGTCGTGCTTTAACCGTGGCCGAGTTGGCTAAGGCGGAAAAAGTGATTGTGCAGTATCGGCAGACTTATCAAATGCCGCGCGAATTCGAAATTCTTTGATTCGGATCAGCGCCCGAAGCGCGCGATCACAAAGGTGCAAACCGGAAAGCTTGCGCCCTCACCATTGACCACTTCCCACTGACTGGCTTTGCCCCAAGCGATCGCCGCCTCATTGAGCATCGCGACAGGGGAGGGGTCGGCAATCTCGACCGTCTTTTCGGCCGACGCCGCAGGCGCGCAGATTTTCAAACCGACCGTATCGGCTTTTAGGTTCTGCCAATCGGCGGCGCTCATGAATTCCGACACATGCCGAAACGGCGCGACACGCTGTACCCGCGCTGCCGGTGTGAAGCTCGGCAAGGGCGGCGTCGCTACAGCAGGCGCGGGCGCAGGTGCGGACGCAGCAGGCGTTGTCTCAATGGCAGACGGGCGGCTGATCTCTTCGCTAGCGGCGTCGGTGGGCGGCGCCGAGGCGGATTCAATCGTGCTTGCCGCAGTCTCGATTGGCGCTGTCGAGGTGGGCAGCGCCGAGCAGCCCGCCAACCCCAGCAGACCTATTGCCAGTGCAGCCAGTGTGCAGCGTTGTGCCGACGTATCCACGGCGAGCGATACTAGCACGGTGACTACGAAGCCAGAGTTTCGATTGTGGCGACCCAGCGGGGGGTTGGCGTGGCATTGGCGTGCGTGGCGCGCCGCATCACGCTATCACCCGTTTCGAGCGGCGATTCAAGATTGGTTAACGGCGTGGGCGCCCCCTTGCCGCCGCTTGGTTCTGGTCGCGCCCAGTGCGGGATGGACTTTGCCCAGTGACTGGCTATCGAGATTTGATGAGATCGTCGCAATCGATCTGGATCCACTCGCGCCATGGTTGTTTCGACGGAATCATCAGCGTCATCTCGTGCAGTCAAAAAAGCTCCAGTGGATTCGTCGAGATCTGGTGAGTGAGTTGCCACTGCGCTTAGCGGACTGGCCAGATGCAGCCGTTTTATTTTGCAACGTGTTAGGGCAACTCGCCGTCGAGCGAGACGATCACGAGACGGTATTGGC
>JBDKJA010000085.1:0-8391 GCA_039796795.1 Pseudomonadota bacterium
GCTCCGTTATCGAGCGCTGGGAAAGCCCCTTGCCAGCTATTGGCCAACCAGCGACCGCTCGCATCGCGTCGCTCGGCTTCCATGTCGGCAGACACCGGCAGATCGCCGCGAGCCGCACGTTCCCACTCAAGCTCGGTCGGCAGGCGTCGCCCGCGCCAGCGCGCATACGCCTCAGCATCCTCGTAAGCCACGGCAACCACAGGCTCGTCATCTCTCGCGGTCGACCCCTCGCCCATGGGGGATCGCCAATTGGCCTTCGGATCAATACGCCACTGTCCCGTGCTTCGATCAAAGACCGCCGCGCCGAGGGGCTGACCGTCGGGCCCCAGTCGCTCTGCAACGGTCACGTATCCGCTTGCCCGTACGAACTCGGCAAACTGACCGTGGGTCACTTCAGTGACATCGATCTCGAAGGCAGCAACCTCACCCTCGCCGCCGACGCGCTCCTCCTCACGGAAAGCGATGCTGCCCTCCGATCGAAGCGCCACCGAGACAGGCCGGTGGTGCGGCAGCCTCAAGACGCCTCGTAGTCTCGCGTGAGCAACCGACCAGTAACAGTGACAAGCTGAGAGTGGCGAAAACTCGCAATAACGTTGGCATACGGAAGGGCGCCGGCATGGGCCCATTCTGAACCATCCCGGCGTAGACTGCCCAACATGCATTATCGAAACTGCCATCTGTGCGAGGCCATGTGCGGCGTGGTGGCATCAAAGGTGACGAACAAGATCCTTTTAGTCGCGGCCATATTTGCCCCAAGGCACTCGGCCTCAAAGACGTCCACGAGGACCCTAACCGGCTTCGTCATCCGGTCAAACGCACGGCCGATGGATGGGTTGAGGTCAGCTGGAGCGAAGCCTTCCGCGACATCGCCGCACGCTTGGTGGCGCTACAACGCAAGCACGGCAAAAACACCGTAGCAACATACTTCGGCAATCCGCAGGTACATAGCTATAGCGCCTTGCTCGGTGGCGCAACGCTCGCGCGCTCTTTGCGAAGCATTCATCGCTATTCGGCCACCTCGGTCGATCAGCTGCCGCACCACTTTGCGTCACTACAGCTCTTCGGGCATCAGCTGCTGCTGCCGATCCCCGACGTCGATCGAACGCAGTTTCTGTTGGTGATCGGTGGCAATCCGCTGGTCTCCAATGGCAGCTTGATGACCGCACCCGATCTCGCACGCCGACTCAAAGATTTACGAAAACGAAGCGGTCAACTTGTCGTCGTCGATCCCCGACGCACCGAGACCGCGGACGTTGCGGATCAGCATCTCTTCATCAAACCGGGCACGGATGCGTGGTTACTGCTCGCTCTGCTGCAAGTCATTTTTGAAGAGAAACTCGACACGCTCGACCATCTCGCCAGTTTCACGACGGGGCTAGACGAGCTAAGGGCGTTGGTCGCACCTTTCACGCCCGAGGTTGCAGCCAAGCACACTCAAATCGACACCCAGCAAATACGAGAGCTCGCTCGTCGCTTTGCGCACGCAGAGAGTGCTGTTTGCTACGGTCGTATGGGCGTCTCGACTCAGGAATTTGGCGCTCTTTGCCAGTGGCTGATCCAAGCCCTCAACATCGTCACAGGCAATCTCGATCGACCGGGCGGCGCCATGTTCACGCGCCCGGCCTTCGATGCGCTCGGCCTCTCGAGCGCGATGGGACAGAGAGGCTCCTTCGATCGACGACGCACCCGAGTGCGCGCGCTACCGGAGTTTGGCGGCGAATTCCCGGTGGCCGCTCTTGCCGAAGAAATTCTGACGCCCGGCGATGGTCAAATCAAAGCCTTGGTCACTGCAGCCGGAAATCCGGTGCTCTCGACGCCTAACGGGCGCCAGCTCGATCGTGCGCTCGCGCAGCTCGACTTCATGGTCTCAATCGATATTTATATCAACGAAACCACACGTCACGCACATTACATCTTGCCGCCCACGTTTGGTCTTGAACGAGATCATTACGATCTGATTTTCCACGCGCTCGCGATTCGAAACACCACTAAGTATGCAGACGCTCTACTCAAGCCCAGCTCGAATTCGATGCACGATTGGCAGATCTTTGATCGGCTGGTTGAGCATATCGAAGCGGAAGATCCGTCACGTAAACGACCATGGTTAGAAAGGCTGCGCGCAAAGTGGCTCACGCCGAAGCGCGCGATTGCACTAGGCTTGCGTTTTGGACCGTACGGAGCCCGTTGGAATCTCATCGGCAAAGGACTGACGCTCGCGAAAGTAGCAGCGGCGCCGCACGGGATTGATCTTGGTCCGCTTAAGCCCTGCTTACCGAATCGGCTCTTCACGCGCGATAAGACGATCGCACTAGTACCGCCGATATTCCGCAAGGATCTGGAACGACTGCACCAAAGCGCAACAAACGCGTCGACCAACGCCTCGACGCTGAGCTTGATCGGCAGACGCGACCTGCGCACCAACAACTCATGGCTACATAACAGTCGGCGTTTCGTCAAAGGACCGAATCGCTGCACGCTACTCATGAACCCGATCGATGCGGCCGCCCGACACCTGGAGAACGGTGCCATGGTGACGGTCACCTCACGAGTCGGATCAGTTCACGCCGAGCTAGAAATCACAGCCGAGATCGCACCGGGTGTGGTCAGCCTTCCGCACGGCTGGGGCCATGATCGCGAAGGGATCAGGCTCGACGTTGCGCAGGCGCATCCGGGCGTCAGCGTCAACGATCTCACCGACGAACAGCACCTCGACTCACTATGCGGCAACGCCGCCCTGAACGGTGTGCCGGTGGCCGTGAGCTAAGAAATGTCCGCAGCGGAATGACGCTCAGGGACGCGTAATTCTTCAGGCCCCCAGCTGCGATTGACGCGACGCCCTCGCTGGACGGCGGGTCGAGCTACGATTTCTTGAGCCCATCGCGTGACATGCCGATAACTCGCGACATCCAAAAACTCCGCCGCACCGTAGAGCTCGCCGAGCACGAGCGCGCCATACCAGGGAAAGATGGCGATATCGGCGATCGTATAGTTGTCATCGCAAAGAAATCGACGATCGGCAAGACGCTGATCGAGCACATCTAGCTGCCGCTTCACTTCCATCGCATAGCGATCGATGGGGTATTGCCATTTCTGCGGCGCATAGGCGTAAAAATGCCCAAATCCACCGCCCAAATAAGGCGCGGAGCTCATTTGCCAGAACAGCCAAGAAAGGCACTCGGCGCGAAGCGCGGGTTGCTGCAGCGAGGGCAGGAAGCGATCGAATTTTTCGGCCAGATACAACAGGATCGCACCGGATTCAAAAACGCGGATCGGGTCTGCGCCGCTGACATCGAGCAAAGCTGGAATCTTCGAGTTAGGATTGATCGCAACGAAGCCGCTACCGAATTGATCGCCTGTTTGGATATCAATCAGCCAAGCATCGTATTCAGCGCCATGGCAGCCCTCAGCCAGTAATTCTTCGAGCATCACGGTGACTTTGACGCCGTTTGGAGTAGCCAATGAATAAAGCTGCAAAGGATGAGCGCCTCGCGGCAAATCCTGCTTTTGGCGCGCGCCGGCCGTCGGGCGATTGATATGCGCAAACTTGCCACCGTTACCAGCACTCCAAGACCAGACGCGCGGGGGAACGTAGGCGGCTTCGTCACTCATGATATTTCTCTCAATATTTGGCTTGGGCAGACCTTGCCCGACTCTGCAGCAGTATACTGAGTGGCAGAAGATGACAGAGGAGTTCGCTATGCCCCGTCGCTATCGCCTCTTGCTTGCCCTGGCGACCGGGTTAGCTTGCTTCACAACCTCGGCCACACGCGCAGAGCCAATCACGCTCTGGCCCAGCGTCCCTTTTGTTCGTGGCCAGGATATCTGTCAGTTCACCGACGCCTACGGACTCGGGAAACGCCAGCAAACCGGCGCGATGATCGGCCATCTCGAGCGGCTACTAGCAGCGGGCATCGACCCAGAGCAAGCCGTTGATGCATTGCGCTCCATCGATCAGATCGTCGAACGAGATCGCAGCGAGGCTCGTCGTGGTGATGGCATCGATACGCTGCTGGAAGGTAGCTTCAAAGCATCTTTAGAAGAAATCTACGCACGAGCAGCACCTGAAACGCGCATGCTGGAGTTCTTCAATCCAGCCGCCCTTGATCAGGCGCTAGCCGAAGTTCGTAGCAAACGCAGCGATCGCAAGTCAGCTTTATCTTCACTAAAAAAAGTCGACGCTTTCGCCTGGGGAACCTACTCCTATGCACCGAGCTGCTCTGCAAACCTCTACGTCACTTTGCATGTGCAGGAGAGCTGCGGCCGAATCAGCAGCTTTCAAGCAATCGGCCGCCCCGAACGCGTCATGGGTGAAATTGCGGCCAAAGTTTTCGGTAGCTATCAGGCGACTCACTTCCCAACCCAGCTGACCGTAAAGTCGGGCAGGGTCACGCTCGTGAGCCCCGCGGGACAATGGGTCGCCGAAGCCGCAACGGCCGAGCAGGCGGCCAAGGCCTGCGAAGCGATGGGCGCCCGACTACCCACAGCGGACGAATACGAGTTGATGGACGTCCGGGGCGATTGGAACGGCGGTGTTTGCACCCAAGGCCGATATTGGGCACTCGCCGAATCGCGCATCCTGGCACCCGAACTCACCAACCCGAGCCCGATCCGTCGCGAAACGGAGATTTCGACCGACCGGCTCTTCTTTTATTGTGTTCGTGAGGACTAAAAGCCACCACCTCGGTAGGGCAGTTGTGTCATCGGTCGGTTTCGGTAGTACAGTAAGTCATCACGTTCAGATTAGGGATTTCGACATGCGCGCAGCCAAGTTCAAAAGCCTTACCAAACGCCAAACGGGCATTTCGGCCATCGAATATCTGGTTCTCGGCGCCATCGTCATTGCCGCGATCGCAACGGCGGCAGCCCTGTTTGCCGATGATATCGAGGCGGCCTTCGCGGCCTTGGGCGCACTGCTCTAATACTCGACTGTGTCTTTCATCAGTGTCCGGCGGCATACCGTACTAGCTATCTCGGCGCTGATCGGACTGCTCATCGCGCTCGGCTTGTTGTATGTGGTCAATCGAGCGGCCGCGGTGGACACCGTGCCCGTGGTCGTGGCCACCCGCGCCATTACCACGGGGACCACACTCGACGAGTCAATGCTGACAGTGCAGCAGTGGCCCGCTCACCTGAAGCCTTTCGTGGCGGCAAGCAATATCGACTCTGTGATCGGTCAGCTGACGCGGGAAGATTTAGAGTCCGGCGAGCCCGTACTCCCCGGCAAATTATTCCTCGCCGGAGAGAGCGGCAGTCTCAGTGACCGTCTCACTCGCGGCGAACGCGGGCTCTCAATCGTCGTCAACGAAATGGTTGGGGTGGATCCCAAAACCCTCGTCGGCTCCTTCGTCGATGTGCTCGTGACGATCCGACAAGAAAACGACGTAACCATTTCGCGCCCGGTCGCAGAGCGACTGCGCGTGTTGGCAGTCAATCAGAGCCTGGATCCGCGAAAACCGCAGCCTGTCAAACAACTCACCTTGGGCGTGACGCTTGAGCAGGCGACGGCAATCGAAGCGGCGCGCCTGCAGGGTGACTTGTCCGCTTTGCTGCGCAACCGAGGCGATCTCGAACGGACGAGCATCTCGGCTGCCCCCAGGACGAGTTTGGGAATGGCGACTACGCCTGCAGCGGTCAAAAGAAATACACCCGTGAAATCTCAGCCGCCAATAGAGCTGATCGTCGGCGCCGAAAGGGTGACCCCGTGAAATTCAAGAATGGCATCCTAGCGCTGCTCGCACTACTCACCACGGCGAGCTACGCCGAGCTCGCGCCAGCCACACTGTCCTTATCGCCGGGGCACGCGATCGTCGTCCCCATCTCAAAGCCCGTCAAACGCATTGCGACTGCCGACCCCGAAGTCGCCGAAACGCTGCCGATCGACGATAAGTCGATTTACGTCATTGCCAAGAAAACCGGTAACACCACACTGATACTGTGGGCTCGCGACGAATCTGTACCGCAAGTCATGCGGGTGCAAGTCAATCGAGATGTAGCTGTGCTGCAAGACCAAATCCGACTGCTCGCCCCGGACGAGTCCGAACTCAAAGTCACTGCGAGCGGAGAGCAAGTCATCCTCGGCGGTTTACTCAAAAATACCCTGAATCTACAGCCCATTCTCGCCATCGCGCGTAGCTACGCCGGACCCGACAAACTCGTGGTCGCTTTGGCCAATAGCGCTGCTCCGCAGGTTCAACTCGATGTCAAAGTGGCGGAAATCTCAAAAACCTTGATCGATCGCATAGGCGCTCGTGTCAACCTCGTATCCGATGGCAGCCGTTCTATTGCCTTGCTCAGCAATCTTTTGAGCGGATCGAATACCAATATTTCGACTGCCTCCGGCAACGATAGTTTCTCGCTAGATCTCGAAGAGCGGAAAGGACTGATCAAAATTCTGGCGGAACCTTCGATTCTGGCGCTCAGTGGAGAACAAGGCGAATTTTTGGCCGGCGGAAAAATCTTCATCCCCGTCGCTCAATCGAGCAGCAGCGGCACCACTCCAGGATTCTTTTCGCTCGAGGAGCGCGAGTTTGGTGTGGGTGTCAAATTCGTCCCGAACGTTCTCCCCGATGGTCGGATCAACCTCAAATTAACTGCAGAAGTGTCCGAAGTGCTCTCTTCGGGAACACTGATCGGTAACAACGGGGTTACCTCCTCGGTGCTCCCGACCATTACATCTCGAAAAACCGCGACGACGATTCAACTGAGCGACGGACAGAGCTTTGCGGTGGGTGGCCTGACCAAAGACAACGTTAAAGGTACGTCTGCTGCTTTGCCGGGCCTTGGCGACTTGCCATTGCTCGGCGCGCTCTTTCGCAGCACCGACTTCCAAAATGATCGCAGCGAGTTGGTATTTTTGGTCACGGCGCGGCTCGTAAAGAATCCACTTCCCGTGACGCTGCCGACCGATACACTGGATCTCACCTCTCGAGGTGAACGCATTCTCAGTGGCGAATTCGACAAATCGGAACGGTGAAAAGCCTCTATGCGCGTCTTATTGCTCTCCACTCGCACGGCGGAACTGGAGTCGCTACACGCACAGCTCGCTACCGATAAGCGGATCAGTCACGTCGTTAGCCTGTCGGGCACGACACTCGCTCAAGTTAGCCCGCAAGTTGCGGATGTCGACCTGCTGATACTCGACGACGACTTCGATCATGCTCTCGAGTTGTCGCAGCTCGAGCAACTGTGTCGCAGCCACCCACAGCTTTTAGTCATGCTGCTCTCCCGTCGAGAGGATGCCGACTTTCTCATGCGCGCCGTCAGCGCCGGCGTGCGAGAAATTCTGCGATGGCCTGCGACGGCCGCTGAAGTCAATCATGCGATCACTCAGTGCGTTGAAAAAGCCGTCGGCCTTGGCTACGAGCATAATGGCCAGATCGTTTCGTTGATGGCAGCCAAAGGCGGCAGCGGCGCCACGTTCGTCACGTCGAATTTGGGTTACGCCTGCTCAAGTCAACTCGGGCAACGCGTGCTGCTAATCGATCTCGACCTGCAATACGGCGATCTGTCGTTCGCACTAGGTGAGAAGACCAAAGCCGCGCATGTAGGTTTACTGGCTCAGGACGACAGTCTCGATCGTGAATTTCTCGAAGCGTCGTGCACGCCGCTGCGTCATAACCTCAGCTTGCTACCGGCGCCTGTCTCCCTGGCGGAGACAGACCGGCCAGAGCCCGAGCGGATGTCGAAGCTGCTTGCCGTGGCGGCGCACTCCTTCGATCTCGTATTGATCGACCTGCCTCCACGAATCGATCCGCTAGCAATAGCGATCATGCTGCAATCGAACAGCATTCTTCAGGTCGTCGCACCGACGATCACCGATATTCGAAATCAGCAACGCCAGAGTCAGTATCTACACCAAGCAGGCATACCACTCGCAAAGACCTCAGTGGTTCTGAATCGGATGCCGACCTCGACAGGATCGACGCCGCTGGTAAACCCGTTCGTCGATGAAATCACGCGGCGACTTGCTGAAAAGACCATCAGTCGCATTGCCTACGATGAAGAAACCGCCTTGCTCGCGCTCGGCGCCGGTGAATCCGTCGTGACCATCGCACCGGGATCGGCCGTCAGTCAGGGCATCCTGTCGCTGGGGAAACAACTCTGCCACGTAACCGAGTCACGCCGTAGCTGGCGAGATCGACTCAAAAGCTGGCTCGATTAAATGTCTGCCGATCAAACATCACGTCATCAGGTGCGCACCCAGATTCATGCCAAGTTATTGGAGCGACTCGATTTGGCAGCTTTGGCCACACTTGGCCCCTCGCAGATTCGCTACGAATTACAAACGTCGGTCAAAACACTGCTGGATGAAGAGTCGATCATCCTGCCAACACGCGAGCAAGAAAAACTGGTCGACGACATTCTGCACGAGGTCACGGGCCTCGGCCCACT
>JBDKJA010000086.1:0-7790 GCA_039796795.1 Pseudomonadota bacterium
ATCGTATGACGATGATCGATCGGTCCGTCGAGTGCCGCTGCGTAATGTTCGGCGAGCGCAGCAAACCCTGGCTCCATCGCTGCAAGCGACTCCGCGCTGGTTTGCGGTCGGATGCACTCGTCGTAATGCAGCTGACCGATAGCAACGCGCGAAGCCGCGAAAGCAGCTATCGACTCGGCAGCCGCGGCTCGCCGCTGTGAGAGCAACGCAAGGCGATCCAGTTCGACTCGTGGAATATTTTGTGCCTCGGCGAGGCGATCAGCGGCCAGCACGACAGGGACATAGCGCGAGCGCTTTGGGAAACTGGCATCGGTGTAATAGCCAGCCTTGTCAGCCATGAACGGCACGCGCGACATCATTTCGACGCCACCAGCGAGCACCGCCTTGTCGGACTCCGCCACCTGCATAGCAGCGTGGCCGATCGCGGTGAGACCCGATACGCAATAGTTATTGAGCGTGAAGGCACTGGCCGATTCATCGATACCGGCATGCAGCTTGGAAACGAGCGCAATGTTGCCGCCCTGATCGCCGATTTGACCAACGCAACCGAGAATCAGCGACTCGACTTCGCGCGGCGAACTGCCCCGCGATTCCAACGCTGCGACAAGCGCGCCGACGAGTTCATAGGGCTGCTGACTCGCGAGCCCGCCATCGGGCCGCGCCTTACCGCGCGGCGTGCGCACGGCATCATGAATCCAAGCCTGCATCGGTCTCCCCCCGTTTGGCTCACCCGTCGAGTGTGCCGCGCTCCGACGTCGCTGGGAAGAGTCTTATAAAGAAAGTCTCTGGACGTATGCTGCTGGCAGGTTCAACTTGCGATCATCGCGACGCCCCGCAGCGCCGAATGTTCGTCCGTCAGCAGGTGTATCGGGATTTTCGATACCCACGAGGACATCCGACCCTTATCGTTGAATCGATCAATGAAGGCGCTCTCAGGCAAGAGCGACGAGAGTCGCGGCACGATTCCGCCCCCGATATAGACACCACCCCGAGCCGCGTACATCAAAGCGCAGTCGCCCGCGAAACCACCGAGGACACCCAGAAAGCGCAGGACGGATTCGCGAGCCAAGCGCTCGCCCGCGAGCGCCTGCGCAGTGACTGCCGCAGCGGTGATACTGCGAAGATCCGATACGCCTGCACGCGATAGCAAAAATTGGTGGATGGCTATCAGCCCATCGCCACACAGCACCCGCTCTATCGACACCCGTCCGTAGCGTGCGCGCAAAAATTTCAGGAGGTCGGACTCGAAGTCGTCACTGGGTGCGAAACTGACATGCCCTCCCTCGCCCGGTACCGCTTGCCAGTGTCGCCCGTCTGAGCCAACTGGCACGATGCCGGCAACACCGAGCCCCGTACCGGGACCTAACACCAACTTAGCCGATTCGGCCTCCTCTTTTCCGGGACGCAGCGCCTGCAGCTCCGCATCTAAAACAGACGGGATACGGCGTGCCAGCGCTTCGAAATCATTGATCAAGGTGAGACGGCGCATACCCAAGCTCACCTGCAAATCTCGATCGACGAACGACCAAGGTGAGTTGGTGAAGCGGACCGTCCCTCCGACGAGCGGTGCAGCCACGGCAAAACCACCACCGATCAGATCGCTCGGCGCGGCGCCGACACGACCGAGGTACGAGCGAACGGCGGCCTCGAAGTCGACATACTCAGCGGCGAGTAACACGCGAAACGAATGCAGCGGTCCGTTACCGTCTATTCCGCCTTCGTACAACGCAAAGCGCGCGTTGGTAGCCCCAATATCGCCAACCAGCAGCGCCATGATCAACGCACCAACAAAGATCGATTGACCACCGTAGCGAGCGAAACCATCAGCATGCTTTAGGGCGCAACCGCCGCTGCACCCGGCCTTCGTGGATCTGCACCGCCAAAGAAATAACCATTCTCGAGTACGATCGCCTGGACGCTGCCCATCGTCTCGCTCGATTTGATCTTATGGCCTATTTTTTCGAGTCGCTTTCGAGTATCCGGGTTGTAGTTTGGCTCAATCTCTAGGGCGCCGGAGACTAGCGACACCCGCGGCTGATGAATCGCTTCATCGATATTGAGCTTAAAGTCGATGGCGTTCACCACGACCTGCAAAATGGTATTGACGATTCGTCCGCCACCGGGCGTCCCGACAGCCATCCACGGCGTGTCGCCCCTGAAGATCAAGGTAGGCGTCATGGTCGAGACCATACGCTTGCCGCCCTGCATCGCATTGGGCGGCAGCGGCTCACCGCGCTGGGTCGCCACCAGCGCACGCTCGTGACTAAAGTTATTCATCTGGTTGTTCAGAAGAATTCCAGTACCCGCGATCATGGCGCCGGAACCGAAGTCGGAGCCGAGCGTGTAAGTCACCGACACGAGATTTCCCTCGGAATCGGCGACCGAATAATGCGTCGTGCTCGGACTTTCGTAATCCGCTGGATTGCCCGCCTTGATCGCCGCATCTTTACTCGCCTTGCGAGGCTTGATCAGCTTCGCACGATCGGCAGCATATTTCTTTGAAATCAAACCCTCGAGCGGTACTTTAGCAAATGCGGTATCACCCAGATGCGCGATACGATCGCGATTACCCAAACGCATGGTCTCCGCTAGTAGGTGCACGGCATCCGCGGAGCCCGGCTCATACTTCGAAAGATCGAAGTTCTCGAGAATATTGAGCATCGTCAGCAAGGTCACACCACCGCTTGCCGGTGGCGCCGTGTAGATCGTGTAGCCGCGATAGGTGCTACTGAGAGGCTCGCGCTCGATCGCCCGATAGGCTGCAAGATCGGAGCGCGTGATCAACCCGCCTTGTTGCTGCATGTCGGCTTCGATGCGAGCGGCGATCTCACCGCGATAAAAGGCATCGGCACCGCCTTTGGCGATTTCATCGAGCGTCCAAGCCAGATCGCTTTGCACCAAACGCTCGCCTGCACGATATCCGCTACCGTCTGCCTTGAAAAACGCCCCCTTTGCTGACTCGCTCGCCTGCAGACGCTTCTTTCCCCAGCCAAATACGAAAGCTTCATCAGCGCTCAGTACGACACCGTCACGCGCCAGAGCTGTGGCCGGTGCAATCAATTGAGCCCAAGGCAACTTGCCGTATTGCTTATGCGCAAGTTCCAGACCCGCGACCGTGCCGGGTACGGCTGCGGCACGATACCCCACCGATGCGGTATCGGTTTCTTCGCCCTTCTCATCGAGAAACATCTCCAGCTTGGCGTTTTGTGGGGCGGTGCTTCTAAAGTCGATCACAGTCACTTTCTTTTGGCCCGAAACGTACGCCGTCAGAAAGCCGTCGCCGCCGATATTTCCAGCGCGCGGCAGCGTCACTGCCAGCGCAAAACCGACTGCGACGGCCGCATCGATCGCGTTCCCCCCTTCGGCGAGAATGCGCGCACCTACTTCGCTCGCGATCTCATTTTGGGAAACGACCATTCCCTGCAACCCGACCTGCGGCGAATGAATGCTGGGGTACTCGAGAAGAGTTTGTCTCTGCGCGGCAGCGGTGCCTGACGTCAAACAAAATAATATTGCAAACGTCAATAGGCTGGCCCGCCGAAACACTAGGACAAGCCCATACCGAATGTTTCCCATCTTCATATAATCTCCCCGCTTTGCCGGTTCGCGGCATTCAATACAAATGGAGAGGGACATGCAATCGAGGAAGAAAACAGCGATCGACGTTTTCGTCGCGCTGACCATCGGCGCTAGCTTGCCGCTGATGGCCCAACAACCGGCGCCGGCGGATGAGGTGCTCGAAGAGGTCGTCGTGACAGGCTCGCAAATACGCGGTGCCGTCATTTCAGACGCCCTGCCCATCTCGATCGTGGGCAGCGAAACGATTGAAGTATTCGGCATCGATTCCGGTGACCAACTCCTCGATCTCATTCCCGAAAACGGCAACAACTTCGTCAACGAAGCAGCCAATATCAGTGGCGGCGTGAACTCGGCAGGCGGCGATGTTGGCGCCTTCAACCTACGCAGTCTCGGAACGGGCAACACCCTCGTGCTGCTCAACGGTCGTCGCATGGTGAACTCGCCGCAATACCAGACCGAACAGGTCGGCGGCAGCTTCGTCCCCGTCAACAGCGTGAACTCCAACATGATCCCGACCTACGGGGTTGACCGCGTCGAGGTACTGCGCGACGGCGCTTCGGCGATCTATGGCGCTGATGCCGTCGCCGGCGTTTTCAATACGGTCATCAAGCGCGATTTTGAAGGCCTCAATATTGGCGCTCGCTACACGGACTATGAGAATTTCTCGCGTAGCAATCAGACGGTTTACGCCGAATTCGGTCAAACCTTCAACGAGGGCCGCACCAAGCTCAACGTTTTCGCAAGCTGGTTCGATCGTGATCGAGTGAGCTCGCAAGACGATCCGCGTTGGGCAGACTCCGACTACACCCGATACCTCGCCGCAGACTCACGTTGGGCAGGCGACTCGCGTTTCACCAACGACTCGGCGAACTCGAACTGGGGTCAGTTCGACGTGGTTCCGGCAGTGACGGCTTTCGGTCTCACCAATACGATTTGGGACTCCGCCGGTGAGTTCGAGACATACCCGGTCGGCGATCCGCGCTGCAAATATGTGATCAGCGCCACGGTGTGCGGTGCAGTCGACGGACAAGGCACCTTTCGCTACAACCTCAACGAAGATCGTGACCTTCGATCGGCGCTCGAACGCCTGAA
Source organism: Pseudomonadota bacterium (assembly GCA_039796795.1). Lineage (GTDB taxonomy): Bacteria > Pseudomonadota > Gammaproteobacteria > Steroidobacterales > Steroidobacteraceae > UBA964. Next base: position 4,672 of record JBDKJA010000086.1, read on the forward strand.
CGTCTACGCGACCATCGATCATGAGATCAACGAGTCGCTCGAGAGTTTCACGGAGTTGATGTACTACTCCTCTGAGACCATCACTCGTCGCGGTCCGAGCAGCTTCGTCAACGCCGCCTCGAATCTCGTCGTCGGCGCCCAAAACTACTACAACCCGTTCGGCCCCTGCGGCTCGCCGAATCGACTTCCGGCCTCGGTGATTCCGCGCGTGCCGTGCACCGGCGTCGCATTGCTGATGGACAACTACCGCTGGTCCGAAAAGGGACGCATCGTCGATAACGACGGTGAGATGTTCCGGATCGTTCAGGGCTTCCGCGGTGAAATCGGCGCCTGGGACTGGGAGGCTGCAGCCACCTGGAACAAGGCCACTAACGATGACATCACGAGCAACCGCATCAGCAACACGCTCATGCAAGCTGCGCTCAACGACTCAACGCCGGCCGCATACAACCCGTTCAGTGGTGGCGTGAACTCGAACATCGAACGTGCTTTGATCGACGTCTATCGTCTCACCGAGACGGAACTCACGATGTTTGATGCAAAGTTCTCGCGTAACGATCTCTTCGATCTGCCAGGCGGCAAAGCCGGAATGGTGATCGGTCTCGAAACCCGCGAAGAATCGTTCATCGACGATCGTGATCCGCGCTTGGACGGTACGATTCGCTTTACGGCATCGGGCGGTGAAACCTATCCGTTCATTTCCGATGTCATGAACTCATCGCCCACGCCGGACAGCTCGGGTGATCGTCGCACCAACTCGGTGTTCACAGAGTTCTCGCTGCCGGTGCTGCAAAACCTCGACATGCAGCTCGCTGGACGTTACGAAGACTTCTCGGATCTCGGTGACGCCACCGTCGGCAAGATCGCGCTCGGCTGGCGACCGCTCGACAATCTTTTGTTGCGTGCCTCGTGGTCGCAGGGATTCCGCGTGCCGAACCTCGTGACCGTGAATGAGTCCATCGTCTCGCGCACCAACACCACGACGGACTACGTCTGCCAATACGCAGCGGAGAAAGCGGGTGTCAGCGCAACGCCGTGCCGCGAAGGTACCTTGCGCTTGGCGCAGGGTAGCGATGCGCTCGAGCCTGAAGAGTCCGAGAATTTCTCTGTCGGCTTTGTCGTCGAGCCCATCGAAGATCTCGCGTTCAGCGTGGACTATTGGGAAATCGAAAAGACCAACACCATCGGTCTGCTCGGTGAGGAGAACCACACGCTCGTCGATTTGCTCGCACGCATCGCCAACGGCACCAGCAATTGCGGTGCATTCACGGGCAACTCGGCGGTCGTTCGCTCGACGACGAGCTTCAACATCGACCAAGCTAATTACTTGAAGGCCGGCATCTGCCCGGCCGGCGATGTGAACTTCATCGACGATCGTTACACCAACCTCGATACGCGTACAGCGGCAGGCATCGACGTGGCGCTCGACTACAGCTTGCGCACCGATCTCGGTCGCTTCTCGGTTCGCTACGCCGCTTCATTCATGACCGAACTCGAGCAGTCTGCCGGCGGACTCGCCGGCGACCTCGTGGCCGCGCAAGCGGCTGGCACCCTCCCGGGCAACTATCCGGTCGACGGCTTCGCGAACCTGATCGGAATGGACGGTAATCCGCGTAATCGCCACAACCTCACGCTCAGCTGGCGAAAGGGTGACTGGAGCGCCTCGGTGTCGGGCTTCCGCATCGGCAGCGTTTACGACAGTGGTGTTACGTTAGCCGATGGCACTCGCTGGATTCTGCCGGCGATGACCACCGGTAACGCAACGGTCGACTATCGCTTCGACCTCTCGGGCGTGAAGAGTCGTGTGCGATTCGGCGTAAACAACTTCACGAATGAACGCGCACCGCTCGCGGATGACTACTTCGGCTATGCGTCCGACGTACATTCGGATTACGGTCGTCACTACTATCTCGACCTGCGCTTGAGCTTCGGCAAGTAAGTCCGCAAAGATGGTGGTGGTGTCGGGTCATCAAGCCCGACACCACCGCTATCGACCTAAACGAGGGAGTGACCTCATGTTCAGCCACATCATGATCGGATCGAACGACATCGATCGTTCACAACGTTTCTACGATGCCGTGCTCGCCGTATTTGGCGCCAAGCCCGCTACGCGCAACCAGGCGCCGACCGGCCACATGCGCCTTTTCTATCAAGCTGGCGGAAATATGTTTTGCGTCAGCGAGCCGATCAATGGTGAGCCCGCCACCGTCGGCAACGGCAGCACGATCGGCTTCAAGTGCGACTCACCGGAACAGGCGAAGCAGTTTCACGATGTGGCTGTGGCTAACGGAGGAACGTCGATCGAAGATCCGCCGGGCGTGCGCAGCGGCAGCATCGGCTCGATTTATCTCGCCTACGTGCGCGATCCCGACGGCAATAAGCTCTGCGCACTGCATCGCATCAAGTAGCGCGATTCCCTCACGCGTTGTCGCTTGATCGCGAAATAGTTGGTGCCGGGTGAGGGATTTGAACCCCCGACCAACGGTTTACAAAACCGCTGCACTACCACTGTGCTAACCCGGCAAATCAAGGACTTAAGCATAGCTCACCCCTCGTCTGTCCAAACGTCGTCCAAATCCAATCTCGGAGGCGGACAAGATGGCATCGATCAGGCAGCGCGATGGCAAGTACCAAGTCAGGATCGTTCGAAAGGGACACAGGGCACTTACGCGGACGTTCAATAACCGTACTGACGCGATCAAGTGGGCACGACAGACTGAAGTTGAGATCGAACGGGGCGCGATCCAGACGCATGCTAGGGCGATAACCCTCGGTGAAGCGATTCAACGGTACCTGACGGAATGCACACCGCGGAAAAAGAGCGCCCGAGCGGAGAAGTACTTGCTGCAGGCGTGGGCGTCATCAGATATCGGTCAGTTTGAACTGGGACGGATCCGGCCTGCCCAGATCGCCTCTTGGCGGGATATGCGGCTTTCGTCCGGGGCCGCGGCACAAACTGTACGGAATGGACTAACCGCCCTATCAGCCGTTTATGAGCAAGCTATTCGCGAGTGGGGCTTCGACAGCCTGACTAACCCTGTACGCCGGATTCGACGCCCTAGCGCACCCCACAGCCGATCCAGAAGAGTGTCCCCCGACGAAACCCAGACCCTCTCGCG
>JBDKJA010000087.1:0-7690 GCA_039796795.1 Pseudomonadota bacterium
CAGTTGCACCAACAGCGTGAGGAAATGCTGAAGGCAGTCGAGGATGCGTTTGCAGACGGTGTCCTGACTGAGGCTGAGGCGCGCGATCTCGAAGAAGAGCGAATTCGATTGCATCTGACCGAGGAACAATTCGAAGTTCTAAAGCAGCGCGCGATGGCGCGGCACGCTGCTGATATGACGGCATCGAATACGGTCTATAAGGCGTCCGAGGGCGTCAGAAAGGTGCGCGAGGCCCTGCACATGCTGCCGGTGGAGACGGCGATTTCAGAGATCGATAAGCTGAATTTGCCAGATGCAGAAAAAGCGGCGTTGCGGGTATTGCTCAAGTAAGGCGCGCGGCTACTGCTCGCAGCGTAGCTGCGATCGAAAGGCTTTTGCCTCCGAGAGCCATTCTGGATTCGCGCCCGTCATGACGCGCATTAACAGTAGGCCGTGCCGCGTCGATTGCGACTCGTCGATAGTCACATCAACGCCGCGTTCACCGACGTCGTCACGACTCAGGGTGAGGAAGTTGTCTGAGCGGGCGTTATAGAGGGCGATAGACCAGTAGCGCGGGTACGACCCTTCGAGAGTGATCCGTAGCGGACCGTCCGCGAGATCGTAGGCGCACACCGCGTACAGCAAGTCTGGGCTCGGCATCACCACACGTCGATGGGTATGGTCGATCGGTGGGGGCAAATAAGGTTGCGAGCCTTCGCCTGCCACGATGTCGATGACCCGATTCATGATCAGTCGCGGAATCGAGAACACGGCAATCATATGTACCGCCATTGCGATGAACGCGGCGAGCAACAGATGTCGATGCACGCTCCAAGGCGTACGTTTAATGGCGTGGCCGGTCACGGGCATGCCTCGGCGAGTACGATCGAAGGCGCTCGCAGGGACGCAGGGTTTTGCTGCAGAGCCGCATCGGGTTTGTAGAGGCGTAAGGTCAGTCGGAGCTCGCCGATGCCGGCTGTTTCGATATCAGGATCTACAGCAGCAGGTCCGACATTCGCCGCGAAGGCGTCTCCTGCTGCAACCGTCAAAGAATTTCCGCTGATACTGTAGCGGTGTGATTCGACGGGAAATAAAAAGTTGTCAGCCGCGTAGGCCGTGATACTCCACCACGCGGCATTAGGCGCCACGCCACTTAAGCGGTAGTGGCATTCAGCGCGCAGGGGAGCACCGCCATCATCGTGCGTTGCGAGGAAGTAAATCGTCTCACCTCGATCGAGCGCGAGCACAGCGTTAACGGCGATACGCGCTCGAGTGTACAGCCCAGCGTCGGTACTCCCTGCGAGCAGATCCGAGCGCCAAGCGCCCGCCGTCACACCCTCTAACCCGACACGCTTGAGCACGAACCAGGTGACACCCAGCCCGACAGCCAGAGACGTTAGATAAAGACCGGTTAGCAGGATCGCCCGTTTCACGCGCTGCGCTTGAGAGCGTCTTCGACAAATTGCACGACCCGTTCGGGTTGGGTGACCGGCAGCATGTGGCCGCCCTCGACGATCTCCAGATGAGCGTCTTGCAGTCTGTCGGCCAATGCAATTCCTTGATTCACCGAGTCGAGAATCCGATCTTGGCGTGCAACGAGGATGCTGATGGGTGGCGCACCCTCTCGTCGTAACTCGTCATATCGGGTGATGAGCTCGGGCAGATTGCCTGGTAATGCGCACAGATCTTCGGACGTCGCTACGAATTGACTCGGCCGCATCGCAAGAATGCCGCCCGCTCGCACCGCGAAATCTTTCGGTACAGGATCTGGACCGAAGATCGCCGGCAGTACCTTGTCTCGACTCAACATGAAGCCCGGCGTTGCGAGCGTCCAAGCGATGATTCGTCGGACGATACGGCTACCGACGTCCAGTGCGCGAAATGCCTTCGGCACTTCGGGCGGCGTGAAAGCGAGTGGGGTAATGAGCGCCAGACCGGCAACGCGAGTGGGGTGATAAATGGCGAGCGCGAGCGCGAGCGCACCGCCCAAGGAATGACCTACCACGAATGCTTTGTGAATGTTGAGCCGATTGAGCAGAGCCACGAAAGTATCGGCTTGTTGGCGTAGCGTTGTCGCGGCGCCTTCTCGTCGGCTCGAGTATCCCGAGCCGGGTCGGTCGAGTGTGATGACGCGCGTGTGTCGGGCGATGGCATCGACAAGGTGATAAGCGAAGTGATGCAGCTGGCCGCCGAGCCCGTGCAGCATCAGCACAGGAGGTGTCGCCTCACTTGCAGCGCCACGGTCGAGCACATGCAGTCTCGCCTCGGGTAGATCGACGAACGTGCCGATCGGCGGGAGGCGCTGCTCGACGCCGCGCGCGGTGCGCATCGTTAGCCAAATGAGGCTGAGCACGAACAGGCTGACCAAAAAAATCGCGGTAGCGAGCATCGGAGCTCTCCGATTCAGAACATGAGCTTACGAGCGAGTTTCCAATACGTGATCGGCATGAGTCGCTCGGCCCACGCCCCGATTTTGGCATCGGTGCCCACGATCACGCGAGGGTCGCGTCGTTCGACGGCCGCGAGAATGATCTTGGCTGCATCCGAGGGCGGCAACCGTAAGAGCTTTTGCACGCGCGCCAGACGTCGCTCGAGATCCGCAGGCGCCAAATCTTTCGATTGACGGGCGTTGCGAGCGATCGAGGTGTTGACGCCGCCCGGGCAAACGACCGTCACGCCGATGTGACCTTGTTCGAGTTCGTGCCGCAGTGCATCCGAGAAACCGCGTACGGCAAATTTGCTTGCGACGTAGGCGGACTGGCCAGCAGGGGCAATCAGTCCAAACAGGCTCGAGATATTCGTGATGTGGGCTGTTTCGCTGCGCTCGAGTATCGGTAGGAATGCGCGGGTCATTCGTACCACGCCCCAAAAGTTGATATCCATTAGCCATTCGAAATCCGCAGGCTTGATGTCGCGGAAGTCGCCCTCGATGGCGACACCGGCATTGTTGAATAGCAGATTGATGGTGGGATGTTCGGCGAGTACGGCTGAAGGAAACGCTTCGATCGCATCGCGCGAGGCGACATCGAGTACGTGCGTCGATACGCGTAATTGCGGTCGACGCTGTTGGTAAGCTGCAAGCAGATCGCGGGTCTCTGCGAGGGTTTGCTCACGAATATCCGCGAGCGCCAGATGGCAGCCTCGCTCGGCGAGATCGAGCGCCAGAGCGCGTCCGATGCCGCTGCCAGCTCCCGTGATGACGGCAGTTTGATCTTCGAAAGTGACGCGCGAACTCATGAGCTTGCCTTCCCGAAACGCAGATGCGGATCAATGAGTGGTGAGAAACGCGTGACGTGCACGTCACGCAGATAGTTTTGATGGATACGCCAGGGGAAACGATCGCCTTGCTTGGGTAGCGCGGGTAGGGCGCGTAGTACGTAGCCCGACGTGAAATCGAGGAAGGGTTGCTCGCCGACCGAGGGGTCTCTTTCGGCGACGACGCTGTCGTAGCCGTGTTTCTGCATATGTCGCAGTAGTCGGCCGAGATAGTGCGAGATCAGATCGGCGCGCAAGGTCCACGATGCGTTCGTGTAGCCAAAGGTGTAAACCAGATTCGGGACGCCGCTGAAGAGAGCGCCGCGATAGACCATGATCTCCTCGAGTTTGACGGGTTTGTCGTCGACTCGAAGTTCAGCACCGCCGAGTGCTTCGATCTTCAGTCCAGTGGCGGTGATCACGAGATCGGCCGCGATGATTTCGCCCGATTCGAGCTCAATGCCCTCGGGCACGAAGCGACGAATGTGGTCGGTGACCATCGACACTTTGCCGGCTGAAATCGCCTTAAATAAATCGCCATCGGGGACGGCACATAGGCGTTGATCCCAAGGGTTGTAGTTGGGCGTGAGGTGCTTAGCGATGTCGAAATCGGGCGGTAATTCTTTACGAGCGAGATTGATCACGCTGCGTTTGAAGGGCTTCGGACGCGTCTTAGCGAGCCAATAAAAGAACAGGCCCGCAATGATGCATTTCCATCGCACCAACCAGTACGCTAGACGCTTCGGTATCCAAGGTGTGAGCCATTTCGCGAGCGGATCGTCAGCAGGCTGGGTCGCGATATAAGTGGGTGAGCGCTGCAGCAAGGTGACGTGTGCGGCCTGATCGGCCATCGAGGGCACGAGTGTCACGGCGGTCGCACCACTGCCGATCACGACGACTTTCTTGCCGCGATAGTCGTAGTTCTCGGGCCAGAACTGCGGATGGATGATATCGCCACGAAAGTCCGCTTCGCCCTCCCACTTTGGACGGTGACCTTCCGCGTAGCTGTAGTAGCCGCTGCAGAAATGCAAAAAACGAGTCTCGACGGTCGAACGCGTGCCGTCACGATGTTCGATCTCAACGGTCCATCGCGCCCTCGGTGACGACCAAGCGGCCGAGACGACGCGCTGACCAAAGCGAATGAGTTTGTCGACGCCGGTCTCGGCCGCCGTCTCTTCGATGTAGCGCCGAATCGAAGGGCCATCGACGATCGAGCGCTGCTCGCGCCACGGTCGTGCTCGATACCCGAGGGTGTACATGTCGGAGTCCGAGCGGATTCCGGGATAGCGAAAGAGGTCCCAGGTGCCACCGATGCGCTCACGCGCTTCGATGATGGCGATGCGTTTATTCGGGAAGCGACGACTCAGATCGGCCGCCGATCCGACGCCGGTCAGGCCAGCTCCCACGATCAACACATCGAAAGAAGACTCGGACATCGACAATCCCCACCTAGCCCCGGACTGCAGGGCGAGGTGAGGATACTAGAAGCCGCTGGTTCTAGAGATAGCTGTTGCGCAGGAGGTTGACGACGTTCATCGGGATGGCATTCGCTTGCACCAGCAACGCAATACCCGATTCCTGTAGTACTTGAGCGCGCGCAAGGGCGGCTGTTTCGGCGGCGATGTCGGCATCCATGATGCGCGAGCGCGCCGCGATTTGGTTTTCCTCGGCAACCCGCAGATTGTCGATGGCGCTATCGAGCCTGTTCAAGACGCCGCCCAATCGTGCGCGGGTCGAGTTGACCGTTTGCAGTGCGCCATCGATGGTCTGGATCGCGAGATTCGCACCCGCGATGGTGGAGATGTCGATATCGGCGACCGATCGGAAGTCCGGGCTTTGCAGCGAACCCACGATTTGCAGCGTGCGATCGGCGACATTGGTCGATTCGCTCAGTTCCACCGTGCCACTCAAGATTCCGCTCGGCGCCACATAGCTGATGTTGATGCCAGGCGACACGCCGTTAGGTCCCGTCGTGGTGATACCGAAGTTACCCGCGACACTCAGGTAGTCGGGCGCCGGGTCGGTATCCGGGCCGAGCTCGCCCTGCACGGTGAAGGAGGTCTGTCCGAGGCCCGTTGCCGAGTTGAATTGTACCGACCCGTTCATGACGCCATCGGGTGCGGCATAAGCGATCGAGATCGAGCCGGCGACGCCAGCTGCGCTCGTCTCGAGCAAGCCGAAGTTACCGGCGACCGTCGCCAAATCGGGCGCGGGATCGCTATCGGGGCCAAGCTCGCCCACGATGTTGAAGTTCGTTTGCACAAGGCCCGTGTTGGAACTGAAGGTCACATTACCTGCGAGCACGCCGTCAGGCGCGACATAGGCGAGATCGATGGTGCCGGCTTGCCCTGCGGCCCCCGTAATTGAGACGCCGAAGTTGCCTGCGGTGGTCGAATAGTCGGGTGCGGTTTCGTTTCCGACATCGGTAGCTTGGAAAGTCACCGTGATGGTGCGTCCATCGGCAGCACTGAGAACGACGCCCTTGCCATCCGAGAAACCATTTTGTGCGACGACGCCGGTTTGTGCTGAGACCTGATTGATCGCGTTGATGGTGGTGGCGATGTTGGAGGTCATGCTGCTCGTTTTATTAGCCGAGAGCGCGATATCCACCCCGTTGATCGTCAGGATGCCTTGCGGTGCGTAGTACTGGTAGTAACTGGAGTCTTGTTCTCCCTCAACGACGTTGGCGTTGGCCGTAGCGGTGAGGCCCGCAATGCCGGCCGCATTGATGGCACTCGCGAGGTTGTTGGCGCTTGGCGCAAAGGTGCCAAGCGCGTAGTTGGTGCCGAGTACTTGCACCGACTGTGCGGCTGCCGTCGAAGAACCCGCGACGGCGATGTCATTGGCGATAAAGCCCGGCAGACCTCCCGGGCCTGCCCCCGTCACGGCCTGCTCGGTATTGATATCGGTCGCTTGGAAATCGACGGTGATGTTACGGCCGTCGGCTGCCGTCAGGATGATGCCCGCGCCGTTACCGGTTCCGTTGGAGGCGGTCACACCCGTCTGGCCTGAGACGGCATTGATCGCTGCAACGGCTAGATCGACGTTTTGCGAAAGACTATTGGACTTCAGGCCGGTAAGGGTGATCGCCACCTGATTAAGTGTGAGTACGCCTTCCGGATCAAAGAAATTGAAGTAGGAGCTGCTCTGTGCGCCTTCATATACATTGGCCTCTGCATTAGCGGAGAGGCCCGGGATTTCGGCATTGTTGATGGCCTCCGCGAGGGTTCGAGCATCGCGTTCAAACGTGCCGAGCGCATAGTTCGTCCCGAGCACGTTCACATTCTGTGCACCGGCAGTGGTGGCACTCGTCACGTCGATGTTGGTGGCGATGAAGCCGGGCACGCCTCCGGGCCCCGGGCCGATTGGGGCGCGGGTTTCATTGATATCGGTAGCCTCGAACGAAACCGTGAGGTTGCGTCCGTCGGCAGCCGTGAGGATCAAGCCGTTACCTTGCGAGACGCCGTTGCTCGCGACAACCCCGGTGTCGATCGAACGTGCGTTGATAGCCGCTACGGCTGCATCGACATTTTGGCTGAGATTGTTGCTGCGCGAACCGACCAGGGCGATATCGACACCGTTGATCGTGAGCGTTCCCTCGGGATCAAAGAAATTCACATAACTGCTGTTGCTGGTGCCGTTGATCGTATTGGCGCCGACAGTCGCGTTGAGGCCTGATACGCCCAATCCGTTGATGGCGTTTGCGAGATCTCGCGCACCCGGTGCAAAGCTGCCGAGCGCGTAGGTCGTGCCGAGCACGGTAATGCTTTGCGCGGCGCTGGTGCCGGTTGGCAGTACTTGCAGGTTGGTGCGTGTGAAGCCCGGTACCCCGCCTGGGCCCTCACCCACGGGTGTGGGCGGCAAGCCCGTCGCTTGGTTAAAGCCGAGCGCCGTGGCGCGCAGATCTTCGATACCCGAGAACGACAGCACGTCAGTGATGTTGGCGCCTGCGACGAAGTTGCCAGGACCTAAGCCGCCATTCAGCAAGACTCGACCGTTGAAGGTGGTCTGCTGTGCAACGCGCGTGATCTCTTCACGAGCGAGGGTGACCTCCGATTGCAGCGCAGCACGCTCGGTTTCAGTCAGCGTGATGTTGGCCGATTGGACAGCAAGCTCACGAATGCGTTGCAAGTTGCTTGTGATCGAGCTGATACCCCCTTCGGCCGTCTGAACGAGCGAGATACCGTCGCTCAAGTTGCGCACCGCGGCATTGAGGCCACGGATCTGAGAGGTCAGTCTCGTGGCGATGACGAGGCCCGAGGCGTCGTCTCGCGCGCTGTTGATTCGCAGACCCGAGGAGAGTCGTTGGATGGATTGGGTGAGCTGACGGTTGACCGTCTCAAGGCTGCGCTGGGCGGTGATCGAATTCAGGTTCGTATTGATGACGATAGGCATCGCCGTCGCCTCCGTTGGGGTGGATAGCTGGGGACAAAACTGCCAACCGGTTCACATTTCG
>JBDKJA010000088.1:0-7521 GCA_039796795.1 Pseudomonadota bacterium
TCGTAACGTGCCTCGCTCGCAATCGAACAGCCAATCTCCGCGCAGGCGGTTCTCCATGCTGACGTAACCGGGGCGACTGCGGCAGATACCGAGCTCTTGTCCTAATTGCGCGAACTCGGCTCGACGTCGCTCGAGTGAACGATCGAGAAACAGATTCATCGCGGCGAGCTCGCGTGCGGTGCTGTCGTCCCACTTCGCCACCAAACTCTCGACAGCTGAACGAGCCGCTTGCAGTTCCGCTGAAGGTTCGGTTGAGCGCGGCTGGAGTGCGCCGGTTCGAGCCAAGAGCGAGAGCGCCTCGTCTAACGCACCGCCCCAAGGGGTATATGTGCGATTACCGAGCGCAATCAAGCCAACGCCATACTCCGGCAGCCAACGCATCTGCGAGCCGAAACCCGGTAAGCCGCCGGAATGCGCGACGATGTGCGCGAACTCACAGCTCTGACTGATGCGAAGTCCGTAACCATACCCCGTGACATTCAGCTGGGGTTGTCCTGCTTTACTCAAAGTGATCGACGCAGGTCGCAACCGCCACATCTGTTGCATCTCGCGCAATGACCCGCGTGCGACAGGACCGCTCGAGGCTCCGTCGCGCGGCGGATAGGCTGCGAGAAACTCTCCGACGTAGCGACCCAGGTCATCAAGCGAGGTCAGCATGCCACCCATCGCGCCAAACGCGCCGTCAGCAAGCTGCGGCTCGAGCTTCCATTGACCGTCCTCGAAGCGATAACCGCGCGCAAGACGTCCATCATCGACCGACGCTGGCTCCAAGGTGGTCGAACTCATGCCGAGCGGCCGAAGAATGTGCTGCTCCACGTATTTTGGATAGGGCATCCCCGAAACGGCGCTGACGATCCGACCGAGCAAAGCATAGCCGTAGTTCGAATATTCAAACGCCACGCCGGGCGGATTCGAAAACGGCATTCCCTGATCCAACAAAGCAGAGAACGCATCCTCGCTGATGGCGAGCTGTTGATCACCCCAAGGATTGTCTTCCGGAAAACCGGCCGAATGCGTCAGCAAATCACGGATGGTGAGCTTAGGCGAATCGCTGCTCAGGTAATTCCAGCGACGCAACTGCGGCAAATACTTTTCCGCATAGTCGTCGAGTGACAAACGACCCGCATCACGCAACTGCAGAATCGCCAGTGCCGTGAAGCTCTTGGTCATCGAGGCGATACGAAACACGCTGTCACTTTTGACTTGGGCCCCGGCCGCGACATCGCGAAGACCATACACACCGACGTGGACGAGCTGACCATCGACAATGATGCCCCAGGCGCCGCCCGGAACATTTTCACGGCTCAGAAAATCCCGCATCAAACGATCGACGTCAGCGTAACCGGCGGACAAACGAGAAGGCTTCGAAGCAGGCGCTGGCGTTTTGGTTGCGACCGACGTGTCTCCCACGACAGGGGCGCTCGTCACCAGCATCAGCAGGCTTCCAACCCACCATTTGACGGCCCGATGGCCGATATCTTTGCGAGCTCGCCTCATGTGAACTCCCGCGTCAGTTCGTCAATCGATGCGAATCGTACCAACCGATTGTCCCCTGAATCGCCGCAAGCCATTGGCTCGGTCTGCCAAAACCATGGCTCGCCTCCGGCAAACGCATCAGAGCGCTCTCCACACCTTGCAACTGTAGTGCCTGAAAGTATTGCTCCGAGTCGCTCATTGGGGTGCGCCAGTCTTGTTCGCCGGTGATGATCAGCGTGGGCGTACGCACCTTACCGACCAACGATAACGGTGAGCGAGCCCAATACTTCTCCGGTTCTTCCCACGGCATGCGATCGAACCAATAACCGGCCATCGTGGCGCCGATATCCGTCGTGAGTGCAGTTGATGTCCAGTTGATCACCGGTCGCTTGACGGAAGCGGCCGCAAATCGCCCGGTTTTCCCGATAGCCCAAGAGGACAACACGCCACCGCCAGAACCGCCGCCAATGTACAAACGCTGCGTATCGATGAAACCCTTGGCGACGACGGCATCGACCACGCTCATCAAATCATCGTGATCTTTGCCCGGATAGGCGCGATTGATGAGACTCGCAAACTCCTCACCATAGCCGATCGAGCCACGCGGATTGGCGAAGGCCACCACGTAGCCTGCGGCTGCATAGAGATGATGGGTTATCGAGAACATCGGACCGTAATCGAGATGCGGTCCGCCGTGAATATCAAGCGCAAGCGGATATTTCTTTGAGGGATCAAATCCTGGTGGATATAGAACCCACGCGTGCACGGGTCGACGATCAGCGCTCGATTTGACCCATAACTCCTCGAGCTTGCCAATGTCCCGCTGCTCACGCCACGCCGTATTCATGTCCCACACAGTGCGCGTGCCCTGAGCATCGACAATCGCGAGCGTCGCTGGTCGGTCTGCTTCGACGCTCGGATAAGCGAACACGCCTGCGGCGGCCGAAAACGCGCTGCCGCCCGAAGAAGGCAGCAACAGGCGTGTGGCACCGAATGCATCGACAACGCGCGTGATGACGCGATCGCGCGTGACGAAGCCCACCCGATTCACGCCTTGATCCTGATACTGGAAGTAAATTCCCGAAGCGTCCTCACGCCACTGAGGCTGAGAGGCCACTCGATCGAGCGCGGAAGTCAGATTGATCGCACTCGCAGCTGTCTTCGCATCGATCGACATCCAGAAAAGGTCCGTACGCTGATGCGAGTTGCGACGATTTTTCCATCCCACGTAAACAAGCTCACGCCCGTTCGGGCTGACTGCGGGCGACGTTTCGGAACCGTCATCGCGAGTCAGTTGTCTCGGTGCCGAATCCGGACTCAAAAAAATCTGCCAAAGATCACTTTGATTGGCTCGGCGACGCGCCGCCTCATGGGTATCAGCCGAGACGACGAGCGAGCGACCATCGGGCATCCACGCGGGTGAATCATCTCGAGCACCCCAGTCACCGGCGCCACGCGTCAACTGCTGCGGCTCCGTCGAACCGTCGATGCTGACGACGAAAACGTGCCTCTCACCGGGCGTGCTCCAGCCGCCCGAGTCCGTGCGATAAGGATAGTCGCGCACGATGCGCGGCTCCGGCGCCCACTGAGCACCCTCCGGTTTCTTGGCGAGTTCATAGAAAGCTTTGGGCTTTTGCTCTACCAACATCACGAAGGCGAGTCGCGAGCCATCCGGTGACCATGAGATGCCGCTCGGCGCTTGGGCACTACGTGTGATCGCGCGTGCGCGACCGTCGCGTACATCGAGGATGAATATTTGCGACTTACCGCCGTCACGGCCGATGAAGGCGATCCGGGAACCATCCGGTGACCAGCGTGCCGAACGCGGTAATTTATCGGCACCAACCAACAGTCGCCGAGCGCCGCTGTCTACCTCGACCAACCACAACTCCGTTACGACGCGATCCGTCTGGATGTCGCGCATCTCACGCAAAACCGCGACACGACGTCCATCCGGTGAAAGCTGTGGATCCACCGGCTGCTCGAGTCGATACAGATCAAGCGCCTGCACTGGAGTACGTGTCTCGGTGTTCGAGCGAATCCAGTCGTCGACCTGCGCTTCGAGAATATCGAGCGGCAACGCGCCTGAGCGCAAAATCACGTCATGAAAGTCGCGAATGTCAAAGCGCGCGCCCAGCGCACGCTGCGCCTTCTCGCGCAACTTCACGATGTGCAACATCCCAACCGTATAGGCGGTCGCCTGCCCCGGCATAACGATGTAACGCTCGGTCGCCTTGGTCGCCGCGTCGCGCGTCATCGGCATGTTGTCGAGGTGATATTGGATCACCTGTTCACGCGTCCATCGCTTGGCATGCAAGCCGGTATCAACAACCAAACGAACCGCACGAGTCAGCTCGAGTACGAGTCGACCGAAATCCGAATAGGGATCTGAGTACAAACCGAGTTCTTTGGGCAAGCGCTCGGTATAGAGACCCCAACCCTCCGAGTAAGCCGTGAAGCCACCGAAGCGACGGAAGCGCGGCAACTCGTCGAGCTCACCTGCGATGGCGAGCTGCATGTGATGGCCGGGAATGCCTTCGTGATACGCGAGGGCTTCCATTTCATACTTCGGCATGTCCGCCATGCGATAAAGATTCGCGTAGTAGATGCCGGGCCGCGTGCCGTCCGCCGACGGCCGTTGATAGAACGCCTTACCGGCCGACTTCTCACGGAACGGCTCAACGGCTTTCACGATCATCGGTGCCTTGGGCAAAGTACGAAATAGCGACGGCAGACGTTCGCGCATCGCATCGATCAAGCGCGTCGCCTCGGCAAGGTAAGCAGCCTTACCCTCGGCGGTTTCCGGGTAATAAAACCGCGGATCCTTGCGCATGAATTCGAAGAAGGCTTGCAAGTCTCCCGTGAAACCCACCTGCTTCATGATCGCTCGCATCTCGCCGTGGATGCGCGCAACCTCAGCAAGACCCAATTGATGGATCTCTTCGGCCGTCATCGACGTCGTCGTGTAACTTGAGAGCAGAAAATCGTAGTAGCGCGCGCCCTCGCGCAAACGCCAGACACCATCATCGGTGCCGGCGCGCTTACCAGCCGCCGTCGCATACTCGATCAGTTTTCGATATCCCGGGCCAACCGACTCAAGGAGCGCGCTGCGCGCCTCTGAAAGCAGCCGCTCACGCGTCGGCGCATCGATCTCGATGGCAGCCACTTTGCCGCTGATATCAGCCCATAAAGGACTGTCCCCACCCGACGCATCGAACGGTGCGCCCTTGATGATGTTGGCTGCATCCGACACCACGTATGGAAAAACGAAAGCGGGCGGCAAAGCACCATTTTTTTCTGCACGATCCGCATTCGCCATCGCTTGATCGATGCGCGATGCCACGCCGCGCAGGCGCGAAATATAGGCCTCGGCATCCGATACCGACTGCACGCGATGCGAGTTGATCAGGAACGCGGGAATCTGCGCCTGAAGACCATTCATCTGATCGAAGGGATAACGATGGTAGCGCCACTCATCCCGTGCGATATCACGCTTAGCGTTCATCACGAAGATGTCAAAGGACAAGCGCCCCTGAGCGCCGAGTGCATTTCGATCGATCGTGGATTCGAGGGTCTGCAGCTGACGTCGAGTACGCGCCAAATCTTCCTGACGACGTTCCTCGGTCAACGGCGACCATTCGCCATAGCGCGAACGCAACCCGAGAGCGGTCGCATACTCGGGACTCGCAGCCACATCCTCATCAAACGCCGCTTCAAAAAATGCCTTGGCTTTGACGTCAGCATTCGTCTCGGGCGTTGCCGCGTGAGCGGTGACGGCCGTCAACGCAATCAAGAATACGGTGACGATTCCCTGCTTGATCATGGGCAGTACTTCCACAAGTAAAGTTTCGAAAAATACAATCTCATAAGCGTGCAGCGAGCTCGGTCGCCTGCCGAATGGCACGCTTGGCATCGAGCTCGGCGGCCACGTCGGCACCACCAACTAAATGCACGGTAACGCCTGCTTGCTGTAACGGGGCAGCGAGTTCGCGCAAGGGCTCCTGGCCCGTGCACAGCACCACCGTATCGACGGCCAAAGTACGCGGCGAACCGCCAATCGTGATGTGTAGGCCCGCATCATCGATGCGCTGGTATTGCACATCTCCCATCATCTCGACGCGCTTCATCTTGAGCGCTGTGCGATGGATCCATCCGGTCGTTTTGCCAAGGCCCGCACCCGGCTTGCCCGCCTTACGCTGCAACAAGTAGATCTCACGCGCCGGCGCAGTCGGCTGCGGCTTCACGCCCGCAACGCCGCCGCGAGCAAGCTCGGGATCACCGACGCCCCACTCACGCAGCCAAGCGTCGCGATCCAGTGTCACAGAGGGGCCATCGTGAACGAGATACTCGGCCACATCGAAACCGATGCCACCCGCACCGACGATGGCCACGCGCTTACCGACCTCGCGTCGACCCGTCAGCACATCGAGATAGCTGCAGACTTTAGGATGATCCTGCCCTTGGATTTTCGGATCGCGCGGTAGCACCCCGGTGGCGAGAATCACGTCGTCGAAACCGCTGCCGATCAAAGATTCTGCCGCCACGCGCTGCCCGAGCTTCACATCGACGCCCGTCGCCAGTAATCGTCCTCGGAAATAACGCAGCGTCTCCTCGAACTCTTCCTTGCCTGGAATTTGCTTGGCGAGATTGAACTGACCACCGATGCGTGAATCTGCTTCGAATAGCGTCACGCTGTGCCCTCGCTCGGCCAACGTCACGGCAGCCGCAAGACCCGCTGGCCCTGCTCCAACGACGGCGATTTTTTTGATCGTTCTAGCTGGCGTGATGACGAGCTCGGTTTCGTGACACGCCCGCGGATTGACCAAACAGGAAGAAATCTTTCCGGAGAAGGTGTGATCGAGACAGGCCTGATTACAGGCGATGCAGGTGTTGATGTCGGCGGCACGACCTTGTGAGGCCTTACGGACAAAATCGGCATCGGCGAGCAAAGGTCGCGCCATCGAGATCATGTCGGCATCGCCTGCCGCGAGTACGGCATCGGCGACCTCGGGCGTGTTCAGGCGATTCGTCGTGCAGAGCGGTATGTTGATACCCGCAGCACGTAATTCTCGCCGCAACTTTCCCGTCACCCAGGTGAACGCACCGCGCGGCACGGACGTTGCGATGGTCGGAATACGCGCCTCGTGCCAACCGATCCCGGAGTTGAGAATCGTAGCACCAGCGGTCGAGATGGCCTTGGCCATCTGTACGACCTCATCCCAACTCTGGCCGTTCGGTATGAGATCGAGAATCGACAGTCGATAGACGATGATGAAGTCGTGGCCGACGGCCTCGCGTATGCGCGAAACGATTTCGACCGGCAATCGCATTCGATTTTCGAAAGAGCCGCCCCACTCGTCATGGCGACGATTGGTGTGTTCCACCAAAAATTGATTGATGAAATACCCTTCGGATCCCATCACCTCCACGCCGTCATAGCCAGCTTCCCGGGCGAGCGTGGCGCAACGCACGAACGCGCGAATTTGACGCTCGACGCCTGCCGCACTCAGTGCGCGCGGCGTGAATGGCGTGATGGGCGACTTGATTCGCGACGGCGCGACAGACAGCGGGTGATATCCGTAACGCCCGGCATGCAGAATTTGCAGTGCGATCCGACCGCCCTCGGCATGAACGGCGTCGACGATCGGACGATGCCGCTTGGCAGCGCGCGATGACGCCAAGCGCGAGCCGAACGGCGATAACCAACCCTCGATGTTGGGCGCGAAACCACCGGTGACGATGAGACCCACGCCACCGCGAGCACGCTCGGCGAAATACGTGGCGAGGCGTCCGAAATGCTTGGGGTCATCCTCGAGACCCGTATGCATCGAACCCATGAGGACTCGATTCGGCAAGGTCGTGAAACCAAGATCGAGTGGCGAGAGCAGATTGGTATAGACCGACATGGGCCAAAGTCTACATGGTCATCCGACGGAGACCGAAAGGCCCAAAAGAAAAGGCCCGGGATTTCTCCCGGGCCTCGAAACGTCACGCACGGAGGGGATGGCGTGACGGGGGGATTACATCCCCATGCCTTCCATGCCC
>JBDKJA010000089.1:0-6640 GCA_039796795.1 Pseudomonadota bacterium
GCGTATCACGGTGTTGGCGGAGGGCTGCCGCGGCAGCATCACCAAGCAACTGATTCAGCGTTTCGCGCTTGACGCCAACTGCGACCCCCAAACCTACGGGCTCGGGTTTAAAGAATTGTGGCAATTGCCGCCGGGCCGCGTTGAACCCGGTCTGATTCAGCACAGCATCGGCTGGCCGCTCGATAACCGCACTTATGGCGGCAGCTTCCTGTATCACCTCGACAACGATCGGGTGTACATCGGTTACGTCGTCGGTCTCGACTACGAAGATCCGCGTCTGCAGCCTTTCGAAGCCTTTCAGCAGTTCAAACACCATCCGAGCATCAAAGCCTTGCTTGAGGGCGGCGAAATTCTCGCAGCCGGCGCCCGCACGATTTCGGCGGGTGGTTGGCAATCGATGCCGAAGCTCGAAATGCCGGGTGCTCTGCTGATCGGAGACGCGGGCGGTACGCTGAACGTTCCTAAGATCAAGGGCATCCATCAGGCCATACGCAGTGGCATGCTCGCGGCGACCCACATCGCTGAGCACGACAGTGTGGTCGGTTTCGATGCTCGCTGGCGCGCGTCGCCGGGCGGCCAGGAACTGAAGAAGGTTCGCAACATCAAGCCGGGCTTTAAGCGTGGTTTGTGGTTCGCGCTGATCAACGGCGCACTCGAAACCGTTCTGGGCGGTCGCACGCCGTGGACGCTGCGCAATACCGCGGCCTACGCGGCCACCAAAAAACTCGACGAGTACGACTCACCCGATCGGGGTTGGATCGATCGCAGCTTGCCACCGCGGGATCGACTGGCATCGGTTTTCTTCGCGAATAATTCGCACGAAGAAAATCAGCCGGTGCACCTCAAGGTGCGGGACACCTCCATCTGTGCAACCCGCTGCGCGACCGAGTTCGGCAATCCTTGCCAGAACTTCTGCCCCGCCAACGTCTACGAGATGGTCGATGATGGTGAGGGCGGTAAGCGCTTGCAGATCAACGCGGCGAACTGCGTTCATTGCAAAGCTTGCGACATCAAAGATCCCTATCAGATCATCGACTGGACTACGCCAGAGGGCGGGTCGGGACCGATCTACCAGTCGCTATAAGTCGCGCTCGAGCGATACGCGGGGGACGCAAGGTGCAAGACATACTCTGGAGCCCCTCCCCCGCACGCATGGCCGATAGCAATCTACGTCGCTTCATCGATTGCATCGCCGCACGCCGAGATCTTCCAACGGGTGATTACGCAACCCTGCACCGCTGGTCGCTCGAGCGGCCCGATGCGTTTTGGTTTGAGGTGGCGCACTTTGCCGATGTGAAGGCCGATTGGGCCGCTGCACCGGTCTTGGAAAATGGCCACGCGATGCCGGGTGCGCGTTGGTTTCCGGGCGCGAGACTCAATTACGCCGAAAACCTACTGCATTATCGCGACGATCATCCCGCATTGATCGCGTATGACGAGCGCGGGCAGCGTCGCGTACTGTCGTATCGACAGCTTTGCGCTGAAGTTGCTCGAATTGCCGCAGGCCTCAAAGAAATCGGGATTCAACCGGGCGATCGTGTCGCTGGGTTTCTACCGAATATTCCCGAAGCAGTCGTCGCGATGTTGGCTGCTACGAGCCTCGGGGCGATCTGGAGTTCGTGTTCACCTGATTTCGGCATTGCGGGCGTGCTCGATCGCTTCGGTCAAATCGCACCGAAAGTCATATTCACCGCCGATGGCTACCACTACGCCGGTAAAACAATAGATTCCATCGCGCCGATGGCCGGCGTGCTGAATGCTTTACCGAGCGTCACGACAACGATTGTCATTGCGCGGATAGCAGATAGACCTCGTCTCGAACCGCTCGAATCGGCAGGACGACGCGCGCTGCGATTCGAGCAGATGGGTTCGCTGCAAGCGAAATTACAATTCGAGCGTCTACCGTTCGACCATCCACTGTTCGTGATGTATTCCTCCGGCACGACAGGCAAGCCGAAGTGCATCGTCCACGGCGCTGGCGGCACTTTGCTGCAGCATCTGAAAGAACATCAACTGCATGTCGATCTCAAACGGGACGATCGCCTGTTTTACTACACCACCTGTGGCTGGATGATGTGGAACTGGCTGGTCAGTGGCCTGGCATCGGGCGCGGCGCTGGTGTTGTACGACGGTTCGCCCACGCATCCCGATGTCGGGGCGCTGTGGCAAATCGCCGAAACCGAACACATCAGCATCTTCGGAACGAGCCCGAAGTATCTCGCCAGTGTGGAAAAGGCGGGTTATCACCCACTCGAAAAACATTCGCTGCCGGCATTGCGAACACTGCTGTCGACGGGTTCACCCCTCTCGCCCGAGGGTTTCGATTTCGTCTATCAACACATCAAAACGGATGTGCAGCTGGCTTCCATTTCAGGCGGCACCGATCTCATCAGCTGCTTCGCGCTCGGCCAACCGTTCGCACCGGTTCGGCGCGGCGAACTGCAATGCGCAGGTCTCGGTATGGCGGTCGATGTCGTCAATGACAAGGGCGAGTCGTTGCCGCCGGGCGAAAAAGGCGAACTCGTTTGTCGGCAGCCGTTTCCCTCGATGCCGATCGGCTTCTGGAATGACCCGGAACAAGCGCGCTATCGCGCGAGTTACTTCGAGCGATTCCCGGGGCTTTGGCATCACGGCGATTACGCTACCCGCACGGAAACGGGCGGCTTCATCATTTTTGGACGATCCGATGCCGTACTAAACCCAGGTGGTGTGCGCATCGGTACCGCCGAGATATACCGACAGGTCGAGCAGTTACCGGAAGTTTTAGAGTCGTTGTGCATCGGTCAAGACTGGCAAGATGACGTACGAGTCGTTCTGTTCGTGAAATTACGCGAAGGGATTGAGCTCGACGAGACGCTGCGGCAGCGAATCCGCGAGCAAATTCGCCGCAACACAACGCCAAGGCACGTGCCAGCGAAGATCCTCGCGGTCGCGGACATTCCTCGCACCATCAGTGGCAAGATCGTGGAGCTCGCCGTACGCAACGTGGTGCATGGATTACCGGTCACCAACACAGAGGCACTCGCAAACCCTGGCGCGCTCGAGTTGTTTCGAGATCTCACCGAGTTGCGCAGTTGACGATGTCGCCAGATCCTCTGCTGCAACGTTACCGGACGGCATTGCAAGAAGCCGGTCACACCGAAGACGCGAATCAGCGTCAGGTGCTGCAAGGCTTCATTCGCTTGCGTCACGATCTGCTACAGGGCGAGCAGAGCGCCTGGCAACGAATCGCCTATCGTCTCGGCTTCGGCAAACCGGTGACGACCGTCCGAGGCCTGTATCTTTGGGGCAGCGTCGGCCGCGGCAAAACCTGGCTCATGGATCTCTTTTACGAGAGTCTGCCTTTTCCGGAGAAGCGTCGAGCCCACTTCCATCGCTTCATGCAGTCAGTCCATGCGGGCCTGAAACGACACCGCGAGGTCCAAGATCCCCTGCGAGCCGTTGCGGCGGATCTCGCAGCTGAAGCTCGCGTCATTTGTCTTGACGAGCTGTTCGTCACCGATATCGCCGATGCGATGCTGCTCGCGGGATTGTTCTCCCACCTCATCGAGCGTGGTGTGGCGCTGGTTTTCACATCGAACGTACCGCCATCAGGACTTTATCGCGATGGCCTGCAACGTCAGCGTTTCCTGCCAGCGATCGATCTGCTCGAACGGCATTGCGACGTACTCAGTCTCGATGGCGATACGGACTATCGACTTCGACAACTCACGCAGCGATCGATCTACCTCGACAGCACCGACCCAGGCACGTCGACATCATTGGATAAGCTCTTTGGTGAATTGAGTGACGGTGTACGCATCGATGCGCGATCGATCGACATCGAAGGTCGCGATATTCCGGTGGTGAAGCTTGCCGAGAATGTCGTGTGGTTCGAATTCACTGCACTGTGCGAGGGACCGCGCAGTCAGAACGATTATGTGAGCCTCGCCCGCGAATTTCAGACAGTGTTGGTTTCGAACGTGCCTGTATTCGACGCGACGACGGAGAACGCAGCTCGGCGTTTCATCGCGATGGTCGACGAGTTCTACGATCGTCGCGTGAATCTCGTCATATCGGCAGCAGCGGCACCGACTGAACTCTATCGCGGCGAGAAGCTCGCTTTCGAATTCGAGCGCACGGCAAGTCGACTGATCGAGATGCAAAGCGAGGAATACCTCGCGAGCGAGCACCGACCGGGCTGAGAGCCGAGTTAAGAGGCGCGCCGTTTAGTTGACCGAGTTGCTACCCGGAATTTGTTCGCTCGGCGACGCAAATAGGCGGGCCACATCCACTGCATCGAAACGCCAGGGCTTGTGACAAAACTCGCAAGTCACGGTCACGGCACCTTGTTCGGCGACGATGGAATCCACCTCGGCCGCCCCTAACGAGCGCAACATCCCGCTCACTCGATCCACACTGCAGCGACACCGAAATCGGACGGGCTGCGGATCGAACAACCACAGATCGAGCCCCGGAAAAATGCGCTGCACCAGATCAGTCGCAGAGCGCGCCAATAACTCGTCCGAGGCAATCCCTTGCAAACTGTCGCAGGCTTGCTCGTAGGTGGTCCAAGACTCAGCCTCACGCACCGCACTCGCCGCGCTTGAGTCAGCACCCACGATGCCACCTTGCTGCGGCAAGCGCTGAACCAAAACACCCGCGGTGCCTGCATCGTCGGCAGCCAGCACCACCCGCGTCGGCAGTTGTTCCGAGGTTTCAAAATAATGTTCGAGCGAGGCCGCCAATGAGCGCGGATCGATCGGCACGATGCCTTGATAGCGCGAGCCGAAGCGCTCGGCTTCGATCGTCACCACGATCTGCCCGGATCCGGCGAGCGCGGCGAAATCGGTGGCTGCATCGACACGCGCGCGATCAAAGCGTGCGACAGCCCGGACTTGGAAGTCATGCGTACATTGCGCAACGAGCAGGCGGACAGCGCCATCGCCCTGCATCTGTACCGTCAACTCCCCTTCGAATTTCAGGGTCGATGCGAGCAATACGGCTGCCGAGACCGCCTCGCCCAGCAATTGCCGAACGGCGGGCGGATAGTCGGCATGCTCGCGCAGCTCAACCCACGCGGGACCGAGGCGAACCCACTGACCGCGCACAGCCTGGTGTTCGACCGTGAAGCGTCGAACGAGATCGAAATGTCGCTCGAGTGCGCTCAACCGGCGAGCTTCTTCTTCAGAAGGTCGTTCAACTGCGCTGGATTGGCTTTGCCACCCGTGGCCTTCATGACTTGGCCTACGAAGAAGCCGAACAGCTTGTCCTTACCCGATCGATAATCCGCGAGCTGCCCCGGGTTCTTGGCCATCACGTCCTCGATCGCTTTTTCGATCGCGCCCGTATCGGTGATCTGGCGCAGCCCCTTCTGCTCGATGATGGCATCGGCTGACTCACCCGAGGCCCACATCGCCTCGAACACATCTTTGGCGATCTTGCCCGAGATCGTATTGTCGACGATACGCGTGACGAGCCCGGCGAGCGCTGCCGCATCCACCTTGGATTCGCCGATCTCGAGACCGTCTTTGTTGAGGAAAGCAGCCAAGTCACCCATCACCCAGTTGGCGCAGAGCTTGGGCTCAGTGCCCACCCGCGCTGCCACGTCTTCGTAGTAAGCACCGAGCTCACGACTGGCAGTCAGTACACCGGCGTCGTACTCTGGCAAACCGTAGTCGCGAACGAAGCGCGCCGCTTTTTCATCCGGAAGTTCCGGCAACGAAGCACGCACCTTCTCGATGAGCTCATCTTCGAGCACGACCGGCAACAGGTCCGGATCGGGGAAATAACGATAGTCGTTGGCTTCTTCCTTCGAGCGCATCGAACGCGTCTCGCCCTTGTCGGGATCGTAGAGCCGCGTTTCCTGTACGACTTTGCCACCGCTTTCGATGAGCTCGATCTGACGTTCGACCTCGTAATTGATCGCCTTCTCGACGAAACGGAAGGAGTTCAAATTTTTGATCTCAGCGCGCGTGCCGAATTTCTCTTGTCCCTTCGGGCGCACCGAGACGTTGGCATCACAGCGGAACGAACCTTCCTGCATGTTGCCGTCGCAGATTTCGAGATAACGGACGAGCGTATGGATCTTCTTCATATACGCCACCGCCTCTTTGGCAGAGCGCAGGTCGGGCTCGCTGACGATTTCGATCAGCGGCGTGCCGGCACGGTTCAGATCGATTCCGCTGTGACCCGGCAGACCTTCGTGCAGCGACTTGCCGGCATCTTCTTCGAGATGTGCGCGAGTGATGCCGACGCGCTTACGCGTCCCGTCATCCAGCACGATATCGATAGAGCCTTCGGCGACGATCGGCAATTCGTATTGACTGATCTGATAGCCCTTGGGTAGATCGGGATAGAAATAGTTCTTGCGAGCGAACACCGAGCGCGGCGCGATCTTGGCGCCGATCGAGAGACCAAAACGCACGGCCATCCTGACCGCTTCGGCGTTGAGCACAGGCAGCACGCCCGGATAACCCAAATCGACGAGGTTGGCTTGCGTATTGGGCGCAGCGCCGTAGGCGGTCGCGGAACCCGAGAATATCTTCGAGCGCGTGGCCAGTTGCGCGTGGATTTCGAGGCCGATGACGGTTTCCCATTCCATGGCGAATCCTCAGGCGAAAGCCGCCGGCACCTGCAAGTGCCAGTCGGTCTCGAGTTG
>JBDKJA010000090.1:0-6607 GCA_039796795.1 Pseudomonadota bacterium
GGGCGCGGTGCTTGACGGCTTGACGGGCGGCTTTCTCTGCGGACTTGGTGTTGGCCACTGCTATGTGCTCTAAGGGTCTGAAAAAAGGCGCGTATTTTCACGGTGACCCTCTCACTTGTCAACGTTTTCCGGGGCCTGGCTCCGGTATAGTCCGCCTTCCGTCATGAGTCGCGCGATCTTCAAGAACACTTCCGTCGTCGGGCTGACCACTTTGCTCTCCCGAGTGACCGGTTTGCTGCGCGATATGGTCTATTCACAGGCCTTCGGGGCCGGGACCCTGATGGATGCCTTCCTGGTTGCCTTCAAGATCCCGAACTTCTTGCGTCGGCTCTTCGCCGAAGGGGCCTTCTCGCAGTCGTTCGTGCCGGTGATCTCGGAATACAAGGTGCGACGCGAGCAAGCGGCCGTGAAGGAGCTCGTCGGCGACGTGACGGGCACTCTCGGGGTGGTGCTTTTTGTGGTTGCGTTACTGGGCGTGATCGCAGCGCCGGTGATTATCCTGCTCTTCGCGCCCGGGTTCACTCAGGCCGAGGGCAAGTACGAGTTGGCCGTCGAAATGTTGCGCTGGACGTTTCCGTACATCTTCTTCGTGTCGCTCACCGCACTCTTCAGTGGTGTCCTAAATAGTTACGGGCGTTTCGCCGTGCCGGCATTCACGCAGGTCATCATGAACCTCGTGATGATTTTCTTTGCACTCGTGGTGGCTGCGAACTCAAGCAACCCGGGCGTGGCGCTGGCGATCGGTGTGTTCGTCTCGGGGGCTGCACAACTCCTTTTCCAACTACCGGCGGTGGCACGACTCGATTTGTTGTCGTGGCCTCGATGGCGCCCCGCCGCGGAGGGCGTGCGCCGCATCGGCAAGTTGATGTTGCCCGGTATCTTTGGTTCGTCGATGGCGCAGGTGAGTTTGCTGCTCGATACGCTGATTGCCTCGTTTCTCGTCACCGGCAGCATCGCCTGGCTCTACTACGCCGATCGTCTGATGGAGTTCGCGCTCGGTGTTTTTAGTATTGCGTTGGCCACGGTGATTCTTCCCGGGCTCTCTGCGCACCACGCTAAAGGGGACGGCGAGCGCTTCTCAACCACACTCGATTGGGCACTTCGTCTCGTCGTGCTGATCGTCGTGCCGGCTTCCATTGGGCTCTTGGTGCTGGCGGGTCCCATCACGGCGACCATCTTCGGGTATGGCGCCTTTACGGCCAATGACGTGCTGATGACGCAGTATGGTTTGATGGCGTACTCGTGGGGTCTCATCGGCTTCAGTCTCGTCAAAGTACTCGCGCCCGGCTATTTCGCTAGGCAAGACACGCGCACGCCCGTGCGCGTGGGCTTGATTGCGCTTGGCATCAACATGGGCATCAACGTGGCGGTGGTGTTGCCCGCGCACTATGCCGGTTTCGGTACGCCGTTCGTTTTACTGGCGACCTCGACCTGTATTTCGGCGGCGATCAACGCGGCATTGCTCTGGCGCGGTTTGCGCCGCGAGGGCGTGTATCGACCGTTGCCGGGCTGGGGTGGCCTGTTGTGGCGCGTGATTGCAGCCAATGTCGTGATGGCCGCGTGCTTAATGGCGTTGGCGTCGCTCTTTGGGGATTGGCTCGCAGCCTCGGCTTTTACGCGAATGTGGCAGCTGGCGCTCTGCGTCATCGCGGGCTTCGCCGTCTACGGGCTCGCGCTATTGGCCTTGGGTTTGCGGCCTCATTCACTTCGATTGTAGTGGCGTCGCAGCATGGAACTCTTACGCGGAACGACTGATCTGCGCGCTGCGCACCGTGGCGGTGTCGTCACTCTAGGAAGCTTCGATGGTTTGCATCGAGGTCATCAAGTGCTGCTCGCGCGCACTTTGGAGTGGGCGAACAGGATCTCGGTGCCGTCGGCCATGCTGACTTTCGAGCCCATGCCGCGAGAGTTTTTGCAGGCAGCCAATCCGCCGCCTCGATTGACCAACTTTCGTGAGCGCTGGCGCTTACTCGAGCCGACGGGGCTCAACTCGCTCATCGTGCTGCGCTTCAACGATCGACTCCGCTCGCTCACGGGCGAAGAGTTCGTGGAGATTCTGACGCGAGATCTCGCCGTCCACGGCCTGGTCGTCGGCCATGACTTTCGCTTCGGTAAGGCCGGGCAGGCCGATGCGGGTTTTCTCGTCGAAGCGGGGCGCCGTCATGGCTTTGCGGTCGAGGTGATCGAGCCCGTCTCCGCTGAGGGCGAGAGAGTGAGCAGCACCGTGATCCGTGATGCGCTCGCGGCCGGCCGATTCGATCAGGCGCGCGTGCTGCTCGGTCGGCCCTATTCAATTCGAGGCCGCGTGGTGCCCGGCGCGAAACTCGGGCGGCAACTCGGCTTCCCGACAGCTAACATTCGAGTTCGGCGGCGCAAGCTCCCGCTCGGCGGTATTTACGCCGTTCGGGTGCATGGGATCACGAGTTGCGTGATGGGGGGCGTGGCGAGTCTCGGGACGCGTCCCACTGTCGATGGTGTGGAGCCTTTGCTCGAAACTTTCGTTTTCGATTTTTCGGGTGATCTCTATGGCCAAGAGCTCGAGATCGAGTTCGTTGCGCATCTGCGCAACGAAGAGCGCTTCGAGAGTCTCGATGCCCTCGTAGCGCAGATGCGCATCGATGAGCGTCGAGCGCGAGATTTTCTTTGAGGACGATTTAACGTGACCGATTACAAGAACACCATCAATCTGCCGCAGACGGACTTCCCCATGAAGGCCGATCTCGCGCAGCGCGAACCGCAGATGCTCGCGCGCTTCGAGAGCGAGGATGTCTATGGGGAGCTGCGGCGTATTGCAGCAGGGCGTCCACGCTTCGTGCTGCACGATGGTCCGCCGTATGCCAACGGTACGATCCACATCGGTCACGCCGTCAACAAGATCCTCAAAGATATCATCGTCAAATCCCGCAGCCTGGATGGCTACGATGCTCCCTATATTCCGGGCTGGGATTGCCATGGGCTACCGATTGAGCTTGCCGTCGAGAAGAAGCACGGGCGTCCGGGCCAAAAGCTCGACGTCAACGCTTTCCGTAAGGCCTGCCGCGAGTTTGCGGCCGAGCAGATCGAGCAACAGCGCATCGATTTCAAGCGCCTCGGTGTGATGGGTGACTGGGATCGTCCCTATCGCACCATGGACCCGGCTTATGAGGCGCAGCAACTGCGCGCTTTTGGTCGCATCGTGCGTAATGGGCACCTCTACAAAGGGGCTAAGCCCGTGCATTGGTGTCTCGATTGTCGCTCGGCGTTAGCCGAGGCCGAGGTGGAGTACGAAGAGAAGACTTCTCCGGCGATCGATGTCGCCTTCGAGGTGGCCGACATTGCCGACTTCTGCCAGCGTACGGGTGTCGATCTCGCTGGCGATTTGATCAAGCCCTCAATCGTCATCTGGACAACGACGCCTTGGACCTTGCCTGCCAACGAGGCCGTAGCGCTCGGCGCCGAGATTCTCTACGCACTCGTCAAGACCGGCGATCGTCGGCTGATCGTTGCCGATTCACTCGTCCCGTCGATTCTTGCGCGATATGGCATCGACGCCGCGAGTGCCACGGTGGTCGGGCGCTTCTCAGGGCAGACCCTCGAGAAGTTAATGCTTCGCCATCCGTTCCTCGATAAACACGTTCCGGTGATTCTCGGCGAGCATGTCACGCTCGATGCAGGCACGGGTGCTGTGCACACCGCGCCCGCGCATGGTCAGGAAGACTTCGCCGTGGGGCAGCGCTATGGACTGCCGGTCAAAAACCCGGTCGGTGGTGACGGACGCTTCTTACCTGGCACACCGTTCGTCGAAGGCCAAAAAATCGATGAAGGTGGTACCACGCTGATAGCGATGATGCGCGAGAGTGGTCGCCTTGTTCAGCACGTTCCCTATACGCACAGCTATCCGCACTGCTGGCGTCACAAAACGCCCGTAATCTTCCGCGCGACGCCGCAGTGGTTCATCAGCATGGATCAAAAGGGCTTGCGTGCCCATGCGCTCGATGACATCAAGCAGGTGGCATGGACGCCGGCGTGGGGTGAGCAACGCATCACGGGCATGATCGAGAACCGACCGGACTGGTGTATCTCGCGTCAGCGAACCTGGGGTGTGCCGATCCCGCTCTTCGTCCACAAAGTCACCGGTGAGTTGCATCCGCGCACGCTCGAACTCATCGATCAGGTGGCTGATCGCGTCGAGCAGGGCGGTATCGAGGCGTGGTTCGCGCTGGAGTCCGAAGAGTTGATCGGTAAGGAAGCGGCCGACTACGACAAAGTAAACGATGTGATGGACGTGTGGGCCGATTCGGGTCTTTCGTTCGAGTGCGTCGCAGCGGCAAGACCTGAGATTGCAGGTCCGGTTGATTTGTATCTCGAAGGGTCCGATCAACATCGCGGCTGGTTTCACTCTTCGCTCTTGATGTCCGAGGCTTTGTACGAGCGTGCGCCCTATAAGGGCGTGCTCACGCACGGCTTCACCGTCGATGACAAGGGTCGCAAGATGTCGAAATCGCTCGGCAATGTCGTGGCGCCGCAGAAGGTCATGCAGAGTCTGGGCGCGGATGTGCTGCGTCTGTGGGTCTCGGCCACCGACTACGCCAATGAAATGAGCGTCTCCGACGAGATTCTGAAGCGCACATCGGATTCCTATCGTCGCATCCGCAATACCGCGCGCTTTCTCTTGGGCAATCTCGCCGGCTTCGATCCGAAAAACGATCTCGTACCAATCGATCAGATGGTCGCGCTCGATCGTTGGGCAGTCGGTCGTGCTGCTGCGCTGCAAGAGGAAGTGATTGCCGCGTATCGAAACTATCAGTTCCACGTGATCTACCAGCGCGTCCACCAGTTCTGCGTTGTTGATCTCGGTGGCTGCTATCTGGATGTTCTGAAGGATCGGCTCTACACCACGCCTGCCAAGAGCGCAGCGCGTCGTTCAGCACAAACGGCGATGTTCCACATCATCGAAGCGATGGTGCGCTGGCTCGCGCCGATTCTGAGTTTCACCTCCGAGGAGATCTGGTCGTATTTGCCTGCTCAGACCGATCGCGGAGCGCGGGCGAAGTCCGTGTTCCACACGACCTGGCACGCGTTGCCGGCCGTGCCTGCGAGTACGATCGAGTGGGACGCTTTGCTGGCTTTGCGTGCGGATGTGGCGCGCGAGCTCGAGCGTTTACGAGAGGCGGGTGAGATCGGCGCGCCGTTGGAGGCCGAGGTCGAGATACGCTGTGCCGGTGCGACCTATCAAAGATTGAGTGCGCTCGGCAGTGAGTTACGATTTTTCCTCATCACGTCATCGGCGAAAGTCATCGAGGAGGGTGAGGGTGATTCATACGTCATCGACGTGCGGGCGACGAATGCGCCGAAGTGCGTGCGTTGCTGGCATCGGCGTCCGGATGTCGGCTCACACGCCGATCATCCGGAGTTGTGTGAGCGCTGTGTGACGAACATCACGACGAGCGGCGAGGAGCGTCACTACGCATGAGTGAGACTGCGGTGCGAAATCTGCCTTGGATGCAGAGCGGCTGGCGTTGGCTGCCGCTGTCTTTTGCCTTGATCGTGTTCGATCAATGGACCAAGGGTTGGATCGAGCGTCACTATGAGCTCGGTGAATACACGCCCGTCTTCTTCTGGCTCGACATCATCCGTTTACACAATCCCGGTGCGGCCTTCAGTTTTTTGGCCGATGCGGGTGGCTGGCAGCGTTGGTTCTTTACGATTTTCGCGGTGGGCGTGAGCGTGATGCTAGTGGTTTGGTTGCGCAAAGTGCGCCTAAAGACCGAACCCGTTCTCGCCATCGCGCTCGCACTCGTGCTCTCGGGTGCCGTCGGGAACGTGATCGATCGGATCGAGCATGGTTACGTGGTCGACTTCATTCATGTTCATTGGCAGGGAGCCTATTTCCCCGCCTTCAACATTGCCGACTCGGCCATTACGGTCGGGGCGATCCTACTGTTGTGGGATGCATTTGCTGATTGGCGGCGGCAGCGATGAAGATTCAGCTCGCCAATCCACGCGGTTTTTGCGCCGGGGTCGATCGAGCGATCGATATCGTCGAGCGTGCGATCACATTGTTCGGCAAACCGATCTATGTACGACACGAAGTCGTGCATAACCGACATGTCGTCGATCGCTTGCGCGAGATGGGCGCGGTGTTCGTCGATGAGTTGTACGAGGTGCCCGACAACGCGACGGTCATTTTCTCCGCGCACGGTGTATCGAAGGCGGTCGAGGATGAAGCGAAGCGTCGTGGTCTGAACGTCTTCGACGCCACCTGTCCGCTCGTGACCAAGGTGCACATGGAAGTACGGCGCTATGCGCGTGAGGCTCGCGATGTGATCTTGATCGGGCACGACGGGCACCCCGAGGTCGAGGGCACGCTCGGTCGCTTCGATATCAGCTTCGGCGGCCAGATTCGGCTTGTCGAGTCCGTGGAGGACGCGGCCGCCTTGCCTGTACAAGATCCGACCAAGTTGGCTTTTGTGACCCAGACGACGCTCTCGGTCGACGATACAGCCGAGATCGTGGCGACGCTCAAGGTTCGCTTTCCCGAGCTCGTGAGTCCGCGTAAGGAAGACATCTGCTACGCCACGCAGAATCGTCAGGATGCCGTGAAAGATCTGTTGCGCGAAGCCGACGT
>JBDKJA010000091.1:0-6559 GCA_039796795.1 Pseudomonadota bacterium
GCCGGCTACGATGGCGAAACTCGCGGTGCCGAAGAAATCCTGGGTGACGGAGCGCCACAGGTCCCACAGCGGTTTGATCGTAGTCAGTTTCTCGCGCTCTATGAACGGCTCCGGGTCGAGACCCGTGAGCTCGCCGAGCGCACGCAAAAATTTGGTCGTGCTATGCAGACCGATCGGCGCTTGCAGCCATGGTCGCTCCATTCCCTCGCAGAGCATCTTGCCGTACTCGCGGTACATGCAGATGTTGACATCGGCATCCGCCAACTTAGCGATTTCCGCCAGATGACTGCCGAGGGGGAAAACCAGATTGATCTCGGCACCAACACCCTCGACCAGCCGCCGTATCTCGGCGAGATCGGAGTTCATGTTGAACATGCCGTAAGCTGGGCCAATGATATTGACCCGTGGTTTGTAGCCTGGCGCTTTACCCATCTCGCGCTCGCGGGGCGCCGGCGGCACTTTCTTAGGGCCGAATTCGGTCCAAAGCCACCACAACGCACGATTGGCACACTGCCACTGATCTTCATCGATCGTGCGCGGTAAGAAACGTTTGATGTTGGTGCCTTCGGGCGTGACACCACCACCGATCATCTCGGCGATCGAACCGGTGACCACCACCGCCGGCAGATGCGGATCAAGCACTTTATGTGCTCGCTTCATCGCGCCTTCAGTGCCGTGTTGACCGAGTTCTTCCTCGGCGATCCCGGTGACCACGATCGGCAACTCGTGCGGCGGCAAGCCATCGGTGTAATGCAGCACGGAGGTCACCGGCAAGTTCTCGCAACCCACCGGGCCATCGATGATGACCTGCAAACCTTTGATGGCGGCGAAGACGTACACCGCACCCCAGTAGCCACCCGCGCGGTCGTGATCGAGCACGAGCATCAGATCATCTCCTCCGCTTTGCGTGCCTTGGTTTGCTTCTCGAGCTTGCGACGGTAGTTCTCGCGGAACTCGGGATGCGCTTTGGGCGTGTCGTGCCAAACGCCGGCAGAGTCGGCCGTGCCGGTCTCACCGAAGAAGGCCTTCATTTCATCGAAACGCGTCTTGCCGGCGATCGCCGTGTTGACGAGTTGAGCCAACGAACCTGCGCCCGCGATACCCATCAAGGGGCGCGAGGAGATCAGATTGGTGAAATAGAGCGCCGGCGTCGCGATTTCCTTGGCTTTTTGCACGACCGGCGTCGTACCGATCACGAGATCCGGTTTGTACTCAGCGAACGCAGCCAAATCTTGCTCAAGCGATGCGCGGAACTGCACGTGCACGCCGCGATCTTCGAGCCACTCGCGATCGATCTCAGCGTGTGCCGTACGCGGACAGGCCGAACCGACGTAGCGCACGTCTGCCCCGCTCTCGATGAGCAAGCGTGCAACCAGTAACTCCGAACCCTCGTAGCCGGACAAAGTAATCCGACCGCGAATCGGTGCCGCCGACAGCGCCGCCCGGATCGCTGGCAGAACGCGGTTCTTCGCCGCGTCGATCCCATCACGACCGACATTGCAAAGTTTGCCGATGTTTTCGATCCAACCAGCCGTGCCTTCGTAGCCCACCGGTGCGGAGCCGACGATCGGTCTGCCTGCAGCCTCGAACTCGCGATAGACGCTGGTATAGAACGGATGGATGGCAGCGACCGCGGCGCAATCGAGCGCGGCGTAAAGCTCACGCCATTCACGCGTCGGAACCTGCTGGCCGACCGCAAGCCCCATCGGCTCGAGCATCATGCCGATGCCAACCGGATCTGCCGGGAAAATCTCACCGACCAGAGAAATCGTCGGTTTCGCGGCGCGACCGTTACGCGGCGCTTGCACGGGGCCCGACTCTGCTTCACCGCGCGCGTATCGCAACATCGCGCCGGCAAGCACGTCTTTTGCTTCGGCGTGCGTCGGAATACCGAAGCCGGGCACATCGATACCGATGATGCGAACGCCATTGATTTCTTTGGGTAGCAGCTGTAGCGGCACACCCGAGGCCGTCGGTACGCACAGATTCGTGACGACGATGGCGTCGTACTGGGCGGGGTCCGCCAAATTGTGAACGGCGTCGCGAATATCTTCGAACAGCTTACCGGTGACGAGCGTCTCGGAATTGAACGGCACGTAACCGACGGTTCGTCGCGCGCCATAGAAGTGCGAGGTGAAGGTCAATCCATAAACGCAGCAAGCCGACCCCGAGAGGATCGTCGCCGTACGGCGCATGCGCAGACCGACCCGCAGACTGCCGAAAGCCGGACACATGCTCTGCGGCTGATCGTGCGGACCTGCCGGATAATCACGCGCATATTTCTCGAGCACATCCGCTTTGCCTGCGGCGACAGCGGCCGCTCGCATCCGAGTCTCGCCACCGTGACACGACGCACCACCGGCGCTCTCCTGCGAGAGAACCTCCGTGCTGACGTCGCTGTGGGTGTCGAGTGCGCTCATATCAAACTGCGTCGTAGATCACTTCGAGTGAGGGTTTTTGGACTTGCGAGTGACCGCACATGTCCTCGAACGTGGCGGGCACCAACGTGACGCCGCGCCCAACGGCCTCGCCTTTGAAGAGCCCCAGCAATTCGTCTTGAGTCAGCGGCTTCGGTCGCACGGGCGGCGCTGCGGCGACATTCCCGGCGAGTTCGGCGAACAAAGCACCCCACTCCGATTCAGGCGTACCGATGATTTCGTAGTTAGCGCTCTTACGGCGGATGTCCTCGTGCGCCGGGATCGCGGCAAGAACGGGGATTCCCGCGGCGGCAGCGAAAGCCTGCGCCTCGCCGGTGTGATCGTCTTTGTTAATCACGAGCCCTGCCACGCCGACGTTACCCCCGAGCTTGCGGAAGTATTCGACCGCCGAGCAGACGTTGTTGGCGACGTACAGCGATTGCAGATCGTTACTGCCGACGACGATGACTTTTTGACACATGTCGCGAGCGATCGGCAGACCGAAGCCACCGCAGACCACATCGCCCAAGAAGTCGAGCAGAACGTAGTCGAAACCCCAGTCGTGAAAACCGAGTTTCTCGAGAGTTTCAAAGCCGTGGATGATGCCGCGACCACCGCAGCCACGACCGACCTCGGGACCACCGAGCTCCATCGCATAAACGCCATCGCGCTTGAAACAGACATCACCGATTTCGAGCGGCTCGCCCGCGAGTTTTTTCTTTGACGAGGTCTCGATGATGGTGGGACAGGCGCGACCACCGAATAGTAACGACGTGGTGTCGCTTTTCGGATCGCAGCCGATCAGCAGGATCTTCTTTCCCTGCTGCGCCATCATGTAACTTAAATTCGCGAGCGTGAAACTCTTGCCGATGCCGCCCTTGCCATAGATCGCGATGATTTGCGTTTCTTTGGTCACGGCCGTCGGTGTCACCGACGGAGGTGCCATGGCGGCCTCAGCTCGAAGACTGCGCTTGAGCTTTTCGACTGGGATGGAGACCGTATCACCTGGCGGGGTCATGCTGCGTGCCTCCAATCGAGAACCATTTTGAGACAATCGGGATCACCAAAAGCTTGGCGATATGCGGCATCGGCCGACTGGGCGTCGCGACGATGCGTGATGAGACCATCGAGCGACAAAGCGCCTCGAGCAATCAGTTCGAGCACGGCGTGTAGATCCGGCTCTTTCCATTCCGCTGCGACGCGGATGCGCGCTTCGCGCATGAATGCCGCCGTAAAGTCGAACTGCATGGGTTCGGTATAAAAACCGGCGAGTACCACTTCGCCACCCGGTGCGAGGTGTCCGAGCAAACTGTCGAGAATGCGCGAGTCACCACTGACGTCGTAGATCGATCGATATCGACGATGCACATCGTCGATCGAATCCATGACCGTATAACCGGTTGCGCCCTGACGACGTCGCTCGTCGCGTTCCCACACGGTGGGAGCCGGAGCACCCAAGGCGATGGTGATGCGGGCCAAGAGTCGACCGAGCACACCATGCCCTACGATCAGATCTGCGGGGCTGGCGTTCGAACTCGCCAAGGCGTGATAGGCCGTCGCCGCGAGTGCGAGCAATACCGCTCGTTCACCGAGCGCATCGTCGACTGCCGTGACGCGCGCCGCAGGCACCACCAATTGCGAAGCCGCGCCACCAAAGAGACCACGTACTTCGCCGAAACAACGGGCACCGGGGACAAAGACGCGCTGACCGACCGCGAGACCGTGCACAGCAACGCCCAATTCGCGAATACGACCGACGGATTCATAACCGGGGACGAGCGGATAGCCCATTCCGGGGAATGGCGGCATGCGACCGGACCAAAGAAGACGCTCGGTCCCTGTGCTGATGCCGCTCCACTCGATATCGACGAGGATTTCTTCAGGCGCAGGTGCGGGTAGAGAAAGCCGGTTGAGCGCCAAGCGCTCCGGTCCCTCGATTACCACGGCCAATGTGTTCCATCCCTGTGCCATGCAGGCTCCTTAAGGCCTGACGATCCAAGTGTCAGTCTACGCTTACGCTTTAAAGTGTCAACTAATAAAGACACTATTGGTGAGCGCCGCCCCTTAGCCGGGTCGGCGCGCCACGATCAGGCGGGTTTGCAACGGTATTCGGGTGGCCCGCTCCTCGATCGCCACAAGCCCGGCCTCAGCCAGCCAACCGGCAATCTCAGCGAAACTTCGTGCCCGACCACTGCCCATCGCCCAGAGATAAAGTCCGAAATAGGCATCTCCCATGCGCACAGCCCCGGGCGTGTTGGCGAGCGGCTCAGCCACGAGCAAACAACCGCCCGGCGCCAGCGCCGCCGCAGCGCGATGCACCAGCCTCCGGGAAAGTTCATCGTCGTGGTCGTGCAGAATCCGCACGAGCGTGATGAGATCGGCGCCCGCGGGTAGCGGATCTCGGCTGAAATCACCGCCGATGCACTCCACCGCGCCATCGGACGACTCGAAGCGGCGACGGGCTTCGGCCGCTACCGCCGGCAGATCGAACAGCACGAGTTGCGCTTGAGGTGCGCGCTGGCGAACGTGCCGTAGAAATGTGCCATCACCGCCCCCGATATCGAGAATCCGGCGGTGCGATCGAAAATCATAGGCGTCGAGGATTTCGTCAGCGACCAAGCCTTGAGAGGCCGCCATCAACGAGGTGTAAGCGCGAATCTGCTCGGCAGCGGCCTCCGACGGGATGCCTGCCGTGGCGTAGGGCCAATAGCGCGCAAGTTCAGTACTGCCACGTGGCGCTCGCAACAAGGCCACCGGATCGGCGAGATCGCGGTAGAGCACGGCGTGATGTTCGATCATCGCCAGTGCGCCTGGATTGCCGAGTAACGCCGCCCCCTTGGAACCTAACCACCACATCGGCTCAGCACCTGCCGTCTCGTCGCTCTCGAGCAAATCGAGTGCGGTAGCAGCACGCAGTAGCGTCTGGCTCGCCTCGGATGGCAGATCGAGTTTGGACAGAAGCTGCGACTGCGGCAATGGACCGGCGCGTAACAACGCAAGCAGATCGAGTCGGTGACACGCCAGCAACACCTGCGAGTAAACGAAACCAGCAACGAGATCGAACGTCTCAGCTGCTTCACGCTGCGAGCGTCGTCGCGTGAGCCAGAAGCCCGAGAGTTTTCTTTGAACGATCGGATCGAGTAATTGCTCGTTGCGCCATTGACGCCAGCGACGCCGCAGCCAGCCCGGTAGTTGCACCTCGTCTGACCCCGAATTCGCGCAAAGCCGCCGTTTAAGCGGCTACACGCCCTAACAGCGACGCAGGCAACAAGCGCTGCGCTTCGAGATCGAGAAGATCGCGCAGGAATTCCTTAGCCGGGCAATCGGGGATGGATTCATTGGCCATGCGTATCAAAGACTCGAAATGACCCACTGCACCGGCGAGACCCAATTCGTTGATACAGCTCGGCCGCACGAGATCGGCATCGCGATGCGCCGGCTTACCCAGCTCGGCATCGGTGCCAAGTACATCACGAATATCGTCGGCCACTTGATAAGCCTCGCCGAGTCGCTCACCGAGTTCTCGCCAAGGCGTCGGGTCAACACCGGCGGATAGAGCACCGCCCACCGTCGCCGCTACAAATAGCGCGCCGGTCTTTAGTCGTCGATATTCCTCAAGTGGCGTCGTTTCTTCACATTCCCACGCCTGCCCAGCGACGATGCCGCCCGGGGTGCCGGCCGCACGCGCCAAGGCCAGAACGACACCAGGCAATCGAGCCGGGTGCTGAGCGTAGGCGCGCGCCACATTCTGGAAGGCGAGCACGATCAGCGCATCGCCAACGAGCAGCGCGATACGCTCATCGAATGCGCGATGGACAGAAGGTCGATTGCGGCGAAACTCCGCATCGTCGAAACAGGGCAGATCGTCGTGCACGAGCGAGGCACAGTGCAGCAACTCGATGGATGCTGCCGTGGCCTCGGCCAACGGCGACTGCGGCTCGCCACAACCTGCAGCGATGGCGAGACACAATCGTGGTCGAATGCGCGCTCCGCCAGGGAAGACAGCGTATCGGATGGCCGCCGCGAGACGCGGTGGGCATCCCAGTGACTCACACGACTCAACCGCCACCTCGAGGGCCTGCTCGATTCCGGATCCGGACGCATTTTTCATGCCTGCACCTGCTCGGCGAACTGCGTGGGAA
>JBDKJA010000092.1:0-6405 GCA_039796795.1 Pseudomonadota bacterium
CATCGAAATCCGACTGCAGTGATTCGGCCCGTAACAGGTGCGAGACCATGACTCGGCCATCCTCATCGGTGACGAAATCTGCCTGCGCTCGAAAATGGACGGGGCTTTGATTTTGCGGATTCGCGAGCACGCGTCGCATGGCCGCTTGAGGATCCCGGGCGAATAGACCGTTGTGCCGCATCATGAAGGCAACATACGAAACAAATCGCGCCCAAGGATTTCGAACGACGGCAAACGACACATACCCCGACCACGTCTCAGCGCCCAAGGCATCACGAATCTCTCGGGCGAGTTGATGCCCGTGCTCGACGCTGGAAAACTGGGGTCGCTCGATACGCTTTCGAACGAACAGCGACACCTGCTCCTCATCGTTGTCATCGAGAAAGGGGCGCAACGCGAACCGAATGCTATGACTTGCGACCTTAGGTACCGCGACGAAGACGAAGCGATGCTGATGCGAAATGATCGTCACGAGGATACGTTCAACTCA
The DNA here is from genome assembly GCA_039796795.1 of Pseudomonadota bacterium. GTDB lineage: Bacteria > Pseudomonadota > Gammaproteobacteria > Steroidobacterales > Steroidobacteraceae > UBA964. The sequence goes on from JBDKJA010000092.1 coordinate 491, forward strand.
GGTCGGCTCTTCGAAAAAATCGACGATCAAATGGATACGACGTACGGGCGAGGCGTTGAGCACGCTGTGCCGACGCAGATTGTCGAGCTCGTAGGCCTGCCCCACCGCGAGTTTGATGTCCTCGCCTTCGACCCAAAATTGCACATCCGGGTGCGTCTCGATCGGGACGTGCACACGATGCGCAGCCTCGAGTGTCGGTCCATAGTCTTCATGCTCGGGGATATCATCACCGGGACCGAGACAGGCAACCTGCGCGTTCAAGACGCGACCGCGCCGAGGATAGAACGACGCGATCTGCTGAGACACCGGTTCGAATACCGCGTGCAGCGGATCCCAACCGGTGAGTCGACGCGTCGGCATGCTGGGGCCACCCACCGTCATCAGCAAATAGATCGTCCGGCTCTTGCGATACGGCGCCAAACGCTTCTGGAATTCCTGATCGGCATTCCAGAGCTCCTCTGGCTGCTGGAGCAGGCAAGCCGTGAAGGCCGTGATATCGACCTCACCGAGATGCCGCATTCGTTCACTACAACGCATGGGTCGATGCTACCGCGGCACTCGAACTATGGCCATCGCGCGCCAGAGGGAGAACAATACGCGTCGTGACCACGAACTCCCTGCCCAGCACGAACGACCAACAGCAACTCGCGGCAGCGCACGCTGCGCTGACGCAAGGCAAGCTCGAGACAGCCCTGACCGTCATGGAAGGGCTGCTGCAGAAGCTGCCGGCTTGGGCACCCGCCGTGCATCTGGCCGGTCTCATCGCCAAAGCGGTGGGTGATCTGTCGCGCGCAGAGGATTTGATGCGCCGCTCGTTAGAGTTGCCGGGAACGGCACCACGTGCACGCGCGGAGTACGCCAACAACCTCGGTAACTTGCTGCGTAGTGCGGGATATCCCGCCTCGGCTGCGGCGGCCTATCAGCTCGCCATCGAGCTGGCCGCGTTGCCGCAGGCACAAGTGGGTCTTGCGCGCGCCTTGCTCGAGCTCGAGCGACCCGAAGAGGCGTTACAAGTCATCGCCAATCACGCAGGCTCGTCATCGCAACTGCTGGCGGTGCTCATACGCTCCGAAGCGCTTGCACAACTTGGCGAACGGCAAGCAGCACTCAACGCGCTAGGCGCGGTGAGCGAGGTTGAAAAAACGCGCAGTAGTTTCTGGGTCGCACTTGGCTCGCGTTTGGCTGCGCTTGGGCGATTCGAGGAGGCAGAAACGGCACTCATGCCGCTGCTCTCAACGCCGGATGCCGCGGCCGCCATGCTCGCGCTCGGCGAGCTGCGCGTCATGTCGCGTGATTGGGTCAATGCGCTCGAGATTCTGAAGAAAGGCATCCAACAATTCCCCAATAGCATCGAACTGCAGAGTCGCTACGCCGGCCTCGCATGGATGTTGGGTGATCATCGACACTTCGCTGACCCCATGCGAAAGGTGCTCGCCGAGCGACCCGCGAATAGTGGCCTGCGACTCGCCTTAGTCACTGCTTTAGGCAATGCAGGCCTGCACGATGAAGCCGAGCAGATTTTGCGCGCCGGGCAATTATTACGCCCGAACGATCCGCATTTTCTCGCGCTATTGAGCTTGCGATGCGTTGAGACCGATCGTCTCGATGAAGCATCACAGTGGATCGATACCGCGCTCTCGATCGCGCCCGAGTTCGAATTGGTCCGCGAGCATGCGGCCATCGTGGCGCTTTGCCGCGCGCAACCCGATGTCGCTTTGACTCACACGGAATGGCTGACGAGTCGACGTCCTCTCGGTCAATTTGCCTGGGCTCTACACACCACCGCGCTACGCATTGCCGGGCGCAGCGAATGGCAACGATTCGCCGACCCGAACGCGGTGTGTTACACGCGAACGCTAACCCCACCTGCGGGCTATCCCTCGATCGAGGCATTCAACGCGAAGCTGGCAGATCGATTGCGGCAACGACACAACCTTTCAGCACATCCGCTCGTCAATTCCGTGCGCCAGGGCACACAAGTCGAAATACTGCCCGAGGCGGAAACAGATCCTGTCATTCGCGAATTCTTCGACATCATCCAAGCACCGATACGCGAGGTCATCGCATCGATGCCGACGGATCCGACCCATCCACTGCACGCGAGAAAAGCGGCGGACTTTCGACTCTCAGGCTGCTGGACGGTGCGTCTACGCGGCGGCTCGGGCCAGCATGTGAGCCACATCCACCCGCGAGGTTGGTTGAGCTCGGCTTATTACGTGGAAGTGCCCGAAACGATCGCACCCGATCCCAAACGTGGCGGCTGGCTACGCTTTGGCGACCCACCCTATCCGATCAAAGATCTCGCACCGAGTGGCTGGGTCCAACCCAAAAGCGGCACCTTGGCGCTGTTCCCCTCGTATCAGTGGCACGGCGTAGAACCGTTCGAGGGCAAAAGCGAACGCATGACGATCGCCTTCGACATCGTGCCGCGCCGAACTTGATCGACGCGCGGTCGATCGACAGCGCTAACTCAAGCGAAACTGGCGCTCAGCTTCGGCCATGCGCTGCACGATCTGCCGCTCTTCGAGCGTCAGCAAGGGATTCCAAACGTCGAAGATCATCACGACGCGAATCTCGTCGCTGTCGTTCCACGCTTCGTGCTCGATGGTGTCATCGAACACGATGACCTCGCCCTCGACCCACCGTCGATTGTCGTAACCGACCCGAAAGAGACAATGATCCGGCACGACGAGCGGCAGATGCGCGACTAAGCGAGCATTCGACTCACCATGATGCGGCGGGATCTTGGTCTTCGGCGCGAGCACCGAGAACATGGCATTGGGGCAAGTCCCCGCCAAATGCACGGAATCAATCAGCTTCAACGCTTCAGCAGTTTTAGGGCAACGCGCGAGGTTGGCTTCGACCGGCTCACCGGCTTTGTACAAATGGAAACTCGTCCATGCGCGCGAGTGATTCAACTCTGCCCATTGATTCACCGGATCGCCTGCGCCGTACTGTACGTAAGGTGTGAATTCGGCTGATGCCTCACTCAAAGCCGCGATCATCTCGTCACGAATATCCGCCGTTCGCTTCTCGAGCTCCGGCACCCAATCAAAACTCTCACGGCGGAAGAACGGTTGAGCAGGCAAGCGAGGCACACTCAGCTGGTTGCTCTGCGACAAGAACGGCTTGGTGCGACCCGACAAAATGGAGATCGCCTCGCGCCAACGAGCCGTCAAGCCGGGCAAGCCATCAACCGCCTGCAGCAGCACCGCTTCCAACGCTTCGGTATACATGCCGACCATTTGTTCGGCATGCGCGAGCGGTTTGCGGAAAGACTCCGGTCGATACTCTGCCGGGGGCGAAATCTTCAGCACGTCGCGATACAAGAGCGCTGCCGCCTTGGGCTTGCCTTGCCGCTCGAGCAAATCCGCCTTTTGCAGCAACGCCGGCCAGCAATAAGGATCAATGGCGAGCGTCGTCTGCAACGCCTCGAATTCGTCTTCATAGCGACCGAGCAGTCGCAAAGTCGCAGCGCGCGTCAAACCAAAGTCGACCAGCACTTCGGGCTCGATCTCTTGTGGCTTCACTCGATCGATCAACTCCAGCGCGGCGGTCGCACGCCCGGCTTCTAGATCGAGTCGGCAGATCGCGATCACCGCACGGGTCGCCGTTGGCTGCGCCGCTAGGATTGCCTCATAACCCCGTCTCGCAGCCGCCTTATCGCCCGCTGCTTCCGCGTCTTTAGCCTCACGCCACCACTGCTGCACGTTACTCATGAATCGCTCTCTAAAAAAAAGGGGTGTCGCCTGAGCGACACCCCTTCGTTATCAACGTTAACGTCGAGATCAGAACTTGTACGAAACACCGACGCTGTAACGAGGTCCGAGCGGATCGTACATATCGACGTAGGCGTTCGCCGAGGTGTTGCCACCCGGGATGTTACCCACGATGGTCGGATCTTCGTCCGTCACGTTCTGAGCGGCCAACGTCACGCGCAGCGCCTCGTTCCACTTCCAGGTGACCGAGAGATCGACGTATTGGAAGGAGGGGATGTTTTCGATCAAGTAGATCGAGCGACCGACCTGATCCGGATCGTCGTTGCGAGCCTGAACGTCGACCGACGACAGGTGACGCACGAAGACCGAGGCCGAGAACGCACGCCAGTCAGCCGACAGCGAGAAGTTTGCACGGTCCTTCGGGGTCGGGTTACCGCAGGTATCGCCATACACGCCTTGGCACTCGATCAACGGCGAGGTTGAGCTGGACTTGAACGAGCTGTCGAGCGTGTGCGAACCGGAAACACCGGCCGTCAGACCCACCTCACCCAGTTCGAACGCGTACGAGAAGGCGTAGTCGACACCCTCAGCGGTCAACGTCGAGAGGTTACGAGTCTCTTGAACGATACCGAAGCCATCACCTTCAAGCTCACCCAACGAGTTACGCTTGATGAGGCTGCAGAAGCTCGTGATGTTGTTGTTGAAGCAGTTGTCGAGCACTTCCTGCGCGCCGTAAGAGCCGATACCACCGTCGATCTCGATCTTGTAGTAGTCGACCGAGGCGGTGAAGCCCGGCAACGCTTCCGGCGTCATCTGGAAGCCGATCGTGAAGGTATCGGCCTCTTCGGCCTCGAGCGAGATACCGAGAGCGATGGCACCACCGCCAATGCTGGCAGCCTGCTGAGCGGCCGGCGGGGCGATCGAACCGATCTGCGAAGCCGGAGCACCCTGTGCAATACACTTCGCGCGCAGCGTCGCGTTGTTGACCGGACCCGAGCCGGCGCAAGGATCGCTACGCACTTCGGTCAGACCGAATGCCAACGGCGCAAACTGCTCGCCGATGTTCGGAGCGCGAACGGCCTTCTGCAACATCGCACGGAAGCGATAACCCGCAACCGGCGTGTACTCGAGACCCGCTTTCCACGTCTCGAAGGAACCGGCGAGGTTCGTCTCCGAGGCGCGCAGACCGAGGTCGAGCGCAAGGTTTTCGACACCCGCCTTGCCCGTGATCAACGGAACGTAGGCTTCGCCGAAGAATTCCATCGTATCGACGCGACCCGCGAGCGGCGGCGCCGTACCACCCTGGCCCATCGCACCACCCAAGCGGGTGAGATCATCCGGACGGAAGTCCGAGTTGAACTCGGTCCACTCGGCACCGAAGGCAAGACCCACCGGCGAATCGGCGGCCGGCAACTGGATGCCCGCGACCGGACCCGAGACAATCGCCGAAGCCGTCTTGGCTTCGGTGACCTGCGTCGAGTAGTAGCTCGCGCGAATGTAGTCGAGACCCGCCTGCGAAATTGCGCCGGTCATCGGGATGCCGCTGTCGCGATAGATGTCGCCATTACCCGAGAAAATATTGACGGGAGCGCACTTACCGCCCGAGACGCACTTGATGCCATCTGGGGTCTGAATCGCGATGATCGCCTCGCGGGCACGGTCGATGCTGACGTCGTTCTGCAGACCATCGAGACGCGAGACGCGACCGAACTGCGAGGAGATGTCGTAGGTCCAATCCGAAGCGCCGATGTCGCCACGAACGCCGGCGGTGAGTTGGATCGTCTTCGACTCCGCGATACCCACGCGAGGACCGAGCTCGGTCAGGCGACGGCGTAGGCCGTTGACCGTCACCAACTGGGTACCCGGGGTAGCGTTCGGGTTATAGACACCGTGCGGCAGCTCACCCGCGATCGGGAAAGCCGCCTCGTTGTTGTACGCCGCAATCAGCGCGGTGCGCTGATCGGCGGTCAGGAACGGGTTGTCGAGGTTGACCTTGAAGGTCGCGGTCGACCCGCCGAAGAAGGCCGACGAGGCGAGCTGAGTCGGCACGTCGGAGTTGACGGCAAACACGCGGCCGTAGATCTCAGTCGAGTCGTTGATGTCGAAATCGATCGAGCCGTACGCCGACCAGCGCTCCTGCGGAACCTGGAAGTAGTTGTACGGGTTGTAGTTGAAGGTCGCGTTAGGCGCGTACTG
>JBDKJA010000093.1:0-6391 GCA_039796795.1 Pseudomonadota bacterium
TACCCGCGCTCTGCGTCGGAGAGTGTTTTTGCAGAGCAACGGGTGACTGAGTGAGCGAAGCAGTGCTGGCGCTCGCGGATGGTTCGACCTTCCGCGGCCTTTCGATCGGTGCAACAGGGAATACCTCCGGCGAAGTCGTTTTCAATACCGCTTTGACCGGTTATCAGGAAATTCTTTCCGACCCGTCTTACTCGCGGCAAATCGTCACTCTCACTTATCCTCACATCGGCAACGTCGGCACCAACGACGAAGACATGGAGTCCATTGCAGCCTATGCAGCCGGACTCGTGATTCGCGATCTGCCGCCCCGGCTCAGCAACTATCGCTCAAAGCGCAGTCTTCCCGAGTTTCTCGTGCACCACGGTGTCGTTGCCATTGCAGATCTCGACACGCGACGTCTGACGCGCATTCTTCGTGAGAAGGGTGCGCAGAATGGCGCCATCGTCACGGGCGCAGCGAGCAAGTCCGGTGATGTCGCCTCTCTGGAGGCTGCAGCGCTCGAAGCGGCGCGTGCCTTCCCCGGATTGAAGGGGATGGATCTCGCGAAGGTGGTGTCGGTTCGCGAGCGCTACGATTGGACCTCGGGTTCGAGCTTCGATGCGCCACCCGCACGCACGGGACACAAACCCTATCGCGTTGTCGCGTACGACTTTGGCGTGAAGTACAACATTCTGCGCTTGCTCGTTGATGCGGGTTGCTCGGTCACGGTGGTGCCAGCGCAGACGCCGGCATCTGACGTGCTCGCATTGCAGCCCGAGGGCGTATTCCTCTCGAATGGTCCGGGTGATCCCGAGCCTTGCGACTACGCGATTCGTGCAATCGGCGAGATTCTTGCGGCCAACGTGCCCCTATTTGGTATTTGCCTAGGGCATCAGTTGCTCGGTCTCGCGAGCGGCGCGCGCACGGTGAAAATGAAGTTCGGTCATCACGGCGCAAATCATCCGGTGCAGGATCTCGCGAGTCGCCGAGTGTTGATCACCTCGCAAAATCACGGATTCGCGATCGACGAGGCCAGCTTGCCGGCGAATCTCGTGGCCACGCATCGCTCGTTGTTCGACGGCACTTTGCAGGGCGTGGCGCGCACCGATCGCGACGCGTTCAGTTTCCAGGGGCATCCGGAAGCGAGCCCCGGCCCACACGACGTCAGCCATCTGTTCGATCGCTTCACGGCCGCCATGCAACGCCGTCGTTCGGCTTGATCGAGAAACCGAGTCCGCCATGCCGAAAAGAACCGACATCCAAAGCATCCTGATCATCGGCGCAGGTCCGATCGTCATTGGCCAAGCCTGCGAGTTCGATTACTCGGGCGCGCAAGCCTGCAAGGCGCTAAGGGAAGAGGGGTACCGGGTCATCCTGGTGAACTCGAATCCCGCCACGATCATGACCGACCCGAACATGGCCGATGCGACCTATATCGAGCCGATCAATTGGCGCACGGTCGCCCGCATCATCGAGAAGGAACGTCCGGATGCCGTGTTGCCCACGATGGGTGGTCAGACGGCGCTCAATACGGCCCTCGATCTCGTGCGCGAGGGCGTGCTCGAAAAGTTCGATTGCGAATTGATCGGCGCCTCGCGTGATGCGATCGATATGGCTGAAGATCGCGAGCTCTTCCGCAATGCGATGCGCGAGATCGGTCTCGAGTCAGCGCGTTCTGCGGTCGCCAAAAGTTTGGAAGAAGCTTTCGCCATCCAGTCGACGCTCGGCTATCCCTGTGTGATTCGACCGAGCTTCACGCTCGGTGGCTCCGGTGGCGGTATCGCCTACAACCGCGAAGAATTCGAGTCGATCGTGTTGCGCGGTCTCGATGCGTCGCCGACGAGCGAGGTGCTGATCGAGGAGTCGATCCTCGGTTGGAAGGAATTCGAGATGGAGGTCGTGCGCGATCGTGCCGACAACTGCATCATCGTCTGCTCGATCGAGAACCTCGATCCGATGGGTGTGCACACGGGCGACTCGATCACGGTGGCCCCGGCACAAACACTGACGGACAAAGAATATCAACGCATGCGCGACGCTTCGATCGCCGTGCTACGCAAGATCGGCGTCGACACCGGTGGCTCGAACGTGCAGTTCGCCGTCAATCCGGAAGATGGTCGCTTGATCGTCATCGAGATGAATCCGCGCGTTTCGCGCTCTTCGGCGCTCGCCTCGAAAGCGACGGGATTCCCGATCGCTAAAATCGCGGCGAAGCTCGCCGTGGGCTACACGCTCGATGAGTTGCGTAACGACATCACCGGTGGTGCGACGCCGGCGTCGTTCGAACCGACCATCGATTACGTCGTCACCAAGATTCCGCGCTTCACGTTCGAGAAGTTCCGTGGCGCCAACGATCGACTCACCACGCAGATGAAGTCGGTGGGCGAAGTGATGGCCATCGGTCGCACTTTCCAAGAATCGCTGCAGAAGGCCTTGCGAGGTCTCGAGACCGGCTTGGACGGGTTGTCACCTGTCACTCAACTGCCGCTTGGCGAGGAAGCAGCCGCTACGCTAGCGCACAACTTGCGGATGCCGGGTCCCGATCGTTTGCTGCAGACGGCAGACGCGTTTCGCGCTGGATGGACCTTTGATCGCGTGCACGAACTCACCCGCATCGATCCTTGGTTCCTCGCGCAGATCGAAGAAATCGTGAGACTCGAGGGTGAGGTGGCCAACGGCAAGATCACGGCGCTCGATGCTTCGCGACTGCGATACCTCAAGCGGCATGGCTTCTCCGATTCGCGTTTGGCCAAACTTTTGGGTGTCACCGAGGGTGAGATCCGCGCCCGTCGGCAGTCTTTCGGGGTTCGCCCGGTCTACAAGCGTGTCGATACCTGTGCGGCCGAGTTTTCGACGTCGACCGCGTATCTGTACTCGACCTACGAAGAAGAGTGTGAGGCGGCGCCGACGAATCGACGCAAGATCGTGATCTTGGGTGGTGGCCCCAATCGAATCGGTCAGGGCATCGAGTTCGATTATTGCTGCGTGCACGCAGCGCTCGCTCTGCGCGAGGATGGTTTCGAGACCATCATGATCAATTGCAATCCCGAGACCGTCTCCACCGATTACGACACCTCCGATCGTTTGTATTTCGAGCCGCTGACGCTCGAAGATGTGCTCGAGATCATCGACAAAGAAAAGCCTGAAGGCGTGATCGTGCAATACGGCGGTCAGACGCCGCTCAAGTTGTCGCGCGCACTCGAGAAGGCTGGTGCGCCGATCATCGGTACATCGCCCGAGTCGATCGACGTGGCCGAAGATCGTGAGCGCTTTCAAAAGTTGGTTCAGGCGCTCGGACTGCGCCAGCCAGCTAACGCGACGGCGCGCACTGAATCGCAGGCGCTCGCGCTCGCTCGTGAGGTTGGTTTTCCGTTGGTGGTTCGCCCCTCGTACGTGCTCGGTGGTCGTGCGATGGAGATCGTCTTCAACGAAGATGATTTGCGCGCTTACATGACCGATGCGGTGAAGGTCTCGAACGAGAGTCCGGTGCTGCTCGATCGATTTCTCGATGACGCCATCGAAGTCGACGTCGATGCGGTTTGCGATGGTCGCAACGTACTCGTCGGCGGCATCATGGAGCACGTCGAGCAGGCAGGCGTGCACTCTGGCGACTCCGGGTGTTCGCTACCGCCCAATTCTTTGTCAGCCGAGTTGCAAGATGCCTTGCGCGAGCAGACCAAGCAGCTGGCGCTCGCACTCAACGTGGTCGGTTTGATGAACATTCAGTTTGCCATTCAGAACGGCGTGATCTTCGTGCTCGAAGTGAACCCGCGTGCATCGCGTACGGCGCCCTTCGTTTCGAAGGCGACCGGCCTTGCGCTCGCTAAGATTGGCGCTCGCGTCATGACGGGGCGAACGCTGTCAGCGCTCGGCGCGACGAAGGAGCGTGTGCCGCCGTACTACTCAGTGAAAGAGGCGGTGTTCCCCTTCGTCAAATTTCCAGAAGCCGACCCGATGCTCGGACCCGAGATGAAATCGACGGGCGAGGTGATGGGTACCGGTCGCAGTTTCGGTGAAGCCTACGCCAAGGCTCAAGCCGCCTCGAGCGTCGTGTTGCCGCGATCGGGCACTTGCTTCTTGAGCGTGCGTGAGCGCGACAAGCCTGGGGTGGTTCAGCTGGCTCGGCGTCTCGCCGAAAGAGGGTTCGATCTCGTCGCGACCGAAGGGACGGCTGCCGTCATCGCAGCAGCTGGGATTGCCGTTCGCAAGGTCAACAAAGTTCGGGAGGGTCGTCCGCATTGCGTCGACATGATCAAAAACGGCGAGATCGTGTTGATCGTCAACACGACCGAGGGTAAGCAGGCCGTGCAGGAGTCACACTCAATCCGGCGCGAGGCGGTGCAGCGACGTGTGACCTACTACACGACGCTGGCGGCGGCGCTCGCAACGTGCGAGGCTCTCGACTCGCTCGACCAAGTCGATGTCAACCGGTTGCAGGATCTGCATCAGGAGCTGCCCGCATGAAGCGTAATCCTTTGACCCTGCGCGGCGCTGAGATGCTGCGTGCCGAACTGAAACGCCTCAAAAGTGAGGATCGTCCGAACGTCATCAAGGCAATCGCCGAGGCGCGAAGCCATGGCGATCTGTCGGAGAACGCCGAGTATCACGCAGCGCGTGAGCAGCAGGGGTTCATCGAGGGTCGCATTGCCGAGCTCGAAGCCAAGCTCTCGACGGCCGAGATCATTGATGTCGCTCAGCTCACGCCAGGTGACAAGGTCGTCTTTGGCGCGACGGTGGATCTCGAAGCCGAGGAAGACGGCAAGCGCGTCACCTACACCATCGTGGGTGATGACGAGGCCGACATTCGTGCTTCACGAATTGCCATCACATCGCCCATCGCCCGCGCGCTGATCGGCAAGTCCGAAGGCGACGTCGTGGATGTGGCCGCGCCCGGCGGCGTGCGCTCCTACGAGATCGTTGCCGTTCGTTACGAGGGCTGAGGAACTCGCGGTGCTGCGCGGCGTTGCGGCCGCGCATTTATCAATCGGGCAGCACGATCCTGCGTAAATCGGCGCGCGGTTTGTATAGCGTGGCGACGTGGCCGATTCGGCCCACCAACGCGCTGTCGCATTGCTTGGCGAGATCCTCGAGCGCCGCGTCACGAGCTTCGCGATCCGCACCGGTCATTCGAACTTTGATGAGCTCATGGTCATGCAGAGCACGTTGTGTCTCGGCCACGACGCCGGGGCTGACCCCCGCGTTGCCAATCAGGATGACGGGTTTGAGCGGGTGGGCAAGGCCGCGCAGGTAGCGGCGCTGTTTTTCTGTTAGTTTCACGGCCGCCATTCTACCCCCTTCGATCATGGTCAAACGTACGCAAAGCAGCCGCGAGTGGCTGAAAGAACATTTCACCGACCCGTTCGTGAAGCGAGCCTGGGCCGAGGGCTGGCGCTCGCGTGCCGTGTTCAAGCTCGAGGAGATCGATCGGAAGGAGAAGTTACTGAAGCCGGGCATGGTGGTGCTCGATCTCGGTTCCACGCCCGGTGCGTGGAGCCAGTATGCGAAACGCAAGGTTGGCAAGAACGGCACCTTGATCGCGAGCGACATCCTACCGATGGAACCTATCGCCGGGGTCGAGTTCATCGAGGGCGATTTTCGTGAGGAGTCGGTTTTCGAGGCCATTCTGGCCAAGGTGCCAGCCGGTGGGGTCGATGTAGTGCTCTCGGACATGGCGCCGAATATGTCAGGCGTCCCGGCGATCGATCAGCCAAGTTCGCTGTATCTGTGTGAATTAGCGCTGGATCTCGCCAATCGGGCCTTGAAGCCGGGGGGCGACGTCCTCATCAAGACCTTTCAGGGTTCGGGTTTCGATGCGCTCGTTGCGGAGGCCCGCAAGCACTACACCCGAGTCAAGTTCGCCAAGCCCGCAGCCTCGCGCTCGCGCAGTCCCGAACTTTACCTGCTCGCACGCGGTCGAAAGGCGGTATAGCGGCCGTTTCGACTGGTTCGGCGGCCCCTGTTCGTGTAGTTTGATCGAGGCGGGGCGAGGGAACGCGCCTGTGAGGTATTGGTAATGAATGATCTGATGAAAAATTTCGTGGTCTGGGCCCTGATCGCCTTGGCGGTCTTGGTGCTCTTCAGCCAATTCATGCCCCGCTCGGGCCCCGTCGCCGAGATCAGCTACTCGACCTTCTTGGGCGAAGTGCGCAACGGTCGCATCGAGAGCGTCGTGCTACAGGGCGACACCATCATCGGCACTCGCAAAGACAAGTCCACTTTCGAACTCTACAACCCAGAGACCGACAACACCGCCCTGATCGGCACGTTGGCGAAGTCGGATGTGGCGATTATCGGTCGCGCACCAAAGCAACCGAACTTCCTCGCGCAGTTGATCCTGCAGCTGGCGCCGGCGTTGCTGTTGATTCTGGTCTTCGCGTGGATGCTGCGGCAGATGCAGGGCGGCGGTAACGGC
>JBDKJA010000094.1:0-6341 GCA_039796795.1 Pseudomonadota bacterium
AGCAATAAGGTCCAGCTTTTGAAGAGCCCGCGTTTTTCCGTCACGGCCAGCGAATGGATCAAGGCGGTACCGATCAACCACGGCATGAACGACGCGTTCTCAACCGGATCCCAGAACCAGTAGCCGCCCCAACCGAGCTCGTAATAGGCCCACCAGCTTCCCAGACCGATGCCGACTGTCAAAAATGCCCAGGCAATCGTCGTCCAAGGGCGCATCCATCGCGCCCACTGCTGATCGAGCTTGCCTTCGATCATCGCGGCACAAGCAAACGAGAACGCGACGGCAAAGCCCACATACCCCGCGTAGAGCATCGGCGGGTGCGCCGCGAGCGCTGGATCCTGCAACAACGGATTGAGATCACGCCCATCCGGCGGCGCCGGCCACAAGCGCTCGAACGGGTTCGACGTCGCGAGCGTGAAGAGCAAAAAGCCCACCGAGATCAAACCCATCACACCGAGGACTCTGGCCGCGAACTCCACGGGCAAGGAGCGCGAGAGCAAGGCGACCGCTAGCGCCCAACCGACGAGAATCCACGCCCACAACAACAGCGAACCCTCGTGCGCACCCCACACCGCCGATACGCGATACAGCAATGGCAGCGCCGAATTCGAATTCGACGCGACGTACAGCACCGAGAAATCGTTCTGAACGAAGGCATAGATCAGCGCTGCCAATGCCAGACTTGTCAGCACAAACTGCGCGTAGACGGCAGGTCTGACCGCTGCCATCCAGCTGGCTTCACCTTTGGCAGGCCCTACCAAACCAAAAATTGACTGAGAGAGTGCCGCGAGCAGTGCGAGCACCAGCGCGAAATGTCCAAGTTCGACGATCACGTTTGACCTCAGGTTTCCGGTTTGGCTTTGCGCGGATCGGGATCGACCGGCATCACGCCACCATGCTTACTCTTGATGGCTTCGGCCACTTCCGGCGGCATGTAGTTTTCATCGTGCTTAGCGAGAATCTCGTCGGCGACGAAGATGCCATCACTGCCGAGCCGACCATGGGCGACGACGCCCTGATTCTCACGAAAGAGATCCGGTACGACCCCGGAGTAGACCACTTTCACGTCACGCTGGAAGTCCGTGACCACGAAACTCATATCGAGACTGCCCGCCTCGCGCTCGACCGTGCCCGGGCGAACCATGCCGCCGAGACGAAATCGCTTGTCGATCGGTGCCTCGCCCGCAGCTACCTGCGAGGGATCAAAGAAAAACATGACGTTCTCACGGAACGCACTGAGCGCCAGCAGACCCGCCAGCGAAACACCGGCCAATATGCCGACGACGAGAACGATGCGGCGTTGACGCGGCGTCATACGCGCGTCTCCGACGATTCAAGATCGAGTCGCCGCAAGGCCTCGGCTCGAGCCGTTGCATGAGCGCGGCGCGCGATGATGACGTTGGCGATGATCGCCACAAACGTGATCAGATAGGATGGCCAAAGAAACAGCGCATAGCCATCCATCGCGAAGAACTCTTTCATCGCAAAGCCTCCCGTATCCAACTCGCGTTACGCTCTCGACGCAAAATCTCAGCGCGCAAGCGCACCAGCATCACCGCCGCGAAATACAAGGTGAATCCCAAGAACATCAGGAGCAACGGCACGAGCATCTCCATCGGCATGGAGGGCTTCTCCATCTTCATGACCGACGGCGCTTGGTGAATCGAGTTCCACCACTCGACCGAATAACGAATGATGGGGATGTTCACGACACCGACGAGCGCGAGCACAGCGCTCGCCCGATCAGCGCGACCGAGATCATCAATACCCGAACGCAGACCGATATAACCGAGATACAGAAACAGCAATACGAGCTGCGCTGTGAGCCTTGGATCCCACACCCAGTAGGTACCCCACATCGGCTTGCCCCAAAGCATCCCGGTTACCAGTGAGACAACCGTGAACCAGGCGCCGATACCCGCACAACTCGCGGCGGCGGCATGGGCTACCTTCATTCGCCAGATCAGCCCGATTCCCGCTGCCGTGGCCATCACGGCGTAGATCATCACCGAGAGCCAAGCGGAGGGCGCATGCACGTAGATGATGCGAAAGCCTTCGCCCTGCTGGTAATCGGGCGGCGCCAAGACCAGACCGCCGTAGAGGGCGGCGAGGATCGAGAGCGCTGCCGGCCACGCGAACCACGGCGTCAGCAAACCGGCGAGACGATAGACGTGCGGCGGCGATCCGAAACGATGAAACCAAGCCCAGTTCGTCCCCATCCCCTACTCCACGCCCTATTCCAAACCGATGCGCACAGCCGCTGCGGCGGCCAACGGCGCCAGCGTCAACCCGAGCACCGCCAGCGAACCGAGAAGATACAGCGCTCCTGTCGGACTGTCGCCGACGATCGCAAGTTCCGTTGCCCGCGCTCCGAACACCAAAACAGGAACCGCGAGCGGCAGCGTCAACAACGACAACAGCACACCGCCGCGGCGGACCCCGAGCGTGAGACCCGCGCCGATCGAGCCCAGCAGGCTTAAGGTCCAAGTTCCGAGCGCCAGGGCGGCCATCACACCAGTCGCAGCCGACAATGGCACACCGAGCGCGACACCGAGCCACGGCGCCATCAACGTGAGCGGCAGCCCCGTCAACAACCAATGCGCGATCGTCTTTGCGAGCAAGAGCCAGGTGAGCGATTGTCCCGACAGCACGTACTGCTCGAGCGTGCCGTCGGTCGCATCCTCGCGGAAGAGATGTTCGAGGGCGAGCAGCGAGGCCAGTAGCGCCCCAACCCAGAGCACACCGGGCGCGATCGCGCGTAGCTTCGCGAGCTCAGGTGTATAGCCCAGCGGGAACATCGCCGTCACGACGGCAAAGAAGGCCAGCGGCTGCAACACCTGCGCCGGGCGACGCATGGCGAGCAACCACTCGCGCTGCAACACGATACGCGCAGCCTGCCAACTACCGGCTGGCGTAGTCGCCGTCATGGAACTGCCCCAGCCAAAACCAGCGAATCACAGCATGCGGGATCAAGACCCAGCGGCTGGTGCGTTGCCGCGAGCAACAAGCCACCCGTCGCGAGGTGACGACTCAGCAGCGTCTGCACCAGCGCCTCACCGGCGCGGTCGAGATTGGTCACAGGCTCATCGAGAACCCAAAGCGTCGCCCCCATCAAGCCAAGCGCCGCGAAGGCGATCCGGCGACGTTGCCCTGCCGAGAGCGTGCGAACGGCGCGATCGGCGAACGAGCCGGCCTGCATCTCACCGAGCGCAGCATCGACGCGTTCGGGGGCAACATCGCGGCGCAGACCGACGAGCCCGCGCAAATTCTCGCGCCCAGTCAAATCCATCTTGAGGGGCGCCTCGTGCCCTAGATAGGCCAAGTCCACGTGATATTCGGCGTCGCGGAACGAGCGGCGCTCGCTGCGCCAATGCAACTCGCCCTCTTCCGGCTCGACGAGGCCACACAGCGTTCGCAACAGGGTTGTCTTGCCCGCGCCGTTCGGACCCGTGATCACGAGCGCCCGACCGGCTGCTAGCTCGAAGGACACTCGACACAGAATGGCGCGCTCGCCGCGGTAGACAGATAAGTTGTTAACGACGAGTGCTGACATGCAAAACCATGGTGCCCCGGGCCGGAATCGAACCGGCACGGCCTTGCGGCCAACGGATTTTAAGTCCGTTGCGTCTACCAGTTCCGCCACCGGGGCCGCCAAAAGGAGGCCGAGCAAGACTACCATGTTGGCGTCGATTCCGGAGAACCGAGGCCCTCATCATGACCATTGCGTTTCGCGCGCTCATTCTGGCGTGGGCGTTCGCCCTCACCGCTTGCACGAGTTCACCGACCCAACAGGTCACGCCCATCGCGGACGAGGCAACGACGCGCGAGCTGGATGCCGGACCGATACGGGGGTTCGTGAATGCGGCAGGCGGCCACAGTTGGCTCGGTCTGCCGTATGCAGCCCCGCCAGTCGGTGAGCGCCGCTGGCGTGCCCCCATCGCGCCGGATGCCTGGACTGTACGACGTGATGCGCTACGCGCCGGCTCACCCTGCATCCAATACGGATCGCCCTTGGGTGGTGTCGGCACAGCCGGCACTCGGCAGGGTTCCGAGGATTGCCTGTATCTGAACGTCTATGCGCCTCGTCTCTCGCCTGAGGCGGCAAGCGAAGCGCGTTTGCCCGTGATGGTGTGGATACACGGCGGCGGCAACACCATTGGTCATGCGGCGTTCTGGGATGGCAGCGTCCTCGCCCAACGAGAAAATCTCGTTGTCGTCATGATCAACTATCGTCTCGGTCCATTCGGTTGGTTCAAAGCCCCCCTCGACGAGAGTGCATCGCCCGAGGATCGCTCAGGCAATTACGGGACGCTCGATACGATTGAGGCCTTGCGCTGGGTCTCGCGTAACGCGGCGATCTTCGGCGGCGACCCGGATAACGTGACGGTCTTCGGTGAATCGGCGGGCGGCACGAACGCCCTCGCGCTGCTGATCGCCCCGCAGGCGCGGGGACTGTTCCACCGCATGATCATTCAAAGTCTAGGCTTCGGTTTTGCCCGTCAGGATGAGCCGGCTGCCGCGCGGGCCACGGAACGCGCACTACATCTCGCCTTGCAGCGCTCCGGTCGCGCCGCGGACGCAACGAGCGCCGCGCGCATCGCTCCAACGCTGTCGCCCCGCGAACAAGCGACACTGCTGCGCGCACTGGACCCGTGGGATTTGTACTCGACCTACGAGCGCGCCGCGACCGAATGGGATCGAATTCCCACGGTATTCCAGGATGGCCACGTTCTGCGCCAAGGCGCTATCACCGAGTTACTCGCGGATCCGGATCAACATCACGATGTGCCCGTGATACTGGGAACCAATCGTGACGAACCGAAAATCTTTATGGCGTTCGATCCACGACACGTGCGAACCGCTTTCGGTCTACCCATATCTTTGAAGGATCCGACTCGATACGATCAAGAGGCGCGTTATCGATCGCTGTTGTGGAAAGCGGATGGCGTCGATTCGTTGGCGAGCGTACTCACTCAACATGGCGCGCCGGCGTGGGGATACCGATGGGATTGGGACGAGCAAGGCCGCGCCTTCGGCGTCGTTGATATCTCGCGCATCGTGGGCGCCGCTCACGGACTCGAGATTCCCTTCGTTCTTGGTCAATTCGACGTCGGACCACAGAGCAGCTTGCTATTCCATGCCGACAACGAAGCGTCGCGCCTACAGTTGAGCGAACGCATGATGGGTTATTGGGCGGAGTTCGCTCGCCGCGGCGACCCCGCGCGCGGCGGTCTTGATGATGGGACGGTGTGGCTGCCTTGGCCACGCAAGAGCGACGAGAGCCGCATCTCGCGCGATCGCTTACTAATCTTTGACACGCCGAGCGACGGCGGCATTCGCATGACGGATTTGTATGTCGACCGGGCGGCTGTCGTGCAATTGATGGAACGCGAGATCGGCGGAACTCAAGATCGTTGCGAGGCCTTCCGCGCCACTTTTCGCAATCGGATCGACGCCTGGGCCGATCGCGAGTGGTTAGCCTTCAGCCGTCGCTCGAGCTGCTCGGGACCGCGCGTAGTCGATAGATAACGCCGGCATAGTCGTCGGAGACGTAAATCGCACCGTCGCCCGCCTCGACGACATCAACTGGCCGTCCGATCAAACCGGCTGCGCCGCGAAAGCCATCGAGGAACGGTCTTTCGGTGATACGACCGTCGTCGGCGAAATCGAGCGCGACCACCGCGTAACCCGCCGGTGTGCTGCGGTTCCAAGAGCCGTGCAGCGCCACCAAGGCAGTGCGCTCGTAGCCCGCGGGCCGTGCGGGATGGCGCAGGAAACGCATGCCGAGCGGCGCGGTGTGCGCACCAAATTCGTGTGCGGGGGCGATCGCTCGCGCTAGGCGTGGATCTGCCGTCGAACCGAAATCGGGATCGACGATGTCTCGACCGTGTCGCAACGGCCAACCATAGAACCCGCCCGGGACGATGCGATTGAGTTCATCGGGCGGCAAGTCATCACCCAGCAAATCGCGACCATTCTCGGTTGCATACAAACTTTGGTCCCACGGCGCCCAATCAAAGCCATACGGATTGCGCGTACCGGTCGCGACCAGTTCTGCCTCACCGCCCTCGCGTGGCCAACGCATCACCGTGGCACGGCGCGAGTCGGCCTCGACACACACGTTGCAAGTTGAGCCCTGACCCACGTAGAGCCAGCCATCGGGACCGATACGCGCCGTCTTGCGCCAGTGACTGCCATCGGCTGTCAGTCCATCGACGATCACTTCTTGTGGGCCGGTCACGGTCGCGGACTCGGCATCGAAGGCCACCCGAAAAATCCGCGTCGCCTCGGCGACGTAAAGGTAGCCCTCGTGGATATCGAGGCCGTTGGGTCGATCGAGG
>JBDKJA010000095.1:0-9795 GCA_039796795.1 Pseudomonadota bacterium
ACACCGCTTGCGTGATGACGTCACGGTTTCGGCTGATGACTTGCTACGAGTGCCGGAAGGCTCGATCACCGCTGACGGTCTGCGCGATAACGTGAGCGTGTCGCTGCAATACATGGCCGCTTGGCTTTGCGGGAACGGTTGTGTGCCTATCAATAATTTGATGGAAGACGCCGCCACCGCAGAAATTTCCCGCGCACAGATATGGCAGTGGATTCGTCACCCCGGTGGCGTGCTAGCCGATGGGCGCAAGGTGACAGCTGAGTTATTCCGTCAGGAGTTGCGCGCGGAACTCGCTCGTCTGCGAGAAGCATTGGGCGAAGCGGCTTTCGTTGCCGGAAAGTACACCGAGGCCGCGGCGCTGCTCGATGAGATCACCACGGCGCCCGAATTCGCCACGTTCTTGACGCTCGCGGCTTACCGCGAGCTTGCCTGACCTTCGACCTACCCCCTAAAGACCGAGTGAGGATTCCCATGCCCTTAAAAACTGCCGACGAATTGCAACGAGAATGGTCCACGAGCCCACGCTGGAATGGCGTGCAGCGTGGTTACAGTGCGCAAGATGTCGTGCGTCTGCGGGGCACGGTGGCGATCGAGCATTCGCTCGCACGCCTTGGCGCCGAAAAGCTGTGGCGCAATATGGCCACCCAGCCGTACGTCAATGCGCTCGGTGCGTTGACGGGCAATCAGGCGATGCAGCAGGTGCGCGCAGGGCTGAAAGCCATCTATCTCTCGGGCTGGCAGGTCGCCGGTGACGCCAACCTCGCGGGTGAGATGTATCCGGATCAATCGCTGTATCCGGCGAACTCCGTTCCGCAGGTGGTTCGACGCATCAACAACACCTTGCTTCGCGCGGATCAGTTGCATCACGCCGAGGGCGACGATTCGATCGATTGGCTGCAGCCGATCGTGGCGGACGCCGAGGCGGGCTTTGGCGGTGTGTTGAACGCCTTCGAACTGATGAAGGGCATGATCGAAGCAGGCGCCGCCGGTGTGCACTTCGAGGATCAACTCTCGTCAGCGAAAAAGTGCGGTCACATGGGCGGTAAGGTGCTCGTCCCGACGCAAGAAGCGGTGAATAAACTCGTTGCCGCTCGCTTGGCCGCTGACGTGTGTGACGTGCCCACGATCTTGGTGGCGCGTACCGATGCCGAGAGTGCCAATCTCCTGACGGCTGACGTCGACGAGCGTGATCGTCCCTTCATCGACGCGAGTCGCGGTCGAACCTCGGAGGGATTCTTCTACGTGCGCGCCGGACTCGACCAAGCGATTGCTCGCGGTCTCGCTTACGCGCCGTACGCTGATTTACTTTGGTGCGAAACGGGTACTCCGGATCTGACCGAGGCGAAGCACTTCGCTGAAGCGATCCACGCGAAGTACCCGGGCAAGTTACTGGCCTACAACTGTTCGCCGTCATTCAACTGGAAGAAAAAACTGGACGACGCCACGATCGCAAAGTTTCAACGTGAGCTCGGCGCGATGGGTTATAAATTCCAGTTCATCACGCTTGCGGGTTTCCACGCACTGAACTTCTCGATGTTCCAGTTGGCTAAGGGATATCGCGAGTCGCAGATGTCGGCGTACGTGAATCTGCAGCAAGCCGAGTTTGCGGCAGAGAAAGACGGTTACACGGCCACTAAGCATCAGCGCGAAGTCGGCGCGGGCTATTTCGACGATGTCACCCAAACCGTTTCGGCAGGCCGGTCCTCGGTCACGGCCATGAAGGGATCGACGGAAGAGGAGCAATTCGCCGTCGCTTGATTCTGTCGCCCTCGGTTAGAATCCGCGCCCTTCGAAGGTTCAAGGGCGCGGATTTTTCATGAAGTACGAGTTCATCCAGGTGCCGGCAAACGGCACTCGCATCACGGTCAATGCGGACGGCAGCCTTAACGTCCCAGATCGTCCGATCATCCCGTTCATTGAGGGTGATGGTATCGGTGTCGACATCACGCCGGTGATGCGCAAGGTGGTGGATGCCGCGGTCGCGAAAGCGTACGGCGATCGTCGTCGTATCGAGTGGATGGAGATCTTTGCGGGCGAGAAGGGGAATAAGGTCTGTGGAACGTGGTTCCCGGACGAATCGCTGCATGCGCTTCGTGAGTTTGTCGTCTCGATCAAAGGTCCCTTGGGCACGCCGATCGGTGGCGGTATTCGTTCGCTCAATGTGGTGATGCGCCAAACGTTGGATCTCTACGCCTGCGTGCGACCGATCCGATACTTCCCGGGCGTCGCCACACCCATGCAGGATGCGTCCTTGACCGACATGGTCGTGTTTCGCGAAAACACCGAAGATATCTACGCGGGTATCGAATATCCGGCGGGCTCCAACGAAGTGCAGCGCTTGATTCACTTCTTGCAGGCGGAGTTGCAGGCGAAGGGTATTCGCTTTCCGGCAAGCTCCGGCATCGGGATCAAGCCTGTATCGAAGGAAGGCAGTCAGCGCTTGATCCGCATGGCGATCCAGTACGCGATCGAAAACGATCGTGTATCGGTGACGCTCGTGCACAAGGGCAACATCATGAAGTACACCGAGGGCGCCTTCCGCAACTGGGGCTACCAGTTGGCGAAGGACGAGTTCGGCGCGACCGAGTTTGGTGGCGGTCCGTGGATGAGCTTCCGTAATCCCATCACCGGTAAGGACATCGTCATCAAGGATGTGATCGCCGACAACTTCCTGCAGCAGGTTCTGCTGCGACCGGAAGAGTACGACGTGATCGCCACCTTGAACCTGAACGGCGATTACATCTCCGATGCGCTCGCCGCGCAGGTCGGTGGTATCGGCATCGCGCCGGGCGGCAACATTGGGCATGGTCTGGCCGTCTTCGAGGCGACGCATGGCACGGCACCGGGCTTTGCCGGCAAGGATCGGGTCAATCCCGGCTCGATCATTCTTTCCGCTGAAATGATGCTGCGTTATCTCAAGTGGACGGAAGCGGCTGATCTCATCATCAAGGGCGTGGCGAACACCATCGCAGCCAAGGAATTGACGTACGATCTGGCAAGACTTCGTGAGGCGATTCGCGCCAGCAAGCGTGAACTCGCGGCGCGTCGAAACGTGGAAGAGGCGATGCAGCAGTTGATTCCGGGTGCCAAGTTGATGAGTTGCTCCGGCTTCGGTGACGCGATCATCCGTCACATGAACGATTAAGCCATGAGCTCGGCCTGTCGTACGTTCGACCCCTCTTGTCGACGCTGTCCGCGATTGGCCGATTTTCGCGAGGACTCGGGGCGTAAGTTTCCGGGATACCACGCTGCGCCGGTACCGGCTTTCGGTGACGCGGACCCACGTTGGCTCATCGTGGGTCTCGCTCCTGGCATGCACGGCGCGAATCGTACCGGTCGCCCGTTCACGGGCGATCACGCTGGGATTCTGCTCTACGAGACCTTACATGCCGTCGGTGTCTCAAGCTCAGCGATTTCCGAATCGCGTGAGGATGGTTTGCGGCTACACGGCGTGCGTATTACCAAT
This sequence comes from Pseudomonadota bacterium, assembly GCA_039796795.1. Classification (GTDB taxonomy): domain Bacteria; phylum Pseudomonadota; class Gammaproteobacteria; order Steroidobacterales; family Steroidobacteraceae; genus UBA964. Next base: position 3,467 of record JBDKJA010000095.1, read on the forward strand.
GCCGTTAAATGCCTACCGCCTGCCAACAAGCCGACGCCCGCTGAGGCGCGCGAGTGCAACGCTTGGCTGAAGGCTGAATTCGAACAGCACCGCAAGCTACGCGTCGTACTGGCGCTCGGTCGCATTGCGCACGATGCGATCCTCGATGCGCTCGGTGAGCCACGCAGCGCCTATCGATTTGCCCATGCCGCAGAGCACCGACTCGCGAATGGCGGGTGGCTGATCGATTCGTATCACTGCAGTCGCTACAACACGCAGACGCGCCGGCTGACGCGCGAGATGTTCCTCGCCGTCTTGCAGCGAGCGGAGGTTTTGTCACGGTGAGCGGTTTCGATGCCCGCGGTTTCGTGGCGAGCTTGCCGCGGCGGCCGGGTGTCTACCGGATGTTTGCGGCCGATGGTTTGCTGCTCTATGTGGGCAAAGCGAAGAGCTTGCGTGATCGTGTTGGCAGTTACTTCGTGCCCTCGAATGTGCACCCGAAAGTGCAGGCCCTGGTTGCACAGATCGCGTCGATGGAAGTGACGGTCACGCGCTCGGAAACCGAAGCGTTGTTGCTCGAGCACAATCTCATCAAAGCACTGCATCCGAAGTACAACGTGGTGCTTCGGGACGACAAGAGTTTTCCGTATCTGTGGTTGAGCGACGATCACGAGTTTCCGCGGCTGTCGGTTTATCGTGGCAGTCGTAATGTGCCCGGCCGTTTCTTTGGTCCCTATCCGAATGCCGGCGCGGTCTCCGAGTCGCTGCATTATCTTCAAAAGGTATTTCGCCTGCGGCCATGTCGCGACAGTTATTTCGCGCATCGCAGTCGTCCTTGCCTGCAGTATCAGATCGGGCGTTGCTCTGCGCCGTGTGTCGGGCTCATCGGGCAGCAAGATTACACACGCGATGTATCGGCCGCCGTGCGTGTGCTCGAAGGGCGCAACGACGAAGTATTGCGCGAACTCGCCGATCGGATGGAGGATGCATCGCAACGCCTCGAGTTCGAGCGAGCGGCCTCGCTTCGCGACCAGATCGCTGCGATCAAGGAGTTGCAGTCGCAGCAGGTCGTGGCAGCGGATGACGAGCGCGACGCCGATATCTTTGCGATCACCGGCGATCCGGGCGGCTACGGCATCAGCGTCATGCCCGTGCGTGGCGGTCGTAGCCTCGGCACGTCGAGTTACTTTCCGCAGGCTTTACTCGCTGAGCCTGCCGAGGCCCTGTCCTCGTTTATCGTTCAGTACTATCACGAGCAGACCCCGCCACCGGAAATCTATACGAGTCTCGCGCTAGAGGATGCCGAGCCGCTCGCCGATGCGCTCGGCACGCTGGCGGGTCGTAGTGTCAGGTTACGGCATGCACAACGCGGTCTCGCCGCGCGATGGGTCGAGATGGCGCGAGATAACGCCGCCAATGCCTTGCGGATGCGTTTGGCGCGTCGGGAAGGCTATCGCGAGGATTATGTGGCGCTCGCGGCGTTACTCGAGGTCGAGACGGCACCTGCTCGGATGGAGTGTTTCGACATCAGTCATACGCAAGGCGAGGGGACGGTCGCCTCCTGTGTCGTGTTCGGTCCGGAGGGGCCGCTGAAAAAGGAATACCGGCGCTTCAACATCACCGGTGTCGCCGCGGGGGATGACTATGGTGCGCTGCGCCAGGCGATCGAGCGCCGCTACACGCGAATCGCTGCCGGTGAAATTCCGAGGCCAGATTTGCTCGTGATCGACGGCGGACCCGCGCAGGTCGCGGGTGTGCGCGAAGTGCTGCATCAACTCGGCTTTGATGATATGCAGACGCTCGGCGTTTCTAAGGGTCCCGATCGCCGGCCCGGGCAAGAGCGACTGCACTGGCGTGGTGAGGTGCCCCTCGTGCCGGGCGCTCAGTCTGCGGCATTGAAGCTCATTCAGCGCATTCGCGACGAAGCGCACCGTTTCGCCATCACCGGGCACAGGCGTCGACGTGCGCAGCGCTTCAATGAGTCGATACTCGAGACGGTGCCGGGGTTGGGTCCTGCTAAGCGCAAGGCGCTGTTGCAGCATTTCGGTGGACTGCAGGGCGTACTCAAAGCTGCACGCTCCGATCTCGAGCGTGCTCCTGGAATCGGTCCGGCCCTTGCGCAAAACCTTTATGATGCGCTGCATCCCGGCGAGTAGTGAAACATGCTCTGGACTGTCCCCAACACGCTGACCTGGTTTCGTATCTTCGCGATACCGCTCGTCGTGTTGCTGTTCTACATGCCGTTTCCGTGGTCGGATCCGGCGGCAGGCGCCTTGTTCGCGATTGCTGGCATCACCGATACGCTCGATGGCTACTACGCGCGCAAGCTAGGTCAGACATCGCGTTTGGGCGCTTTTCTCGATCCGGTTGCTGACAAGCTAATCGTGGCGGTGGCGCTCGTGCTGCTCGTCAGCAAGGATCAACGACTCATCGTCGTGCTACCGGCCATCGTCATCATCGGTCGCGAAATCGCGATCTCGGCACTGCGTGAGTGGATGGCGGAGATCGGCCAACGCCGCAAGGTTGCCGTGTCAAAACTCGGCAAGCTCAAGACGATTCTGCAGATCGTGGGTTTGTCGATGATGTTGATACGGTGGGATGTGTGGTTCCTGCCGACCTACAACCTCGGGGTCCTGCTGACGGCCATTGCGGCGGTACTGACTGTCGTTTCGGCGATCGATTATCTGCGGGCGGCCTGGCCCGATTTGACGGGGCCTTTGCCCCCAACTTGACTTACGCCGGGTTGGCCCTACAATCTCGGCCCTCTGTTCCAGAGCGGGAATAGCTCAGTTGGTAGAGCACGACCTTGCCAAGGTCGGGGTCGCGAGTTCGAGTCTCGTTTCCCGCTCCGCTGCCCTCAGTTGCCGCCGCATCGGTGGGTCGACCAGTTCGATGCTGATCGTATTCGTTTGGGAATCGAACACATCGTGCAGAAAGCGGCACTCGACCGCATAGCTGCCGGTCTCGCCCGGCGCCTCACAATCCTGATACAGCACGAGGCCGTCACCCTGTAGCTCGGCGCCGACCGCCTGCGGCTGCAGTCGCTTGCCACTCGGTGTAGTCCAAAGAAAACGCTGCTCGATCTCGAGCATCAAGCGTGCTTGCCCAGCCGCATCGACCGGTTGCAAGCCTTTGCCGGGCGCGAGTCGCCGCAAGGCGACGGCTGCATCGTGAAAGTGGATGGAGTGGCTCCACTCCCAACGCAGCGTACGAGGATTAGCTGAGAGGCGCGTTAGCGTGACGTGCGATCGATGAGCGAGCGCGACACGAGGGGCGAGGCCGCCGATGGTGCCGAGCGCGACTGCGCTCAGCACCCACCGGCGTTGAACGAAACCCGGCATCGAGCTTAGGGCTGCGCCGGAGCGAGCGGTAGGGCTTTCTCCTCGGTCTTCGCCTCATCACCGCTCTTGCCCTTGCTCTTGAGTTCAGCAAGCGCATCGAGCATTTGGTTACGGCCCGAATCGCGAGCGCGGAACAGTTCAATTCGGCTCTGCGCGATGCGACGCGGCGTGACGTTGTTGGTCTTGTCGGCGTCGGCAATCAGGTGATTGCGGTCAAGCTCGATACTGACGATGCGCTTATCGCGAATGAAGAGCTTGGTCACTTCCACCGCGTTGTAGCGCCAGACCTCGGCCGGAACGAGATAGTCCTCAGTGCTGCCGTCGGCGTAGTTGATGGTCAGCGGCAGCGGGGTCACAAGTCCGCCGATATTCGCGAAATCGACGAAGTAAACAAACTCGCCCGCTTTCACGGCGCGCTCGAAGGTCGCCTTTTCCCAAGGTTTCAGCTTCTCCACGAAGTCGCGGTACTCGTTGCGATCCTTGTTGGTCACGACGAAGGCGTCGTTCTCGTTGTAGAAATCCTTGAGCTCCGGATAACGCTCCAGGCGCGTGGTACGACCCTCGGCTTTATTGAGCTTCTGCGAGTAGGAGTCCGGCCAGTTACGGGCGAACTCGGCACGCTTGAGTGGGAACTCGACGTCCGGATCCTGACTCGAGACCTGGTACTCACGGATATCGCCGACGGCCACATCGACGTGATCCGTGCCGTAAAACCAGCCGCGCCAGAACCAGTCGAGATCAACACCCGAGGCGTCTTCCATCGTGCGGAAGAAGTCGGCGGGTGTCGGGCGCTTGAACTTCCAGCGGTTCGCGTATTCGCGGAACGCGTGATCGAATAGTTCACGTCCCATCACGACTTCACGCAACACCGAGAGCGCCGCAGCAGGCTTCGAGTAGGCATTCGGGCCGAACTGCACGATGCTCTCGGAGTTGGTCATGATCGGCACCTGATCACTCGATTGCATGTAAGCAGTGATGGCGTCGAGGACGTTGGTCTTGTCACCGAAAGCCGGGAACTTCTCTTCCCATTCGAGCTCGGCGATGTATTCGAGGAAGGTGTTGAGGCCCTCGTCCATCCACGTCCACTGACGCTCGTCCGAATTCACGATCATCGGGAAGTAGATGTGACCGACTTCGTGAATGATCACACCGATCAGACCGTACTTCGTATTGCGCGAGTAAGTGAGCTTGCCGGTCTTTTCATCGGCAGTCGGGCGATAGCCGTTGAAGGTGATCATGGGATATTCCATGCCACCGCGCTCCCACGAGTTCACTGAAATGGCGACCGGGTAGGGGTACGGGAACGAGAAGCGCGAATAAACCTCCATCGTGTGAATGACGGCGTGGGTCGAATATTTCGACCAGATCGGCTCGCCCTCGTTGGGGTAGAAGGACATCGCCATCACGAAGGGACGGGCGGCGTCGTTCTGTCGATAGCCCATCGCATCCCAGATGTATTTGCGTGAGCTCGCCCAGGCGAAGTCGCGCACGTTCTGGGCCTTGAAGCGCCAAGTGCGCATCCGATCCGTACCTTCTTTTTCGTTGGCCTTGGCTTCTTCTGGCGTGACGATGAAGACGGGCGACTTCGCCGTCGCCGCACGTTTCAAGCGCTCGCGCTGAGTGCTCGTCAGCACGGCGTCGGCGTTCTGCAGTTCACCCGTCGACGCGACGATGTGATCGGCAGGGACGGTGAGTTCGACGTCGTAGTCGCCGAATTCGAGGGTGAATTCACCGCGACCCAAAAATTGCTTGTGCTGCCAGCCGGTGTAGTCGGTATAGGCGACGAGCCGGGGGAACCACTGCGCCAGAAAATATTGGTAGGTATCGCTTTCTTCAAAGTATTCGTAACCGCCACGCGCGCCGATGGCCGCTTCGTTGACGATGTTGGATTCCCAATCGAAGCGAATTTCGATGCTCGTGCCCGGGCGCAACGGCTGAGGCAGATCGATACGCATCATGGTGTCGTTGACCGTCGTGCGCAGCACACGACCCGATGCATCGCGCACTGGGCCGATCTCGTAGCCGTATTCGCGATCTTGGAAGGCCTGATGCCGTCGCATCGCAGCGAAGCTCAAGCTGTCGCCCTTACCAACGGTGTCGCGACGGGTGCCCGAGTTGGCAGCCACTTCGGAGCGGCGTGAGATCGAGTCATCCTTGAAAATATTTTGATCGAGCTGCAACCAGATATACGACAGCGTATCGGGTGAGCGATTCATGTAGGTGATGCTCTGAGTCGCGATCAGTCGATGTCGCTTCTCGTCGAGCCGCACTTTGATTCGATAGTCTGCGCGTTGCTGCCAGTATTGAGCGCCGGGTGCGCCGGAGGCCGTACGGGTGGTTCCCGCCGTGGGCAACAAGGTTTCCAGTTGCGCGAAACGTTTGTCTGCATCACCCGGGATGCCCTTGCCATTGTTGGCATCGGCGGTCGAGAAGGCGACGGTGAGGAGTAGCCCGAGCAGGGCAGCGCTGGCGTATTTCATTCGGCGATTCTACCCGCGAGATAGTGCCTCTGGGATACTGACCCCCATGAGCACCTCTCGTCCCCTCTGGCCTCTGGCTACGTTGGCTGTTGCGAGTCGCCATCGCGTTGGCAGCGTTTGCGGTCGCCGGGTTTGTCTGGCTGTTTTTCTTGGGCGGCATCGCGATCTCCGATCGGGCGATGTTGTGGCGCATGATTCGCGGCGAGAGCGTCCCGGCCCCGACCGCCGCGGTGATCGCGCAGCAATTACGCGCCGCGCCCGGCTTCGAGGTGGGTCTTTTCGCAAGCGATTTGCCGAGTGCGCGACTCATGGTCGTTGCCTCTGGCGGGCAAATCCTGCTCTCGCAGCCTCGTGGGGGACTCGTGACCGTGCTCGAGCCCGATCGCGATGGTGACGGCCGATCCGACGGGCGTCGTGCGTTATTCAGTGACCTCGATCGACCCAACGGCCTCGATATCCACGAGGGCTACCTTTACGTCGCCGAGGCGACGCGGATTTTTCGGGTGGCCTTCGATGCCGAGTCCGCGAC
>JBDKJA010000096.1:0-6276 GCA_039796795.1 Pseudomonadota bacterium
CTCCAACAACTCATTTTTTAGTTGAGGGTCTCTTATGTCTTCTAAACGAATTCATGCCGCCGTCAGCGCCCTGCTCGTTCAAGCCGCCGTCGCGGTAGCACACGGGCAAACCGCGCAGCTCGAAGAGATCGTGGTAACGGCGCAAAAGCGCGCCGAGAACCTGCAAGACACACCGATCGCCATTTCAGCTGTCACGGGTGATGCGATTGAGAAACTGAATATCGATGACATTGGCGCCATCGCTGCGGCTAATCCATCGCTCGTCTACAGCGAGGCTGGCGGAGAAGCGCAGCTTTATATCCGCGGCATCGGCAGCAATATTTTCAGTGTCGGCGTTGATCAGAGCGTTGCCACACACATCGATGGGATCTACACGGGTCGCGCCAATATGGGGCTCACCCAGTTTTTGGATATCGATCGCGTCGAAATTCTCCGCGGACCCCAAGGAACACTCTACGGGCGCAACGCGACTGGTGGCGCTATTAATATTATCTCGCGCGCACCCACGGACGATTTCGAGGGTTATGTGACTGGCCTCGTCGGCAGCTTCGATCGAATCGATGTGCGCGGCGCGCTGTCGGGACCGGCTTCAGAGAATCTATCCGCCCGAATCGCCGTACGTCGACTGAAGGATGATGGCTACACCGAAGACTTAGATCCTCGTGGCAGTAACAAAATTGATGACAACGATCTGACTGCCGTACGCGGCTCCCTACGTTGGAAGAGCGACACGCTTACAGCAACCTTAATTGCCGAGCAGAGCGAGTTCGAAAACGGCAATACCAGCATCTTCCCGATCGATAACACAGGGCTTGCTGAGAGCTTGGGCGCCACGAGGAATCGTGATATTCACAAAACCTATAACAACACGCCGAGCTTTCATAAGTGGAATACCGGTGGTGTGACCGGTAACTTCGACTGGACGGTGAATGAGTCAACCAACCTCAACCTCACAATCGGTTATCGCGACTGGGATAGCGATTTTCTATTCAACACCGACGGCACGGAGATTGAAGTCACACGTTCTTCTTTTGTCTACGCAAGCGAACAGCTCTCCGCGGAGCTTCGTCTCGCGGGTGAAAAGGACTGGGGTCGCTGGCTCGTCGGCGCCTTTTGGTTTGACGAAGACAAATACGGCGCGCTCGGCCTCGTCCGCTCGGGCTTCACGCCGCCTGCGGTGCTGGCGCCCAGATCTTTCATCTTCCGCGCCGATGGAACGGGTGAGGCCACGGCCCTGTTCGGTCAGATCGATTTCAAGCTCGCCGATGCATGGACTTTGAGCGCCGGCGTACGTTACAGCGACGAGAAGAAAGGCGATCTCCTGCGACAATCAACGTTGCTTCCCGACACTGAACTTCTCGGTCTCTTCACACCGAACCCGATACCGGATGCCACCGCAGCCACGACCCGTAGCGTGAGCCGCAACTGGGATGCCTGGACTCCGCGCGTGGGCCTCGAGTACCGACCCGCAGACGACCGTTTGTACTACTTGACCTACAGCGAGGGCTTCAAATCAGGCGGCTTTAATGATCTGTCGGTGGTCAATCCGCCTTTTGACCCGGAATTCATAGACAGCATCGAATTCGGTGCGAAGACCGAGTGGCTAGATGGGCAAGTTCGTGCCAACGCGAGCGCCTTCTACTACGACTACACCGATCTGCAGGTCTCCGTATTCGCAAGTACGGGCAACATCACCACCACCTTCACGACGAATGCCGCCGAAGCTACCGTGAAAGGCGTAGAACTCGACGTTGTCGCTAAACCCACCGAGGCCTTAGACGTCGCAGCGTCGCTCGCCTTTCTCGACGCCAGCTACGATCGCTTCGTCACCCCCTACGGCAGTTGCACTACCGCCAACGCGAGTCTTGATGCACGGTGCGTTAATCGTGTTGGGCTGCCGCGCTTGATCGATGCTGCGGGCAACAAGCTGAATAATGCGCCTGAGTTCAAGGGCTCGCTGTCAGCCACCTACAGCATCAATCTCGCTAGCGGTGGTCTCGTCAGCGTGCAGGCTGCGACGCATCATCAAGGTCGGGTCTACTTCTTGCCGGCTAATACCGAGGTCATGTCACAAGCCTCATACACGCTGGTCGATGTTCGTATCGGTTACGAGAATAAGGCTGGTGACCTCGCTGTTGGTGCATTCGTGAAAAATCTCACCGACGAGGACTACTTCCACAACATCGTACAATTCACCTCGACCAGCGACGCGCGTAAGGATGTGTTCGCCATCGGTAACGCGCTTGGTTATCCTGCAGCAGGCCGCCAGTGGGGCGTCGAAGTCACCTATCGTTTTGGAAACTGACATGGCACGACCGCACATCATGTTCGTTCAGGCCCAGATGATCCCTTGGTCATCTGGGTGCTACGGCGCTCTCTACGACGATGTCCAATCCAAAATGTTGAGTTGGGACGACGTCGATGGCAGCGCGACGACGATCATTCGTTATCCTGCCGGCTGGACGCGGAGCGAATCGCACTCGGTGTCCTGCCACGAAGAGTTTCTCGTGCTGGATGGCGCTATCAACATCAACGGCAGGCCATACGAGAAACACACCTATGGCTTCTTGCCGGCGGGCTATCCGCGCGAACAGCTCTCGAGCTCGCATGGCGCCGTGCTTCTGACGATGTTTTACGGTGTTCCAAAAGCACTCCGAGGATCGTCCAGCAGCTTCGATGAAAAGCTCTTGGTGGAATACGTCAATCCCCTCTTGATGGAGTGGGATCCGGGTCTCGTTGACCCACAGCTCTCGAAGGGCGTTGCCATCAAACCGCTCCGTACAGATCCGTACACCGGCGAGACGTCATTCCTTTACTGCTCGCCGCCACATCGAGTGCCGCCTGGCATGGCGAAGCCGCAGTGGACTCACCCCATGGTCGAAGAGCTCTATACGCTCGAGGGCGATTACGTCTGGGGTGATCTTGGGCGCATGCAGCGAGGAGGCTATTGCTGGTGGCGCGAAGACGTTTATCACGGGCCCGCCGGCACCGATACGGGATATAACCTTTTCGTGCGGACTGTTAACGGGCCGCTCGTTAATACCTTCGACACGGTCAAAAAGCCGTTCACGTGGAATCCGGAGCACAAGCCTATCCTGCCACCGGAGCTAGCTCCATACGGTCAACCACTGCCCTTCGCACCGAACTACTGACCATGCCGAGGAGCGATTGGCCGCCCGCTTCTCAGGCGCGATACGCCGTCATCGTTTTGATGGTGGCGTATCTCTTCTCGTATGTTGATAGGCAAATATTGTCGATGTTGGTCGGCCCCATCAAAGCCGACCTGGGCTTGACCGACACCGAAATCAGTCTGCTACACGGCCTCGCGTTCGCTCTTTTTTATACGGTGTTCGGAATCTGGCCGATCGGCACCTGGGCTGACAAAGGCAATCGACGCAACATCGTCGCAGGTGGTGTTTTTCTGTGGTCCTTGATGACCGCACTATGTGGTCGAATGACGAATTTTGCAGGTCTCTTCGCGGCGCGCGTGGGTGTCGGCGTCGGTGAAGCGGCACTGACACCCACCGCCTACTCGATGCTCGCCGATTATTTTCCACCCGAGAAACGCGGTCGAGCGCTCGGACTGTTCTCGATGGGCGTGTACTTCGGTATTGGCGTCGCCATTATGGTGACGGGTGCACTCGTACAATACGTATCCGGTCTGCCACCGATTGATCTGCCATTGATTGGCGAAGTTCGCGGGTGGCAGATCCCCTTCTTACTGCTGGGGCCGCCCGGCATTCTCGTTGCCCTCTGGATGATGACAGTCAAGGAGCCTCCGCGTCGAGGCGGCACTGCCGAGCTACCGAGCTTCGGCGCTGTCATCTCGCACTTGCTCAACCACAAATCCTTTTATCTGAATTTTTTCTTTGGAGTCTCTTGCCTGACACTCTTATTTAATGGCATTGCTTTCTGGTTTCCCGCACATTTGATGCGAACGTTTGGCGTTGATCCTTTGTTTGTGGCATTCACGTACGGCCCCATCATGTTCGTAGCAGGCGCAGCAGGGATTCTCACCGGCGGAATCTTGGCGGATCGATGGCGCGCTGAGGGCAATCACAATGCGGAGATCCGCGTCGCACTCGTCAGCGCTATTTTGCTTTGGCCAATTTCCATTGCCACCTTTCAGGTAGGTGATGTGGCACTCGCGCTGACCTTGGCTGTGCCGACGCTATTCCTATCTAGTTTTCCGTTTGGCGCCGCATCATCTGCGATTCAACTTGTCACGCCGAACCAACTGCGAGCTCGGGTGTCGGCGATCTATCTCCTTGTGATCAATATCATCGGCATCGGGCTGGGCGCAACCGTTGCCTCGGCGATTTCCGACTACATCTTCGCTGATGAAAAACGCATCGGCGACGGCATCTCAATCGTAGCTCTCGTTAGCGCACCCTTAGCGAGTCTGCTCTTCTGGCGCTGCCAGACAACTTTCAGAGCCTTGCAACAAAGCTGATCGAGCCGACGATGACGCGCATCTTACTTGTGTGCATGGGTAACATCTGCCGGTCACCGTCTGCCGAAGCAGTGCTGCGCGAGTTAGCGCGACGCGAGTTCCCGCAGCTTCAGCTGACCATAGACTCGGCAGGCACCCATGACTATCACGTCGGCGAGCCACCTGATCCCCGATCGATTGCAGCCGGTCGAAAGCGCGGTTATGACCTCGCACCCTTGCGTGCAAGACAAGTCACCTCTGGCGACTTCGCGCGATTTGATTGGCTGCTCGCCATGGACCCATCCAATCTCAGCAGACTACGCGAGCTCGCGCCTGCGGATGAGGCCGAGCGGGCACAACTATTTCTGGAGTTCGCAGGCGAGCGCTCGCGCGTTGATGTGCCGGACCCCTACTATGGCACGGCAGCCGACTTCGAACGGGTTCTCGATCTGCTCGAAAACGCGTCGCGACGACTGCTGCTTCGCTTAACTGAAAGCGTCTAGAACGCGGGACGACGGACGCGCCCAGCCAGATCAGGCGAGCGCGACGATCTGAATTTCGACTTTGTACTCAGGCGCGGCTAACTGCGCCTCAACCGTCGCGCGAGCCGGCTTCGCCACGGGGTGAACCCACACATCCCATACGCTATTCATCGCCGCGAAGTCGGTCATCTTCGCGAGATAAATATTAGCGCTCAAAATCTTCTCTTTACTCGATCCTGCAGCGGCGAGCAGCCGGTCGATTTCATTGAGCACTTGGCGCGTCTGGTCTTCGACGCTACCGGCCGTATCGCTGGCCACCTGGCCAGCAAGAAACACGAAGCCGTTAGCAACGACGGCCTGCGACATGCGCTTGCCGGACTCGATTCGAGTAATCATGCTCATCTCCTGAGCCAGATGAAAAATGGTGCCGGAAATAGGATTCGAACCTACGACCTACGCATTACGAATGCGCCGCTCTACCAACTGAGCTATTCCGGCATCAGGACCCCGGCAGAACGGCCGGGGGTGCGGATATTAAACGCGCCGAAGGCGGATGAAAAGTTCAATGCCGGCGTATTCCGTGCCCGGGGGCGGCGGCGGCAGACGATCGAAGCTGACCTCTTGCGGCATCAGATCGGTCAGGGCGCCGGTTTCGACGTCCTGAAAGTGGAAATGCGGCTCGGTGTTGGAGTCGAACCACGCACTGTCACCCTCGGCGGCGAGTTGGCGAATCACACCCTTCTCGGCAAACAGGTTCAGCGTGTTGTACACCGTCGCCTTGGAAACCCGTACGCCCTCGCCCTGCAATGAAACGAGAATCTGCTCGGCCGTTAGGTGCTGAGGCGCACCGAGCAGCAACGAGGCGATCTTCAATCGTTGCGAGGTTGGCTGAATGCCTGCGGTGCGCAAGCGCTCGGCGATGGCATTCGAGTCGGTCAAGTTCATGTCGTTGATTATAGGGCAGTATTCCGCTCGGAAGCCAACCGCAACTCGCGTGGCAGTCCAAAAACAACCTGTTCGATACGCCCCGAGAGCTCCGTCGGTGCCGAGGCACCCCAGGCCTTCAGCTGCTCGATAACCTCTTGAACCAAGACCTCTGGCGCCGAAGCACCCGCACTCAAACCCACGCAGTGCTTACCCTCGAACCACTCGCGCTTGAGGTCTGCCGCACCGTCGACAAGGTATGACGGCACACCGGCTCGAGACCCGAGCTCGACCAAGCGATTCGAATTCGAGCTCGTAACCGAACCCACCACGATGAGAACGTCGGCTTCGCGCAACAGATCTTTCACGGCATCCTGACGATTCTGCGTGGCGTAGCAGATGTCTTCCTTACGCGGACTCACGAGCTCGGGAAAGCGA
>JBDKJA010000097.1:0-6368 GCA_039796795.1 Pseudomonadota bacterium
TCCATTTTCGAGCGCAGGCAGATTTCGTCACCGATGAGGATGGCCGAGTCATGGTCTCGCACCTGTTACGGGCCGAATCACTGCAGTCGGATTTCGATGCGATCTGTGAGGCGCTCTCCTTGCCGCGAGTCGTTCTCGAAACGCGTAACGCATCGGAGCATCGCGACTATCGCGAATACTATGATCCAGAGTTGGTGCAGGCAGTCGCCGATCGTTATCGGATCGACGTCGACTTATTCGGCTATCGCTTTGATGACGCCGCGAAATCCGGTACCGCGGGATAGCTCGTTAACACTTCGGTTTTCGAACCTGCTCCGAGCTGGCGGTGCGCACGATGCGTTCGGTTTGGTGAAACCGTAGGCACTGCTCTTCGAACGGAACGCCGCAATAGTCGAGTAAGCGGCGGATTTCGTTCTCGGTGTCCGTCACCATGTTCTCGTAGTACACACGATGCACTCGTCCAGGCAGCACGCTATCAAAGTGCGCCATCAACTCCACATAGTCGCGATAGAAGCCGCCGATATTCTCAAGCCCGTACGAGAACAATTGTCCAAGTGCGAAGTGCTGCTTGAAGTTGGAGAAACAGGAGGCCATCGGGTTACGACGGGCATCGATGATCTTCGCGTTCGGCAAGATGAGATGGATGAGTCCAAGATGCGTGAAGTTGTTCGGCATCTTGTCGATGAAGAAGGGTCGCGAGCTCTTGCGATAAATCCGCGTGCCGCTGATGTATCGCTCGCCGAGCGCGCGCCACTCGTCTGGCTCCAGTGTGGGGACGAGCGGAAGGTAGTCGTAATCGGCATCGTTGCGCTGCCGATCGGCGATGCTGCGAGCGATGTCCGTGATGTTCGGCAGCTCCATCGTGCCTTCAATCAACGAGTGGCTCGCCAGAATTTGTTCGATCAGAGTCGAGCCCGCTCGCGGCAAACCGACGATAAAAATGGGATCCGCAGCGCTCGATCCGCAACCACGACGTGCCTCGAAAAAATCTCGGGTGTAGGTGCTTTGACTGCGACGCAGATTGATCGTCGAGCTCTGCGAGTCGTAGGGTGCCATGCGTAAACGCAGGCGATTGCCGGCGTCGTAATGACGGAACGAAGTCTCGAACTGCGCGAGATCCTCGTGTGCTTTGCCGAGGGCAAATTCGAAGTGCAGCCGATCATCGTCGGTCAAATCATGACGATCTAATTGTGCGGTCATGGCCGCGATGTCATCGGCCGAGAGTTTGACCGTCTTCAGATTAGCGAGACTCCACCACGCCTCACCGATTTTTGGCTCGAGCTCAGTCGCTCTTCGGTAAGCGCCGATGCTCTCGGGCTGCCGACCGGCTGCCTTGAGCACGTGACCAAAACTCATCCAAAGCGTTGCTTGGCTTGGAAACTCGCGCGTCAGTCGTTCGTATAGTTCGAGTGCGCGTTCGACTCCCGTCGTTTTCGTGAGCGCGGCGGCGAGCAAGGCGCGGCACGCGGGGTTTTCGGGATGTGTCTGCAGCTCGGCCTCGAGATCCCTCTCGGCTTCAACGGGCTTGCCAGAGCGGTAATAGGCAAGGGCGCGCGAGAAGCGCGCCCCCGGCTGATCTGGCGCTAGTTGCAAACACTCGCTCAAGAGCGCGATCGCATCGGCATCCTTCTGGCGACGGAACGCGGTTTCAGCCGCGAGCTGCAGAACGAGCGGGTCGGGTGGGTTTCGTCGCCGATGCTCCTTCAACAGGAAATCGGCCTCGGGCAAGCGCCCCTCGCAAAGTTGCTCCGCTGCGCGTCGTACGGGCCCTACCGGGCAGCAACTGCGCAGAAACTGCCCATAGGCATTGCGCGCCTCATCGAGCCGGCCGGAGGTCGTCAGGTCGTAGTGCAGGGCGAGCCATGCCGCGCCGTGCTCTGGATCATCGGCCGCCAGCAACTTGAGCGCCGGTATGGCGGCTTCGGTCCACCAGTGTTCAGGCAAGTTTTCAGGCAAGGGCTTGCGCTCGGTGCTCATGGCTCGTTAGCGTACTCAGGGTCGGTGTATTGCTCAAACGAATGCGGAGGCGCTTTGCCATGACGGTCTATCAGCAGCGGATCTCTTCGGTGAAATCGATCGCGGTCATCGCGAGTCTCATGATGGCGATGCCGGTGTTCGCAGCCGATCCGCCCATCGAGGGTGGTACTGCGGCCGCTTCAGCATCAGCGACCAACCCGCCGGCTGCGACACCCGCTGCCGTGCCCACCGCGACACCGGTTGCAGCCGTGGCCACGCCAGCTAGCACGACTCCGCCCGCTGCCAAGACCGAAGACAAGACACCGAAGGTGAAGTGCCGCGAAGAGAAGGTCACGGGTTCGAGTTTTCGAACCCGCAAGGTCTGCACAACGACCGACTCGCAGAATGGCTCGGGCGACTGGGTGCGTGAACAGCAGCAGCGCGGCTCGATCGGCGCTTCAGCGATCTTGAACAGCGGCGGCGGCTGAGCCGCCGCGTTCCTTAACGCGTGAGCGGCTTGTACCGGATACGGTGCGGTCGCTCGGCGTCTTCGCCGCGGCGTTTCTTGTAGTCCTCGACGTATTCCTGATAGTTGCCTTCGAACCAGATCACTTCCGAATTACCTTCGAAGGCCAGGATGTGAGTGGCGATGCGATCGAGGAACCAGCGATCGTGCGAGATGACGACCGCGCAGCCGGGGTAAGCAAGCAAACCTTCTTCGAGTGCGCGTAGCGTTTCGACGTCCAGATCGTTGGTCGGTTCGTCGAGCAGTAATACGTTGCCACCGGACTTCAGCACCTTAGCCAAGTGCACGCGGTTGCGCTCACCACCGGAGAGTTCGCCGATGAGTTGCTGCTGTTGCGTGCCCTTGAAATTGAAGCGCCCGACATAGCCGCGTGAAGGCGTCTCGTAGTTGCCGACCTTGATCAGATCGAGTCCGTTCGAGATTTCTTGCCACACGCTGTTCTTGTCGTTCAGCGCCTGGCGCGACTGATCGACGTAGGCGAGTTTCACGCTAGGGCCGATACGAATCTCACCGGAATCCGGTTTCTCGACGCCCGTGAGCATACGGAAGAGCGTGGTTTTACCTGCGCCGTTCGGTCCGATGATGCCGACGATGCCGCCGCGCGGCAGGTTGAAGTTCAGATCGTCGAACAACAGCTTGTCGCCGAAGGCTTTACGCAGACCCTTCGCTTCGATGACGAGATCGCCTAAGCGCTCGCCAGGCGGAATGTAGATTTCGTTAGTCTCGTTGCGCTCTTGGAATTCGCGTGAAGCGAGCTCTTCGTAGCGCTGCATACGCGCTTTGCTCTTCGCTTGACGCGCTTTCGGATTTTGACGCACCCACTCGAGTTCGCGCTCGAGCGTTTTACGCAACGCTTCGCGTTCACGCTCTTCTTGCGCGAGTCGCTTCTCTTTCTGCTCGAGCCACGTGGAATAGTTACCTTGATAGGGAATGCCATGACCACGGTCGAGCTCGAGAATCCACTCGGCGACGTTGTCGAGGAAGTAGCGATCGTGCGTGACCGCGATCACGGTCGAGGGATATTCCTCGAGATACTTCTCGAGCCAATGAATCGATTCGGCGTCGAGGTGGTTCGTGGGCTCATCGAGCAACAACATGTCAGGTGCCGAGAGCAACAGGCGACAGAGCGCGACGCGACGCTTCTCACCACCGGAGAGATTTTCGATCTTTGCATCCCAAGGCGGCAGACGCAGCGCATCGGCCGCGATCTCGAGCTTGCGATCGAGTTCCCAGCCACCGGCAGCATCGATGTCATCCTGCAGCTTGGCTTGCTCCTCGAGGAGCTTGTTCATCTCGTCATCGGACATCGGCTCAGCGAAAGCTTCGCTAATCGCGTTGAAGCGTTCGACCTTGGCGAACATGCCGCCGATACCGGCGACGACTTCCTCGCGCACGTTCTTGTTCGGATCGAGCTCTGGCTCCTGCGGCAGATAACCCACGCGGATACCGGATTGCGGTCTCGCTTCGCCCTCGATATTGGTATCGAGACCGGCCATGATTTTCAGGAGCGTCGATTTACCCGAGCCGTTCAGGCCCAAGACGCCGATTTTGGCGCCTGGGAAGAACGAGAGGCTGATATCGCGCAGGATGTGACGCTTCGGGGGGACGACCTTGCCCACCCGGTTCATCGTGTAAATGTATTGAGCCATGGGCGGGATTATCGCCTGTGCTAGGCTTCGCCGCATCTTCGGGAGGGCAGGACGATGTCCGAAGTTCTGGTCGTCGCCGGCGAGCGGCTTGCCCGGTATGGGTTCGGTGGGGGCCATCCTTTCGGTCTCGACCGTCACGAGGCCTTCTATCGCGAATTTGAAGCTCGGGGTCTCGAGCGTCGTTGCCGCATCGAGGAGCCGCGCCGCGCGAGCGTCGACGAGCTCGCCTTGTTCCACACGCCTTCGTATTTGGCATTCGTGCAGCAGCGCTCGGCGACGGGCGAGGGCTACCTCGACGGCGGTGATACGCCTGCTTTCCGTGGTGTCTTCGAGATCGCCTCAGACGTCGTCGGCGGCGTTTTGCTGGCAGGCTCAGAGATCATGCAGGGGCGGGTCCGCCGTGCCTTCGTGCCGATTGCCGGCCTGCACCATGCCGCTCGTCGCGGTGCCGCGGGCTTTTGTGCCCTGAACGACTGTGGCGTGCTCGTCGAATGGCTACGCCGCGAGCATGGTCTGCAGCGTATTGCTTACGTCGACATCGATGCCCATCACGGCGATGGGCTCTATTACGGCTTCGAGACCGATCCAGGACTCATCTTTGCGGATATCCACGAGGATGGCCGTCACCTCTACCCGGGCACGGGCTCTGACGATGAAATCGGTAAGGGAGAGGCCAAGGGCACCAAACTCAACCTGCCGTTGATGCCCGGTGCCGACGACGCGGCATTCGCGCCGGCTTGGCAGCGGGTGCTGCGTCACCTCGAATCCTTCGCACCCGAGTTCATCATCCTGCAGGCAGGGGCCGATAGCGTGGCGGGTGATCCGCTCACCCACCTGCGGTTTTCACCGGCAGCGCATGCTCGTGCGACGGCCGATTTGCGTGATCTTGCCGAGCGCTTGGGGCATGGCCGTCTGCTCGCCACGGGCGGGGGCGGTTATCACCGACCGAACATCGCCTCGGCTTGGAACGCGGTCGTCGAGCATCTTTTCGCTTGATTGCAAGACGAGAGGGTCGGCGAAGCCCCTCATTCGGCTAAAATACGGCGTTTCCCGCCACCTGCTCCCCCGAGGCTTCGCCGATGTTTTCGAGAAACATGACCATTGCCGGATTCGACCCAGAGCTCGCCGCTGCGATGGGTGCCGAACGGCAACGTCAGGAAGATCACATCGAGCTGATCGCCTCCGAGAACTATGCGAGTCCCCGCGTGCTCGAGGCGCAGGGTTCGGTGCTGACCAACAAATACGCCGAAGGCTATCCGGGTAAGCGCTATTACGGTGGTTGCGAGCATGTCGATGTCGCCGAGCAGTTGGCGATCGATCGCGCGAAGCAGCTCTTCGGCGCGGATTACGCCAACGTGCAGCCGCACTCGGGCTCACAGGCGAACGCGGCCGTCTATCTCGCCATGCTCAAGCCCGGTGATGCCATCCTCGGCATGAGCCTCGATCATGGTGGTCACCTTACGCACGGCGCGAAGGTGAACTTCTCGGGCAAGATCTTCAACGCCTCGCAGTACGGCATTCGCCCCGATAACGGTGAGATCGACTATGACGCTCTCGAAGCGCAGGCGCTCGAGGTGAAGCCCAAGCTCATCATTGCCGGGTTTTCAGCCTATTCACGTTTGCTCGATTTCCCGCGCTTTCGCGCGATCGCCGACAAAGTGGGCGCGTATTTGCACGTCGACATGGCGCACGTCGCGGGTCTCGTGGCGGCCGGCGTCTACCCGAATCCGATTCCTTACGCGGATGTTGTTACGACGACGACGCACAAGACGCTGCGCGGTCCGCGCGGCGGCTTGATTCTCGCGCGCAAGAACGACGAGCTGACCAAAAAATTCAACTCACTGGTATTCCCGGGTACGCAGGGCGGCCCGTTGATGCACGTGATCGCCGCGAAAGCGGTGGCCTTCCTCGAGGCCTTGCAGCCCGAGTTCAAAGATTACCAACATCAGGTCGTCGCCAATGCGCGCGCCATGTGCACGCAGTTGCAACAGCGCGGTTATCGCATCGTCTCGGGTGGAACCGATAACCACTTGTTCCTGATCGATCTCTCGGACAAGAACATCACCGGTAAAGATGCCGATGCCGCACTCGGTGCCGCGCACATCACGGTGAACAAGAATGCGGTGCCGAACGATCCACGTCCGCCGATGGTGACGAGCGGTATTCGTATCGGAACGCCCGCATCGACGACTCGCGGCTTCAAAGAAGCGGAAGTGCGAGAGGTCGCTGATCTCATC
>JBDKJA010000098.1:0-7233 GCA_039796795.1 Pseudomonadota bacterium
GGTCGATCTAAAGTCACTTTGGTCGGCGTGGAACGCGTGGTCGTATCGCCAAGCCCAAGCTGCCCTGAATCGTTCAAACCCCAAGTGACGACGCTGCCATCGTCAAGCAACGCCATGGCGTGTGAGCCACCCGCAGCAATGGCTTTCGCCGTACGCCCCGTCGGCAGTTTGACCGTCGAGATGGTGTCCGTCGCTTCGCCCGCCGTGCCGTCACCGCGCTGACCATCGACCGCGTGGCCCCAGCTCGCCACACTGCCATTACTGCGACGTACCAAGACGAAACCACCGGTGAGCAGTCCCGTGTCGGAGACCGCCACGTCAGCGAGTGCTTTAGGTAACGCGAGCGACTCTGCCGACGTCACCGTCACAGTTGCATTGGCGCTCGTCACGGAGCCTTGCGCATTGCGCACGATCACCGAGAACGTCGCCCCATTGTCTTCGCTCGAGATGGCCTCGAGGCGCAGCACTCGACTGGTGGCGCCGCTGATATCGACCCCATTGCGTCGCCACTGATACTGCAAATTGCCGCCCGTGGCCGAGACGCCGAGCAAGAGCGGATCGCCGGCGACCAAGGTCTGCGAGACCGGCTGAATCGTGATGGCGGGGGCCGCCGTGACGGTCAGCGTCGCCGCCTGCGAGACCGCAAAGCCACCCGGATTGATGGCATAAGCGCGCAAGACCGCGCCGTCGTCCGCGGCTGTGGTCGCACTGATGGTGTAGGTTGCGGCATTGGCGCCACTGATCGGCAACTCGTCGCGATACCACTGATAAACCAGCTGCTCACCCGATGCGGTGACCGAGAAACTCGCGCTCGCGCCGAGCGCAACCGACTGCGAGCTTGGCTGGCCGGTCAAGGTCGGGCCTGGCTTCACAGTCAAGGTCGCCTCATTGCTCGTCACCGAACCGTCGGCGTTGGTAATCCGCACGGAGTATTTCGATCCGTCATCCGCGAGAGTCAGCGCTGGAGTGAAATAAATCGGATCGGTAGCACCGGCAATCGCGACACCATTACGAAGCCACTGGAATGTGAATGGCGGCTTGCCCGAGACACCCAGATCGAACTTGACCGCCTGAGTGACGAATCCGGTGCGATCCTTCGGCTGCTCCGTGATAGTCGGCGCTTTGGGGGCTGCACCCGAGAGGCAGGCCGACAGCCACAGCAGGGTCAGAGAAAGCCCGAGCAGGCGGGCCAACGAAGCAGGCAGGATCCGGAGGTTCATCCTCCGAATTCTAGCCGGGTTTGAGGGCCCCGAGCGCGCCGATCGTGAACAGCAGCACCCAAGCCTCGCGGATGTAATAGCGGACAAAAATCCCACAGACCATCGCGCCGGCGAACAGCAAGACCTTACCTGCAAGCCAGGGTGCGGGATAAGGCCAACCGATCACCAATGAGAGTGCGCCGCTGCCCGCGAAGAACGCGATGAGCGGATAGCGCAGACGCCAGTCCCAACGCGCCCAGACGGGACCGCTCGGACTCTTGCGACGCCAATGCACCATCCACATGAACCAAAACCAGAGCGCCGAGACGATCCAAAGAGCCCACATCCACGGACCTTCGATGGGCACGAGTCCAAGCATGGCAGCCAAGGTGAAGCCGAGCGGGACCGACATGATCATGGCATTGCGCACATGCTGATCGACATCGAGTAGAAAATCCCACAAGCGCATGCGTTCAGCGCCCGAGAGGCTGGTGGTACGCGCGATGTAGTGCGTCAGCGCGTTGATCACCAACTCGCTACCGAGCCAATAACCCATGACGAGAACATGCGCCCAAGACACCAAAGAATACGACACTGAATCAACCCCCAAAATCAAAACGGCTTTGCGATGCCAAGATAAGCCGTCAAGGCGATGACCGCCCAAAACACCCAAGCGCCGCGTCGCCCGCGCTGAATGCCAATCGCAATCAAGCGCTCGGCGGACTCACTCGGGCCACGCTGCAACTCCATAAATCCGACACGCCAAGCCTTGATGACCGAGCGCAGATACAAACCGATAGCAAGCAGTGTGGCATAGGTCAGAAACTTGGCAGCCAACCATTTCTCTTTTACGGGGCCGACATCGAGTAGCGACCATGCGCCGATCGCGACCAACACCACGATGACAACATAGCGAAGCGACACATCGATTTGTTGCAATCGCTCACCGAAGGGAGTGCCGCGACGCGCGAACACGCCCCAGACGATCGCAACCCAAGCCGCACCACCCAACCAAATGGCGAACTTCGCCCACGCGGGCAAATAGATCGCCTCGCGCAAAGCGGCGATCTGCAATCCGAGTACGGGCAGCAACACGATACCGGTACGCGGCAGGATATCGATCTTCATTAAGGCATCTAAAAAACGGAGTCGCTCGGCAAGCGGGAGATCCGCGCGCGCAACGTAGCCTCCGGTCACGTAGACACCGAAATCACCGCCGAGCCAATAGGCGAAA
Source organism: Pseudomonadota bacterium (assembly GCA_039796795.1). Taxonomy (GTDB): domain Bacteria; phylum Pseudomonadota; class Gammaproteobacteria; order Steroidobacterales; family Steroidobacteraceae; genus UBA964. The sequence continues at coordinate 2,434 of JBDKJA010000098.1, forward strand.
GCGATGACGTGTAAAAACACGAGCGTCCAATAAAGATCCATCGCATCACTTTCCGTTAGCGGAACCCTTGCCGAACAATGCCCACAAAATAATCTTGGGTCGTAAGGCCTGTAGGATCAGACGACGAGCCTCCACGGCACCGAGCGATGCCTCGCAAGGCAAAACCCCCGCAACGCCATCGAGGCGTAACTCACCGTCGCGAACTTCCATCTTGTCGATGCGAAGATCGAGCTTCATCGCAGGCGTCTTGATCTTCATATGCTCACACCCTGTTGCACTGCATTACGTCCAGCGGCACGACCCGAGATCATGGCCTCGGTGAGATACGAGCCATTTTGATAAAGGTTGGAGAACATCGAGCCCAACTCACCTGCTTCATAAAGACGAGGAATCTTACCGCCTTCCGGCGTCAACACTTCAGACTCGATGTTGCGTCTCGCGCCGCCACCCGTACAGACGATAGCCGGTACGATCTCAACGGCGTAATACGGCGGCTTGTCGATCGCATAGAGCGTCTCTTTGCTGCGGCCGAACTCCTCGTCAACGCCCTTGGCGCAGGCTTCGTTGTACTTGCGCACGGTCGCCGCCAACTCCGTCGGATTCCGACCGATCTTCGTCGCCAATTCTTCGATGGAATCTGCGCGCACAATCCAGCCTTTGGCAACTTCGGCGCTGTTATCGTCACTCCAAGGATAGTTCTCGACCACGGCATTCCACGTCATGACCTTGGTAATGAGGGGGTTATGAAGCCGCGTGGTTTCATCGAAGATCATGTGTATCGGCAACACGCGATGATGCGGCGTATCGATCCACTCGCCATGACTCTTCATCTTGTAGTGCGTGAGCTGCCATTCCCAGGTCTCGTCGAAGAAGCGTTGGTCATCTCGACCCACATCAATCCAACTGAAGGTCTGCCAAAAGAGTTGACGCAGGAAGACGGTGTCTTTTCCGGGGAATCGGAATCCGGGCCAAATGCCACCCGACTGGCCCTGATTACGTAAGTGCCACATATCGGCACCGGCTTTCTGCAGGATACGCAAGCCGTCACCCGTGTTGCCGGGCGTTCCGAGCGGATGTGCTTGCGCGAGACCAAAATAATTCCGGTGCATCTCGAGATTGTTCTCGAAGCCGCCCGTGCACATGACGACGCCCCGGCGCGCACGAATGCAACGACGCTCACCCGCGATGTCTACCACGACACCAAATACCTCGAGGGTGTCGGGGTCTTGAATCAGATCGAGCACGCGCGCCTCGAAGCGCTTGCGGATACGCGTACGCTTCTCGACATTCGCTTTGAAAGCAAGCCATACGCCACTCGGGATCGGCAAGATCGTGGCGGTGTGCTCCACCGCCTCGGCAGCGCCAAGCTCCGGAAATTCGAGCACCGCAGCACGTTCCGAGAAGCCAGTGCCGTGTATGTACGTTGCACCCACCTCTGCGGCACGCGCTTGGATGTAGGGCTCGAGCGTGACCATCCGCTCGGCCCACGCATCCAACATGTCTTCAGGAATGGGATTCGGCTGACTCATCGCGCGCTGATACGACTTCAACGCTTCTTTGTTCTTCGAAATCAGCAAAGATTGACCTGAGACTCGCGAATTCCCGCCCGCCCAAACTTCCGGCATCTTTTCGAGGATCAGGATGTCGGCGCTGGCATCGAGATCGTGAGCCTCGATGGCCGCCGTCGCACCAGCCAGCCCATATCCGCAGATCAGAACATCGGTCTCGTCCGCCCAGTGACTCACGCTCTGCAGGCTCGCCATTTGCCGTCTCCCGTTGTGTGATACGAGCAGACTGCCGTATCGCTCGTCGTCCGGAAAACAACTTCCATTCCCCCACTCCCAACCGGGAGTTACCATGACAAGGCCATGCAGATTCAGCAGCTACGCTACTTTCTCGCCGTCATCGATCACGGAGGATTCACGCGAGCCGCAACCCACCTGGGCCGAACCCAGCAGGCCATCAGTAAGTCGCTCAGGCAGCTCGAAGCCGAACTCGGCGTGCAACTGCTCGACCGCGAATCGTCCGTGCCGCGACCAACGGCGTTTGGTCATGAACTCGTCCGATTTGCTCGGCAGGTCATCAGTGATGAAACTCAGCTACGCCAAACGCTGCAATCGGACGCACTCCAGCGCAGCGGTCGTATCCGTATCGGAGCAAGCCCGACGGCAGCGGCCAGCCGAGTCGCGGCCGCCGTCGATCTTCTCGAGCGTCGACACCCGGGTATCACCGTCACGATCACCAGCGGCTTGCAAACCGATCTCTTAGCAGCGCTGACCGAGAATGAAATCGATGTGGCTGTCTATATCCGCACTTATCCAAACGCCGACGATACCCCGGGAATCATCCGCGAAACCTTAGGCCATGAGTCGTATCGAATCATCGCGGGGCGAAAGCACCTTCTGTGCGCAGCGACCAAAGAAATCACCCTGGAAGATCTGACTGCTTATCCTTGGATACGCGGTAGCAATTCGGGCGATGTGGAGGCGGCGTGGCGCGAACCGTTCGAGTCAGCAGGTCTTGCCCCACCGAACTTCAGCGTTGAAACCAGTTCGATCGAGTTCTGTCGAACCCTGCTCGAACAGGGGCGGCATTTGACGATCTTGCCGACAGCACTGCTCGGTCCTGATCTCGCATGCGGTAACCTCGTCGCACTGCCGTCATCTCAATTCGAATGGCAACGACCGCTGGTGCTGGCTTACCGCGACGACCCACCGGGCGAGGCCTTGTTACCTCTAATCAAAGCCTTTCACGACACCGCGAGGTGATATTCATGCAGCGTCTGACGATTTCCATAGACGACACTCTGGCCGACGCTTTCGATCGCTACGTCAAGGAACGCGGCTACGAAAATCGCAGCGAGGCGGTACGTGATCTCATTCGCGATCGGCTTGAAGATCTGAAACAGGTGGCAGCGCATGGCAGCCAGTGCGTCGCGAGCCTCTCGTATGTGTTCGATCATCATCAACGAACCTTAGCGGAACGTCTCGCGACCAAGCAGCACGCCCATCATGACCTCACCGTCGCATCGATGCATGTCCACCTCGATCACGAGAACTGCCTTGAAACGGTGGTACTGCAGGGCAGCACCCGCGATGTCCAGGAATTCGCCGCCGCGATCACGGCCGAGCCGGGCGTCCGCCACGGTAATCTGAATCTCGTCACCGTTGAATCGGCCGACAAGCACTCGCATGGCGGCCGCGGGCATAGTCACAAGCACCTGAAACCCACTTACTGAACGCCCGCGAGGCGGTGAATGTCGTCGGCTGATTTTCCGAGTGCGGCTCGGTATTCTTAGCGCTGTCTGCAACCCTTGAGAGAGTCCTCATGAAACTGCGAATTCGCTATGGATGGGCGCTGCTTGCCGCTCTGTGCGTGCCGGCTTTCGCCGAGCCGTTCAAGCTAGCTCCGCTGCCCTACCCGCATGATGCGCTGCAGCCGGTGATCGATGCCCAAACCATGCAGATCCACCACGGTCGCCATCACAAGGCCTACGTCGATAATCTCAACAAGGCCGTCGCTGAGAACGCAGCACTGCAAGGCCGTACGCTCGAGCAACTCCTCGCCAAAGTGTCGGAAACATCCATGGCGATCCGCAACAATGGTGGCGGGCACTGGAATCACGAATTTTTCTGGCAATCGATGACCCGACCTGGCCAAGGCGGCGAGCCTTCCGCCGAACTTCGCGCGGCCATCGATCGCGACTTCGGCTCACTCGATCAGTTCAAGGCGGCGTTCAAGGCAGCGGGGCTCGCTCGGTTTGGCTCCGGTTGGGCTTGGTTGATCGTCACGGCCGAGAGCAAATTGAAAATCGTCTCGACCGCGAATCAGGACAATCCCCTGATGGATGTCGTGACAGAGCGTGGCACGCCCCTGCTCGGCAACGATGTCTGGGAGCACGCGTACTACCTGCAATACCAAAATCGTCGCGCCGACTATCTCGACGCCTGGTGGCAAGTAGTCGACTGGAAAGTGATCTCCGCACGCTATAACAGCGCCATTCAATAATCTCAAAGCAAAGAAATCACACATGGATCGTCGTTCATTTATCGCAGCTTCGGTTGCCACCTCGCTCGCACTGCCCCAAAGGCTGCAGGCGCAATCGGCTAACACGCTGCGACGCGTCGTCGCCAGCGAAATGACCTCACTCGATCCACAGCGCCCGACCGGACAAGTCACCGCCGAAATGGCGGCAGAGCTGTTTGCCGGTCTTACCGTGACCGATGCCAATGGTCGTGTCGTACCGGGCTGCGCGGCCAGCTGGCAGGTCTCGACGGACGGCTTGGTCTGGACTTTCAGACTTCGACCCAAGCTGCAGTGGTCGGACGGCACCGCACTGACCGCGCGTGATTTCGTTTTCACGTTGCGCCGGTATCTCGACCCGGCAACCGGCGCACCGAACGCCGTACGTCTCGATTCGATCGTCGGCGCGCGTGACGTACGCTTCGCGCGTAAGGCGCCCGATACGATTGGCGTGACAGCGCCCGACGCTTCGACGCTCGTGATCCGACTCGAGCACCCCGATGTCGAGCTCCCCCTCAATCTTTGCACCGCGTATTGCGTACCAGAGCATGTGGTGAAAGTACGGGGTCGCGAATGGTCCAAGCCGGAATATATCGTCTGCAACGGTCCTTACCGCATCGAAGCCTGGGCAGCGGGCGCCAAGGACGTCAAGCTCATCAAGAACCCCCGTTTCTTTGACGCCGCGTCGGTCTCGATCGAACGGGTCGAATGGCTCACGGGCTACGATGACGGCACGCGACTGCGTCTATTCAAGCTCGGTCAGGCCGATATCGCGTC
>JBDKJA010000099.1:0-6014 GCA_039796795.1 Pseudomonadota bacterium
CGCAAATCCCAAACGCCCATCATCGCCAGCGCCGCACCGGTGTGCCCGGGGCAGCGCGAGAGGCGGCCATAGAGTTCACGCCCACGCGCATCGACGCGCGACCCAGTCCCCTCCAGCAAACGATCCACCTCACGTGGCGACTCAAGACGCTTGGCAAACCAGCGCGGTAACCAGTGACTACTCACGACCGCGCGTACGAGTGGCGTGAAGGCCGGATGTTTGAAGCCCGAGAGCGGCAGTAATGCGCCGTTGAGACTGATGAGGCAACGGGGTTCGATCTCGTGATCCAACACCAGTCGCGCCGCAATGGCCGCACCGGCCGAATGGCCGACCACGATCGCCGGACGAGCGTTCAAGCCACGCAGCAAATCCGCCAGTGCGCGCGCCATCCCCGTCAACGAGAGCCCCTCGAGCGCAACGGGACGTGACGTGAAACCGTGGCCCGGCAGGTCGATGGCAATCACCTCGAAATGTTTCGCGAGCAAGGGCAGCAGATCACGGAACGAGTGAGTCGATGCGCCCGTACCGTGAATCAACAAACAAACAGGTCCCGCTCCGCAGCGCTGTACATGCCAGCGCAAACCGGCCGATTCGACGAATCGACTACAGTCGCGATTGGGCCAATCGCGACCTTCAACCTGCCAATCCGGGGCGCGCAAATCTTCGGCACTCAACTGCCCGTTTCTCCACTGCTTCGCTAGACTCGCTCCGCATGATACGCCGACCTTTAATTCGACTCGTCACGATCGCGATCTTGTTCTGCCTCGTGGTGTGGCTCGCGTATCGACTGGGGCCTCGTCATGACATCATCGAACCACGTGCCGCACCGACGATCCCGAACGATTCACGGGCACTTGAAGCCAGGCTTGCGCAAGCCGAGCAACGTATCGACCGATCACACGTCGGACCCATCACACCCGGCACGAAAAAACGTATTTTTTGGGCTCATGCCGATCGTCGTAAAACAGCGTACTCAGTCATCTATTTGCACGGCTACTCGGCGACGCGGCAAGAAGTCAGCCCCTTGACCGAGCAGCTTGCTGCGCACTTGGGCGCCAACCTCTTCCACACTCGTCTCAGTGGTCATGGACTGCCCGGTGCGGCGATGGCGAGTGCAACGGCCGGCGACTGGCTCACCGACACACTCGAGGCCTATGCGATCGGCGCCGAGATCGGCGAGCGCGTCATCGTGGTCGGCACGTCGACGGGCGGCACCTTGGCATTGTGGCTGGCACGACGACCCGAGGCAGCCCGTCTCGCCGCGCTCTTATTGGTATCGCCGAATCTCGGCCCGCGAGATCCGCGCAGTGAGTGGCTCAAAGAACCTTGGGGCGAACAGTTAGCTGCAGCGGTGATCGGACCGACCTACGAGTGGCGCCCCGCGAACGAGGCGCATGCCCAATTTTGGACCTGGCGTTATCCCTCGAGCGCGCTGATACCGATGATGGCGCTGGTCGATTACGTCAGAGCCAGCGATCTCGAACTCGTCACCACACCGACGCTCGTCGTCTATTCGAACCATGATCGCGTGGTCAGCCATGAACAGATCGAAGCCATGTTCGATCGACTCGGCAGTCGCGCCTCACGCGCACCGAGCAAGCAGCGCGTATTGATCGAGCGCAGTCAGGATCCGTCGAATCATGTGCTCGCTGGCGATGTGCTCGCACCGCAAGATACGGCGAACATCTTGCGTCACATGCAAAACTTTCTGACGTCAGTTCACGAGCCTTAACTTCGTGAGGTAGACGGCAGCGCGCTGTCGATAATTATCGACCGATCGTTGGATCAAGGCGCGCTCGCGCTCACCGGCTTCACGCACGATTTTGCCAGGCGAGCCCATCACCACACTCCCATCGGGAATGACCTTATCCGGTGGAACCAGTGCGCCAGCGGCGATCACGCAGCCGCGACCGATGACGGCTCGATCAAGCACCATCGCACCGTTGGCGATGAGGCTACCCTCACCCACCGTGCAACCGTGCAGAAACGCGCGATGACCGATCGTGACGTTGGGGCCCACGCGCAAGGGCACACCGGGGTCCGTATGCATCACGGTGCCATCTTGCACGTTACTGTTCTCACCAATTTCAATCCAATCGGTATCGCCGCGCAGCACCACGCCGAACCAGATACTCGCGCCTTGCGCCACGCGCACTCGCCCGATGAGATCGGCGCTCGGCGCGACATACACACCGTCAGCGAGATCGGGACGATACCCGTCGAATTCATAGATCATGGATTCAGGACACTCCGTTGAAGAGGCTCACCCAATCGTGATCGCGGGGGCCCATGGCAATGAAATCCGGGTTCAACCAACCACTGCTTCGGTTGTATTCGAGCGGTGAACCATCGAGCCGCACCACGTCGCCTCCGGCGCCGCGGACGACGGCATGGGCTGCCGCGGTATCCCATTCGCTGGTGGGCCCCATACGCGGGTATACATCCGCAGCGCCTTCGGCGAGCACGCAGAACTTCAAAGAGCTACCCATGCTGACAAGCTCGTGCTGATCGAGCACTTGCAATGCCTCGACCATGCGCGCACTCGCATGCGATCGACTACCGACGACTCGGATCGGCACTCGCGAGCGCGAGGCAACCCGAATGCTCGAGCCTGGATCATCCGCGCGAGTCGCTTTCCAAGCGCCGATGTTCGCAAGACCAAAGTAGTCGACACCCGTCACCGGCACGTGCACCACACCGAGTACCGGATGGTGACGATCGATGAGCGCGATATTGACGGTGAACTCGCCGTTTCGCGAGAGAAATTCTTTGGTTCCGTCGAGCGGGTCGACGAGCCAGAAGCGCGACCAGGATGCTCGCTCGGCGAAGGGCACATCAGCCGCTTCCTCGGACAAAACCGGCCACGCTGGTCGCAACGCACGCAAACCTTCGATGATGATGCGGTGCGCAGCGAGATCCGCCTCGGTCAGCGGTGAGGAGTCGGCTTTGCGATCGACCGTGACAGCACCGGGCTCGTCGAGGCGACGATACACCGCGAGGATGGCCTCGCCTGCGGATCGCGCGATGAGGCGAGCCGCCTGGAGCGCCTGTCGTAATTCGATGTCGGTCAATGCGCTGGAATTCACCGCAGCATTATCACCCTTATCGACGTTCAAGGCTTCGGTGGATCACGGTCCTTGGCAGCCTTGCGATCCGCCTTCAGTTGCTTCACATCGAGCGGTCGGATTTCGAGAATGGGACAGGTATCGCGTCCTGCAATCACCTTCTCAAACTTGTTGATGGTGTACCCGGTCTGCGTGACTCGGATGGAGTTCACGAAAGTCAGATCGGGGCAGGTATCCCAAACGCGCAGCAGATAGGCTTCGTTGATGCCGGTCCAGATGACGAGCTGGTCGCGAGATACCGGAGTCCACGAGTCGATGCCCCGCATCACGACGATGTCGCTCACGGGATCACCCGCGTAGTTGTTGTAGTCAACGCGAAATCCGTCGGACTTGAGCAAACCCGAAGAACAGGCGCTCACCATCGCGGCCGAAAACAAGGCGAACAGGAACTTTTTCATGATCCGTACCTCCGATACTTCGTCAGACTGCCACCCACGGATGAAGTTCGAATAACGAGCCCCTCTTGCATCCGTTATGGTGTTGTATTCAAATATAACACCTAGCCGTAGCCATCCATCTCGACTCCCCACTCAAACGCCGAGGCACCGACGAACCGTGAGAGACCTGATCGACATCTTCCTCCAGCCGACACCGGTTTTGCAGCGGCTGCAAGAAAAGCCGAGCTGGGCGCTACCCCTGATCCTGCTGTGCGCCACCAGCATGATCGGCACTTTTCTCTATTTCAGTGCGGTCGATGCCAGTTGGTTTCTCGAACGCAGCATTCTGCAGTCGAATCCCGATGTTTCCGAAGCGCAGCTCAAAGCGATCCGCGACTCTAACAGCGACGGCGGCTTTCTCCGCTGGAGCGCCACGTTGGGTGCCGCGGCCGGATTGCTGATTGTGATGCTGGCGTACGGTGGCTACTTCTGGTTCGCAGGCAAACTGACTGCCCTGAGCGTCAGCTATAAACAAGGTCTCGCGCTGGCCACCTGGTCTTCGATGCCGACCTTGATCAACTCGATTCTCATCATTGTCGGTGCGATCGGGATGGATGCGCAGACACCGCTCGAAAGCCTCTCGATCACAACACTCGACCCACTCGTGATCCAGTTGGATGCCGACAGCCCTTGGAAATCCTTCGCAACATCGTTCACCTTCCTCGCGTTCTGGACCGTGTGGCTCGGCGCCGTCGGCTGGAAATCGTGGAGCCGTGCAGAACGCTGGACGACTCCAGTGGTGGTCGCGGCTGCGCCAAGCGTCGGCATTTTCGCCTTCATGATCATCAAAGCACTGCTCGCTTAATTTTTGGGAACTCCACTGCATGAAACTCGATAAACGTTGGCTAGCCGCCGGACTCATCGTGCTCGCAATCGCCGTGCCGTTGACGGTTAAGCGCTTCTCCGGCAAATCCGGCACGCCTGTCGATGTGATCGTCGCGGCCGAGCAGGAGGTCAAACCGAGCATCCTCGCCTCCGGCACTCTCGCCTACAAAGTCGAAGTGAATTTGACGGCCGAGGTCACCGCGCGAGTGCGCAGCATCGCGGTGCAAGAGGGCGATACCGTCCAAGAGGGTCAACTGCTACTCAGACTCGACCCCGAGACCTACAACGCCATCATTGCGCGTGAAGAAGCGAGCGTTCGTCAGAACCGCATCAACATCGACCGCCAGCGCGCCGTCGTCGCGCTGCGCAAGCAACAGTATGAGCGCAGCCAAAAGTTGGCGACCGCAAAGCTGATCGATCAGAACCGACTCGACGAGGATCGCAATCAATTCGTCGTCGCCGAAGCCGACTTGCGCAGCTCCGAAGAGGCGCTGCAACGCTCACTCGCGGTGTTAAGCGATGCACGCGAACAGCGAGCGAAAACCGAGATTCGCGCACCGATCAGCGGTCGTATTGTCTCGCTGCCGATCAAGGCGGGCGAAGTCGCGATCCCATCGACCGCTTCTCTCGCCGGCGCGCAGTTGATGAAAATCGCGGACGTATCCGCCATTCAAGCCGAAGTGAAGGTCGACGAGGCTGATGTCGCGAAGATCACGCTCGGACAACGGGCTGATGTGTTCGCGGCCGCTTATCCCGACACGGCGCTGAGCGGCAAAGTCGAGCGCATTGCGTTGACGCCCACGGTGGAAGGCCAGGGTCGATCGTACAAAGTCACGCTCGCCATCGAGGCGCCGGCAACGCTGCAATTGCGATCCGGCATGAGTGCGCGCGCCATCATCTTCTTAGGCGACGGACGCAAGCAGCTTTCTGTACCCGTTGAGGCTGTCGTCACCGAAACCCCCGAAAAGAATGTCGTCAAAAAGTTCGTTTGGGTTGACGATGGCGGCAAAGCACGTAAACGTGCCATCACCACCGGTCTCTCGGATGATCGATGGGAAGCGATCGACTCGGGTATCGCCGCAAAGGATCGGATCATCACGGGCCCCGCCAAGACGCTGCGCCGCCTGCGCGACGGCGATGCGGTCACCGAACGCAAGAATAAGCCTGCGGCGAACGAAGAAGGTACGGACGGCGACGACGAATGATCGAACTTCGCGGCATCGTCAAAAAATATGTGCTCGGCGAAGAGACCGTGCTCGCGTTGGCGGGCGTGGATCTTTTCATCGGGCGCAACGAATACGTGGCGCTGATCGGCCCGTCCGGGTCAGGCAAGTCGACTCTGATGAATATCATCGGCTGCCTCGACTCACCGAGCGAAGGGCAATACATCCTGAACGGTCGCGATACCTCGTCGCTGCGGGATGACGAACTCGCCACGGTCCGTAATCGCGAGATTGGCTTCATCTTCCAGAGCTTTCATTTGTTGCCGCGCCAAACGGCACTGCAAAACGTCATGCAGCCTCTCGTATATCGGCGGATGCCACCCGCCGAACGCCGCGAACGCGCAGCGCACGCGCTCGAAAAAGTCGGCCTCGGCGATCGCCTCGATCATCGCCCCAACCAACTC
>JBDKJA010000100.1:0-5975 GCA_039796795.1 Pseudomonadota bacterium
TCGATGGCTGTGCCGCCGCGCCGATGTTTGGCATGGTGCCGAACAACAGCGGGCGCAAATACAACGCCGCTGGCGCAGCCGGGACCTCCGCGCGAACACGGTCGATCAGGCTCTTCACTGCTGACGCCAATTGATCCGAATCGGGCTCGGGAAGAACCAGGGCTCGGGCGCTCTGCTGCATGCGGGCGAGATGTCGATCGATGCGAAAGATATGGACCGAGTCATCCGCGTGCCGATAAGCCTTGAAGCCCTCGAAGCACTCACTGCCGTAATGCAGCACGTGCGCAGCGGGATGAATCTCCAGCGGACCCACGGGGCGAATCTCAGTGGACGACCAGCGCCCGTCACGATACCAAGCCAACGCCATCTGGCTGGTTAAGACACTACCGAAGGGCGCATTCACGGGACTCGCACTCATCACTCACTCCGCAAAGATCGTTTCCGGCTGCTCCAATTGCATCTTCAGCGCTTGGATCATGGCAGCGGCATCGTAACCGTCGACGAAGCGATGATCGAACGAAGAAGACAGGTTCATCATACGACGAATTGCGATCTTGCCGTCGCGTACGACCACCCGCTCCGTGGCCTTATTGATACCGACGATGGCAACCTCGGGCAAGTTGAGGATCGGCGTCGAGACGATGCCGCCGAGCTTTCCCAAGCTCGTCAGCGTGATGGTCGAACCGCCTAGGTCGGAGCGGCTGGCCCGACCCTCGCGCGCGGCCTCAGTGACACGACGAATCTCGGCTGCCAGCGCGCGCAAATCACCCCGACCGGCATCGCGCACCACCGGCACTTTCAGCCCGTCGGGCGTTTGCGTTGCTATTCCGAGATGAACGGCACCGTATCGCTTGATCACGTTCCGATCGGCATCGAAGTGAGCGTTGCACTGCGGAAACTGCTGAAGCACCTTCACGAGCGCGCGCGCGATGAAGGGTAGATAACTCCATTCCGCGCGGTGCTCTGCATTGAGCCGTTGACGCAACCATTCCAGCTCAGTGACATCCACCTCTTCGACATAAGCAAAGTGGGGTGCGTGACGCTTCGCCTCGGCCATACGTTGCGCGATGACGCGCCGTACACCGATGACGGGGATCTCCTGATACTCAACGGTCGACGTCTTATCGAGATCACGACGCAGAATCCGCCCACCCGGACCGCTACCGCGCACTTGAGTCAGATCAATACCCGCCTCGAACGCGCGACGCCGAGTCGCCGGCGATGCACGGACAGGCCGAGGCGCTCTGTCGACGACGGCTGTTACTTTCGGTGCGGCATCAGCCACCACAACGGGCACCGAAACCTCGCTTGCCACCGAACTCGTGGGTGTGATCACCGACTCGGTCTCGAACACGGCAAGCTCCGCACCGACGGCGACACTCTCGCCCGGACTACCCGTGACCGACACGATGCGTCCGGTGACGGGCGATGGCACTTCGACGACCGCCTTGTCCGTTGCCATCTCGACTAAAGGAGCATCCTCGGTGACGAGGTCACCGACCTTGGCACGCCAAGCGATCACTTCGGCCGAGACCGTGCCCTCGCCAAGATCCGGCAAACGCATGCTGTAACGCGCCATACGCTCAGCCCTCAATGTTCAGCAATTGACGCAGGCCGCGCTGAACGCGCTGCTTGCCTGGAAAGTACTGCCACTCGAACGCGTGCGGATACGGCGTGTCCCAACCGGCCACGCGCTCGATCGGCGCCTCAAGACTCCAAAAGCAGCGCTCTTGGATGGAGGCGGATAACTCGGCACCGAAACCCGCAAAACGCGTGGCCTCGTGCGCGATCAAACAGCGCCCCGTTTTCTCCACCGACTGCGCAATCGTATCCATGTCGAGTGGCATCATGCTTCGAACGTCGATGACCTCGGCATCGACACCTTCGGCCTCTGCCGCTGCGATGCAGACATGCACCATGGTGCCGTAGCTCACCATGGTGACCGCACTACCCTCGCGAGCCACCGACGCCTTACCGATCTCGACCCGATAGTAACCCTGCGGCACCTCGGCCATCGGATGACCCAACCAACTCTGCGCAGGCTTGTCGGGATCACCGTCGAAGGGCCCGTTATAAAGACGCTTCGGCTCAAAGAATATGACGGGATCGTCATCCTCGATCGCCGCGATCAGCAAACCTTTGGCGTCATAAGGATTCGATGGCATGACGGTCTTGATGCCGCTGACATGAGCGAAAACCCCTTCGGGACTTTGCGAATGGGTTTGGCCCCCGCGTATGCCGCCACCGCACGGCGTGCGGATCGTCAGCGGCGCAGTGAAGGCGGCTGCACTTCGATATCGCAAGCGAGCCAACTCGCTGACGATTTGGTCATAAGCGGGATAGATGTAATCGGCGAATTGGATTTCGGCGACCGGTCGCAATCCGTTGACACCCATGCCGATCGCCGCGCCGATGATGCCACCCTCCGCAATCGGCGTATCGAGGACGCGGTGCGCACCGTACTTCTTTTGCAATCCGTCCGTGACGCGAAAGACGCCACCGAAGTAGCCCACATCCTCACCCAGTACCACCACGGAGGCATGGCGCTCGAGCATCACATCCATCGCCGAATTGAGCGCCTGCACCATGTTCATCGTCGAGGTGACACTCATATTCCGCTCTCCATCTGCGCACATTGCAGCTGTAAGTGCGCCGGCATTTCTTTGTAGACGTCCGAGAACATGAGCTTCGGATCGAGCTTTTCTCCCTCGTTGAGCGTTCCGAAAGCCATCGCCTGCTTCCAGGCGGTCGCAACTTGTTCCTCCACTGTGGCGAGAAGCGCTTCGTGCTGCGCCTCGCTCCAAGTGCCAATCTGGATCAAGTGCTGTTTAAGGCGCTGCACGGGATCACCGAGCGGCCATTCGCCAAACTCCTCTCGCGGTCGATAACGCGAGGGGTCATCACTGGTCGAATGAGCGCCTGCTCGATACGTCACGAGCTCGATCAGCGTCGCGCCCTCACCGCTGCGAGCGCGCTCGGCTGCCCACTGCGTCGCGGCATACACGGCGAGAAAATCGTTGCCATCGACTCGCAAGCCGGCAATGCCGACGCCCGGACCGCGCGCGGCAAATGAGCGTTGCTCACCACCGGCATAACCCTGAAATGTGGATATCGCCCACTGGTTGTTGACGACATTCAGAATGACAGGCGCTTTATAAACTTTGGCAAAAGTGAGCGCGTGGTGAAAATCGGCAGCGGCGGTACTGCCCTCGCCGATCCATGCAGCGGCAAGCTGAGATTCTCCTTTGATCGCCGCTGCCATCGCCCAACCGACCGCTTGTGGATACTGCGTGGCGAGATTGCCCGAGATACTAAACACACGCTTCTCGGCGGAGTGATACATCACGGGCAACTGTCGACCTTTGCACATATCGCGCGTGTTCGAGAGCAACTGACACATCAGGTCGACCAGACTGACGCCGCGCGCAAGGAACAAGCCTTGATTTCGATACGACGGAAACAACATGTCCGTCTCTGCTAGCGCAGCCGCAGCGGCAACGGAGACCGCTTCCTCACCATAGGAGCGGACATAAAAAGTGATGCGACCCTGTCGTTGCGTGCGCTGCATGCGATCGTCGAAGACTCGCGTGAGCACCATGTTCTGAAGACCCGCGAGTAACACCGAAGGTTCGAGCTTCGGGTCCCACGCCCCACGAGCCTTACCCTCTTCATCGAGCACGCGAATGAGAGAGTCGGCGAGCTCGACTGTCTCCCTCACAGGAACGCGAGGATCTGGCCTTAGAGCGGCGCCAGCCGGCGCCAAATGTACGTAACTAAAATCCGGCGCCTCACCAGGGCGAGCCGGCACCGCCGGAATATGCAGGGTCGGTTTACTCATAGACGCAGACTACGGCAGCGCCCCTCGGATGAGATGGCTGAGTCGCACATATGAGCGCGGATTCAAAAATAAGTTATTCTTTATACCCCTGTTTCAGGAATAACTTACCCATGAAACTCGATCCTCAGGATATCTCGATCCTCAAAGAACTCCAGCAGGATGCCAACCTGTCGAGCACTGAGCTCGCCGAGCGCGTGGGACTTTCGCAGTCGCCGTGTTGGCGACGCATCAACCAGCTGGAAGAGGCTGGAGTCATCCAGCGGCGAGTCGCGTTACTGGCCCGAAAAAAACTCGGCATCGACGTACTCGTTTTCGTGAACGTCAAACTCGCCAGTCACGGCTGGCAGTCGCTACCGAAGTTCAAACAGAAAGTGGTGAGCTTCCCGGAAGTGCTGCAATGCTTTCTCGTGATGGGCGATATCGACTTCATTCTGCTCGTCGCGACACGCACCATCGAAGACTACAACCGCTTCGTACAGAACAAACTCGCGCAGATTCCGGGCGTACAGTCGATCGACTCGCGCATCGTGATCGAGGAGACCAAAAATACGACCGAGCTACCACTCGGCCTCGTTTGAGGCCGAATCTGGTCGAGTCTTAATTAAAGAGGATCACCAAACCGAGCGCCAGGAAGACGAAAGCGACGACGCTGTGCACCACTCGCATCGGCAACTTCTTGGCCGCAACTTCACCTAACAACACTGCAGGCACGTTGGCGAGCATCATGCCGACCGTCGTACCTGCCACGACGGCGATCACATCCGCATACTTAGCGGCGAGAAATACCGTCGCGACCTGAGTCTTATCACCGATCTCGACGATAAAGAAAGCAATCAGCGTCGTCAGAAACACGCCGAACCGCGCAGGCTTCTCTTCTTCGTCGTCGAGCTTATCCGGAATGAGCATCCAGCCGGCCATGGCGATGAAGGAGATGCCGAGTATCCACTTCAACATCTGCTCGCCGATGGTGGCTGCAAGCCACGCACCAAAGTAACCCGCGACCGCATGGTTCAGCAAAGTCGCCACGAGGATACCGAGGATGATGGGAACGGGCTTTCGGTACTTCGCCGCCAGCACGAGCGCGAGTAACTGCGTCTTGTCGCCGATCTCCGCGAGGGCCACGATTCCCGTCGAGATCCAGAATGCTTCCATGTCGGCTTCAGTCCTTGAATCGGAATCAGACGTTGAATCGGAAATGTATCACATCGCCCTCGCGGACAATGTATTCCTTACCCTCGAGACGCAGTTTCCCCGCCTCTTTGGCGCCTTGCTCGCCCTTCAGCGTGATGTAGTCCTCGAAACCGATCACTTCGGCGCGGATGAATCCTCGTTCGAAATCCGTATGGATCACACCCGCCGCCTGAGGTGCCGTGGCACCTTTCTTGACCGTCCAGGCGCGTACTTCTTTGACGCCCGCCGTAAAGTAGGTCTGCAAACCTAGGAGGGTATAGCCCGCGCGAATCACGCGATTGAGACCGGGCTCCTCTAGACCGAGATCTTTGAGGAACTCGGCACGATCGGCATCGTCGAGCTGCGAAATCTCCGCCTCGATCGCTGCACAGACTGGTACCACCTGAGAGCCTTCGCGGGCTGCCAAAGCCTCGACCGCAGCGAGCATCGGGTTATCGGTAAACCCGCTCTCCTGCACGTTGGCCACGTAGAGCACAGGCTTGTAGGTCATCAACTGTAGCTCGCGAACGATCGGCCGCTCGGTTTCATCGAGCGCCACGGCACGCGCGGGTATTCCCTCATTGAGCGCATCACGCACGCGCTTGATGATGTCACGCGCCTTGATGGCCTCTTTGTCTTGGGCCTTCGCCGCTTTCTCTGCGCGCTGCAAAGCCTTCTCGACCGTTTCGAGATCCGCGAGCGCAAGCTCCGTGTTGATGGTCTCGATGTCCGCCAGCGGATCGACCTTGCCGGCCACGTGAATGACATCGTCGTTGACGAAGCAGCGCACCACATGCGTGATCGCATCAACTTCGCGGATGTTGGCTAAAAACTTGTTACCGAGCCCCTCACCCGTCGAGGCGCCTTTGACGATACCGGCGATATCGACGAACTCCACCGTCGTCGGCACGACGCGCTCTGGCTTGACGATCGTGGCCAATTGATCGAGCCGGGGATCCGGCACCGG
>JBDKJA010000101.1:0-5914 GCA_039796795.1 Pseudomonadota bacterium
CGGCATGCTCTTTGGGCGCGGCGCTGCGGACATGAAGAGCGGTCTTGCCGCCATGATCACCGCGACGGAAGAATTCGTCCGCGCCCATCCGAACCATCGTGGGCGGATCGCCTTTCTAATCACGAGCGATGAGGAAGGCCCTTCGGTCGATGGCACCAAGCGCGTCGTCGAGACGCTGCGCGAGCGCGGCGAACGCATCGATTACTGCATCGTTGGTGAACCCTCGAGCGAATCGGCGGTCGGCGACACCATCAAGATCGGTCGGCGCGGATCGCTATCGGGGCGCTTGACGGTACACGGCGTGCAAGGGCACGTTGCTTATCCGCAGGTGGCCGAAAATCCGGTGCACACCCTCGCCCCGGCTCTATTCGAACTCACCTCGCGCACGTGGGATCAGGGCAACGAGCACTTTCAGCCGACGACCTTCCAGATTTCGAATCTGAATGCCGGCACGGGCGCGCCGAACGTGATTCCGGGAGAGCTCAAGGCCCGTTTCAATTTGCGCTACTCACCGGTGCAAAGCATCGAAACCCTCAAAGAAACCGTCGAAGGCATTCTGCAAAAACACGGGGTGCGCTACACGCTTGAGTGGTACGTGTCGGGTGAGCCTTTCTACACGCAGCCAGGTCCGCTATCGGCTGCCGCTGTCGCCGCCATCGAGCAGGTCACCGGTAAAAAACCCAAACTCTCGACGGGTGGTGGCACTTCCGATGGGCGCTTCATCGCACCGATGGGCGCGCAGGTCGTCGAACTTGGCGTGATCAACGCAACGATTCACAAGGTGAACGAAAGCGTGTGCATCGCCGATATCGATCAGCTGCACAAAATGTATTGCGGGATGCTGGAGCGACTGCTCGCGCCGAGCTGCTAAATCAGTCAAAACCGCTAGAACAACCAGTTCGACACTCTGGCGATCAGCGCACCGATCGCCGCGCCGGCGAGGACATCCGTCGGATAATGCAGACCGAGCACCACCCGCGAGGCCGCGACCATCAAGGCAAACGGCACGAGTAAAACCGCCAATTCAGGGACGTGTGAAATCGCGATTGCCGTGAACGTGACAGCGTGCAGCGTGTGCCCCGATGGAAAACTGTAGCGATCGAGCGGAGGCATAGCCGCTTCGATGCCGATCAAACCGATGTACGGACGCTCACGAACGAGCTTTTTCTTCAGCGCCTTGTAGAGCAACAAGCCGAAGGCACCGGCCGTTAGCATTTCGAGTGCGACCCAAAGACTCGCAGTAATCCCGCGACCATTTGCCCAAGTGATCAGCGGCATCGCCGCCATGAGCACATACCAGAACACCCCATCGCCCAGTCGCGAGACGGTCTTGAATGTATTGCGGATTAGACGGCGGCGACAGGCCGCATTCGCCAGCAGACAAATTCTTCGTTCGGCGTGATCGACTCGAACGAAGAAGGCGCTCATGAGGCCACCACGCTCCGCGATACATCGGCTTCGATGGCATTCTCGTAGAGTCTCGCGAGCCGCTCAGCCATGCTGCGTGAAGTCCAACGCTGGGCATCTTCGCGTGCCAATTCAGAGAGCAGCATGCGCTTGGCCGGGTCGCGCAGCACCGAGGCCACCCCATCCGAAAACGCTTCGATATCTTCGGGCACGACTACGGCCCCCTTCACGCCCGCGAGCACATCGGCTGTTCCCATGACCGCCGTGGATACGACGGGCGTACCCTGGGCCATCGCTTCGAGCAGCACGAGCCCTTGAGTCTCGGTGCGTGACGCAAACACGAAGGCATCCGCGGCGTTGTAGCAATCGAGCAGCGTCGTGGTGCGATCCATGTAGCCCTTGAAGAGCACGTTCGCATCCAAGCCGAGCGAGCTCACGAGCTGCCGAATATGCGACTCGGCGGGGCCCTCGCCCGCGACGATCAAGAGCACATTGGGCACCTTGGTGCGCAACCGCGCCAGCATGCGTATCAAGAAGTCGATGTTCTTCTCGTGCGCAACGCGACCGACGAAGAGTGCCACCGGGCGCTGCGGGTCGATACCGTGAGCTTCGCGGAAATTCGCACCGTGACCCGCCGCGAAACAACCGGCGGGCAAGCCCGTCGGCAACACCTCGATCAGCGTCTGTACACCGTACGCCCGTAAGGCCTCGGCCATTTGTCGAGACGGCGAAATCACCGTCTGTACGTCGTGGCACTGCGAGACCGTGAAGCGACGCGCGAGTGCCTTCATCCACGACACCGGCAGAGCCGGAACGTAGTGATGCAGGTAGTGCTCGAAGTAAGTGTGATACGTCTCGACGATGGGCGCACCCAATCGTCTTGCGACTCGCACACCCGCGTAATGCGCGAGGAACGGGGTCTGGATGTGCACCACGTCGACATCCTCGGGCTTGAGCCGCGAGGTATAACGCATGAACTCGTTCCAGTTGAATGCACGATCTTCAGGATCGCGCGGCACTTGCCACGACGGAATGCGGACAACGTCCGCGTCATCTTCGATATGTGGCGCTTGCGGATATTGCGGGGCGATCAGCGTGCAATCGTGCCCCAAAGACCGCAAATCCTGACGAAACGTTTGTATCGACGTCGAGACGCCATTCACCCGAGGGAAGTAGACGTCCGACACCATGAGGATACGCATCGTTCTAAGATACGGTCGACTTGTTACAACTTGATTTCATTGACGCCACTCGCATCCCTGTCGGATATGTCACTCTGATGACACCATCTAAGGGCACGCCGCGTTGCTTTTGAGGCAACAGCCGACCTTGCATACCGACAAAACGGCCATCGGCATCAAAGGAAATCAACGTGGTCGGCACGAACGGCCGCAACAACGCGGATGACGCTTCGACCCGCAAGTTGGTGCGGCCGTCCGCGCCGTAGCTAGTCGCGGTCGCCCGCAAGCCGAGGACCATGGCTTGTTCGGCCACGAGATACTGCAGCTCCACGGGACGTCCACGGCGGAGCTCTTGCAGCTTGCTCTGCAAATGGGTGATCAACGTGGGTCCGGCGAGCACCTCGCCATCCACCTCAAGCCGAACCTGACGCCGCCGCTCTCCCTCACGAATCTCGACACGAATGACGCCGCCCTCTCGCGTCGCATCAACATCTTGCGCGATCGACACGCGCTGCAGACGGTAGCGTTGCCATCCTGTCTCAGCGTAGAACAACTCTTCACGAGCGAGCGTCGTACCCGCCGCATCGCGCCATTCGGTGTAACCCAAGGCGCCGCAGCGCCCGCCACCCAACTCGAAGCGCACGCCACGCTCAGCCTTACCCGTGACTTCCGCTTCGCCGTTCAAGCTCGCGTCTTCGGCTCGCGCCGTGGCAACGAGGAGTATGGACCCACACGCAAGCCACACCAGCGCCTGACGCATCGACGAAGGTCTATGCATCAGGCCACTTCACGCGCGGCCTGAACGTCGCGAGCGAGCTGCAATCCTTCGCTCATTTCGAGCCAGTTCCAGATTCCGAGGCGCCCGTTGCGATCTTCGACGAGCGCGGAGCAGCTCTCGACCCAATCGCCATCATTGCAATAGAGCACATCGTCAATCGTCGTGATCTCGGCGCGATGGATATGTCCGCAGACCACACCGTCCAAACCGCGGCGCTTCACTTCGTGCGCGACCGCCTGCTCGAAACTCGAGATGTAGTTCACGGCATTCTTGACCTTGTGCTTCAAGTAATTCGCGAGCGACCAGTAGTCGTACCCAAACGCACGACGGACGCGATTGAAGTGTCGGTTCATGTCGATCGAGAAGTCGTAGGCTCGCGAGCCTAGCGCCGCAAGCCATGGGCTGCATTTGACGACGCTATCGAACTCATCACCGTGCAGCACGAGCAGTCGTTCACCTCGCGCGGTGGTATGCACACAGTCCCGCAGGATCTCGAGATTCCCGAAGACGGTACCCGCGAATTCGCGTAAGTCTTCGTCGTGATTGCCGGGGACGTACACCACGCGCGTTCCGTGCTTGGCTTTGCCAAGGATGGTACGAACGACGTTGTTATGTTCCTGAGGCCAGTAAAAGTTTTTCCGCAAACTCCACAAATCAATCACGTCACCAACGAGATACAAATTGTCGGTGTGGACGTCGCGAAGAAACTCGAGCAGCGCGTTGGCGTTACAGCCGCGGTTGCCTAGGTGAATGTCGGAGATGAAGACGCTGCGGACCCAATGTCGAGGCGCGTTAGCGGGGCTCAATGGCTCATCCCTGCATGTCCGAAGTTGCGCGGAGGTTGCGCCTCTTCGATGACGCGGAGATGACGTTTAAATGAATTTATTGAGACGAACGCGCGTTCGCCCACACACCGATAACGGCGATCGCAAACACGCTGATAAAGACCCACGCGGGCATCGATAGCCCAAACAAACTCCAATCGATTTTTTGGCACTCACCGGCGCCGGTGAGCACTTTTTGCACCACCGTCATCAGCGGAAAGACATCCATCATGTAATCGAAGCTCGCCCCGCAGGAGGGCACGCTACCGAAAGGCAAACTTTGGATGTAGACGTGACGGCCCGAAACGTACAACGGGAAAGCGGCGGCGAGTGCGAGCAAAGCCGCGTAGACACGGGCGCCAGCAAGACGGCGCGGATGATGCAAAGCCGCAACCAGAAATACCGCCCCCAAAATCACGACCCCCACGCGCTGAAACATACAAAGTGGGCAAGGTTCGAAACCGAGCACGCGCTCGGCGTAGAGCGCATAGCCCATCATCGCGACGCAGGAGAGAAAGCCCGCCCAGTTGGCGAGGCGACGATCGCGTTTCAACCCTCGCCCTCACGCTGCTTGAGTTCACGCTGTTTGAGCTCACGCTCGACATCTTCGATACGCACGTGGCGGATATCCTTGCCGTGCACCATGAATACCACGTACTCGCAGATGTTCTTCGCGTGATCGCCAATGCGCTCGAGCGCGCGGACTACCCACATGACATCGATGACGCGCCGAATCGCGCGCGGATCTTCCATCATGAACGTGATCGATTGACGCTGGATAGCCTCGTACTCTTCGTCGACCAAGCGATCCTGGCGCGCGACACGCAGCGCCGCCTCAGGGTCCATACGCGCAAACGCATCGAGTGCATCATGAACCATGTTTTGCACGACGCGACCGAGATGCTTGATCTCGCGGTACTTATCGACCGGGCGCTCCTGACTCGCGAGGCGCGCGGCGATGTAGCCGATCTTTTCGCACTCGTCACCCATACGCTCAAGGTCGGTGATCGCCTTGATGATGGCGACGATGAGTCGCAGATCACCGGCCGTTGGACCACGCGTCGCGAGGATGCGCGAGCATTCCTCGTCGATGGAGACTTCCATCCGGTTCACTTCGAAATCATCCCGCGCGACGGTTTCGCCAAGAAGGCTATCGCCCTCAACCATCGCCGACACGGCTTTCGCGAGCTGCTGTTCGACGAACCCACCCATCGTGAGCACCTGACCGCGCACGCGCTCCAAGTCTTCGTTGAAGCGGCGCGAGATGTGATGCGAAAGATCAGACGTTTCCATGACGACACCCCCAAAGCCGAGAACCGATCCACTCACCGGTTCGCGAGGCAACATTAACTCGCAGAATAACTATTGTCGGTCGCCTTGGCGACAGACTCTCGCACGAGGCGTAGCGGCGCGAAGTGGCAACTGAACGTGCTGCCCCGCCCTTCGACGCTCTCGATCTTCAACTCGCCACCGTGTTTCTGCAGCACGTGGCGCACGATCGCCAAACCCAGACCCGAGCCGCCCTTATCGCGCGCCCGACCCGGATCGACCCGGTAAAAGCGCTCGGTAAGCCGCGGTAGGTGTTCAGCCGCAATACCGGGACCCGTGTCGGTGACGGAAAAATGACCGCCATCGTCATCGGTCCACCAACGCAGCGTAATGGTGCCGCCGGGCGGCGTGTATTTGGCCGCGTTGTCGACGAGATTCCAGAACGCCGAGTGGAT
>JBDKJA010000102.1:0-10420 GCA_039796795.1 Pseudomonadota bacterium
CCTTGCGATGTTACTTGACTTCCAATCAAGCGCCTTCGACCGCTCGGCCATCTCTCCGACCGGGCGGGATGATACCAAGGCCTAGGGCTGACGGGGTGCCGCCGGCGTGAATTTCGGCGGCGTGTCGAGACACGGTGAGTCGGCAGGCCGAGGCGCTTCAGGCGTCTCTAGCGACGGAATCTTGAGTGCCGCGCGGGTGTCCGGCATGTCCTTACCTGCCGGTACGCGCAGCGGCGCGTTATCCACCACACCGGCGAAATCCTCGGGTTTGGCGCAAGTGGTCTGGAACGGGTTGATCGCCGCGCAGCCTGGCAATAGCACCAATCCAACGAGGAGCGACAACCGTCGAGGATGGATCGTGAGAAACAAGTTCATGCGCGCATTGTAGGCGCTAGCGGCAGGCCAGCGCGAGCGATCGCTGCTTCAACGCGCGGCCACAATTCGGGCGACAACGACACGAGCGGCAGTCGAATACCGGGACCCATCAGACCCATGCGCGCGAGGGCCCATTTCACCGGGATGGGGTTGGGTTCGCAGAAGAGCTCGCTGTGTAGACCTGCCAAGGTCGAGTCGAGGGCACGCGCGGTCTCGACATCCCCTGTCCTTGCCGCCTTGATCATGCGAGCCATCGCCTGCGGTGCGACATTCGCCGTCACCGATACCACGCCCTGCGCACCCGCCAAAATCGCCGAGCAGGCTGTCGGATCATCGCCCGACAGTATCGTGATGGTCGGCGCGAGACGGCATAGCGACTCGATGCGGGTGATATCGGCCACCGCCTCTTTGATCGCGACGATACGAGGGATCTCGGCCAGTCGTGCCACCGTGGAAGGTTGCATGTCGACACCCGTGCGACCCGGCACGTTGTAGAGCATGACGGGCACGGTCGACGCCTCGGCAACGGCCACGTAGTGACGAAACAGACCTTCCTGCGTCGGCTTGACGTACGCGGGTGTCACGACGAGCAGCCCATCGACACCCAAGTCGGATAGCCAGCGCACTCGCTCAACCGTCATCGCAGTGCTGCTCACACCCGCGCCAGCCAAGATTTGAACGCGGCCCCGTACAAACTTCTGCGCCGCCAAGACGAGCTCACGCAACTCGTGGTCCGTGATCGTTGCGGATTCACCGGTCGTACCACCGACGATGATGGCGTCGGTCTCGTGACTGACGTGATATTCGAGCAATCGCTCCCAAGCCGCGAAATCGATGGAACCGTCGGCACGCATCGGCGTGACGATCGCAACGGAACTGCCTGCAAACAAGCCGGCTGACATGAGCTTACCGAGGGGATGAGGAAGACCGTGGATGTTACGAGCCACGCGCCAAGTGGTGCAACCGGGTCGCGGTCACGCCTGCGAATCGCTACACTCCTGCCGACATGAAGCAACACATCGCCATCTCGGCCATCGGGCCGGATCGAACAGGCCTCGTTCACGACCTCACGAAAGTCATCAGCGATTGCGGCGGCAATATCAGCGAAAGCCGCATGGCGAGTCTCGGCAGTGAATTTGCGATGGTCGCCCTCGTGGGCGGCAATTGGCACTCCTTGGCCAAACTCGAGTCGGAACTCGCCCGATTTGCCACGGAGTCGGGAATCACGCTGCATCTACAGCGAACGGAGCCACGACCCGCGCGAACGGAGTACCTACCCTACTCCATCGATGCCGTCTGTCTCGATCAGACGGGCATCGTCTCGGCGCTCTCTGGATTCTGTGCGCAACGGGGTATCGATATCGCAGAGGTCGCCACGCGCACCTATCCGGCGGCACACACTGGCGCGCTGATGTTCTCGGTGCAGATGATCGTCAACGTGCCCAGTAAATTGCACCTCGCGCATCTGCGCGAGGAGTTCATGGAGTTTTGCGACTCCCGTAACCTGGATGCCATTCTCGAGCCCGTAAAATCCTGATCCGACAACCTCATTCTGACTACACCCTGGAGTGCTCATGACCAAGACTGCCACCAGTAAAGTCGTCATCGGTAAGAAAGTGCCGGATTTCAAAGCCGTCACCACAGACGGCAATGAATGGCGGTTGAAGGAAGCAGCGGGCTCCAAGGTCGTCTTATTCTTCTATCCGAAGGACATGACACCCGGTTGCACGATCGAGGCTCAGGAGTTTCGCGATCTGCAAGCGCAGTTCCGACGGGCAAACACCCAAGTGGTCGGGATCTCGCGCGACAGCTGCTCCTCGCATCAGAAGTTTCGCACCAAAGAAAAGCTGAACTATGAGCTACTCTCCGATGCCGATGAGTCGCTGTGCCAGCTCTTTGATGTCATCCGCGAAAAGAACATGTACGGCAAGAAGGTGTTCGGCATCGAGCGCAGTACCTTCCTGATCGATAGCGATGGAAAACTGGCCGCCGAGTGGCGCAAGGTCAAAGCCGAGGGCCATGCCCAAGTGGTGCTCGCTGCGGCGAAAGCGCTTTGAGCCGCGCAACGAAGAGCGCTGCTCCGACTAAGCGTCGGCGCAGCACCCGCGAGCGCCGACTCTTCGTGCTCGACACCAACGTGCTGATGCACGATCCGGCTGCGATATTCCGCTTCGAAGAGCACGACATCTATCTGCCCATGGTGGTGCTCGAAGAACTCGATGCCCACAAGAAAGGCATGTCGGAAGCCTCGCGCAACGTGCGCCAGGTCAGCCGTTTCTTGGACGATTTGATGCGCGATGCGACGCGCGAACAAATCGAAAGCGGCCTGCCCCTGCCGAACCACATGTCCGGCAATCACGGCAAGAAGCCAAGCAGCGGCAGACTGTTCTTCCAGACGCAGCAGCTCAATATTCAACTGCCGGAAAACTTGCCGGGCCAGGGCAACGACAACGCGATACTTGCGCAAACCTTGGCACTGCAGGCGCTGCATTCCGAAGCCCGCGTTGTCCTCGTTTCTAAGGACATCAACCTCCGTATCAAGGCGGCGGTCGTTGGCGTACATGCTGAGGACTACTTCAGCGATCGCGCGATTGAAGATGCCGATGTCTTATCACCCGGCCACGAAGCCCTGCCCGCCGACTTTTGGGAACGACACGGCAAGAACATGCGTTCGTGGAAAGAAGGCACGCGAACGTTTTACGAAATCTCGGGACCGGCCGTTGGCAAGTGGATACCGAACCAATTCGTTTACGAAGAGCGCGACGGCGGCATCGAGGCCATCGTGCGCAAACTACAAGGCAATACCGCGACGCTCGAAATCGTGCGGGACTTTCGCGGCGACAAGCACGGCGTATGGGGTATCTGTGCACGCAATCGCGAGCAGAACTTCGCACTCAATCTTTTGATGGATCCCGAGGTCGATTTCGTCTCGATCTTGGGACCTGCTGGTACCGGTAAAACACTGCTGACCTTGGCAGCGGGCCTCGTGCAAACGTTGGAGCACAATCGTTACGCGGAAATCATCATGACCCGCGTGACGATTCCACTCGGCGAGGACATCGGATTTCTACCGGGCACCGAGGAAGAAAAGATGGAGCCCTGGATGGGCGCCCTGATGGACAACCTCGAAGTACTGACGCAAAGCTCCGACGGCGGTAGTTGGGGTCGTGCTGCAACCAACGATCTACTTCGAAATCGCATCAAGATCCGCTCGCTGAATTTCATGCGCGGGCGCACCTTCCTGAATCGCTATGTGATCCTTGATGAAGCGCAAAACCTCACGCCGAAGCAGATGAAGGCCCTGGTGACGCGTGCAGGTCCTGGCACGAAGATCGTCTGCCTCGGCAATATCGCGCAGATTGATACACCCTATCTGACGGAAACCACCTCCGGTCTAACCTTCGTGGTCAGCCGCTTCCAAGGCTGGGGACATTCGGGCCACGTCACCTTGGTCCGTGGCGAACGCTCTCGCCTCGCCGATCACGCCTCGGAGACGCTCTGATCAGAGCCGGGTGCGCCGTTGAACTTGGCCCGCCCATCGTGGTCTAGTTCAGGCATGCAGACTCGCGGTTCATTAATCGGTCGACTCAGGGCAGGCCTGTGGCAGCCATTGCTGATTCTCGGCTTGGCGGCCTTGACGGCACTCACCAGCGGCCAAGCGTCTGCTCAGGGTAATGCGATCGATCTGCCCAACATCGGCTCGGCGGCCAATTCCGCGCTGACACTCGGCGACGAATATCGAATCGGCTTGATGGTCGTGCGCGGTCTGCGTGAGCAAGGGCTCATCCTCGAAGACCCCGAGGTCACCGACTACATCCAGAACGTCGGAAGTCGTATCGCCTCACAAGCCAGCGACTCAGAGCAGCGGTTTCATTTTTTTGTCGTGCGTGAGGGTGATATCAACGCGTTCGCCCTCCCCGGCGGCTTCATCGGCGTGAACTACGGACTCATCACTGCGACCGCCAACGAGGCACAACTGGCCAGTGTGCTCGCACACGAAATCGCGCACGTCACCCAACGGCATATCGCTCGTTCGATCCAAGCCCGAGGGCGTCAAGGAATGGCCTCTGCCGCTGCGCTGCTCGCGGCCGTCCTCGTTGGCATGGCAACGGGTTCGAGCGATGCCATTCAAGCGGGTATCGCGATTTCGCAAGGCACGGCGGCTCAGCAACAAATCAACTTCACGCGCGCCAATGAGTACGAGGCAGATCGGATCGGGATTGGCTTCTTGGCCGCAGCGGGCTACGACCCGAGCGCCCGATTTCTTTGAGACGCTCGGGCGACGCGCCGGACTCGCGGGCGCTCAGGTTCCCGAATTCCTGAGAACTCACCCCGTCACCACCAATCGCATTGCCGAGTCACGCGATCGCGCGGCGCAACTCGCTCCCAAAGTCATACCCGAGAGCCCCTCTTACGCCTTCGTTCGCGAGCGCGTCCGAGTGCTGGGCGCATCGAACGATAGCGACTTGCGCACCTACTACGCCGCACTAACCGACCGAGCACCGCTCAATCCTGCGCAACGATACGGTCAGGCTTTGGCGCAATTACGCGCCGGCGAGCGCGACCAAGCAGCGAGCACCTTAATCGAACTCGCAGCCGCACAACCCGAGAGCCCACTGCTACAAGCCGCTCTTGGACAGGCACTATTTGCGGCAGGACAACTCGACCTTGCACGCAGCAGCCTCGAGAAAGCCTTGCAAGTGGCTCCGCGCAACATTCCGTTGACCATCCGATATGCCGAAGTGCTGATGCAAAGCGGGCAATCCAAGGAAGCGCACCGCGTTCTGCTCGATCTATTCAACAATGTTCCACCCACACCGGAGCAAATTCGGTTGACGGCCGTGGCTGCCAGCGGGGCGGGCGACACAGCCGACGCGCATCACTACATGGCTGAATATCATATCGCCAATGGCGATCTGCCTCTGGCCGTCAAACAATTGGAGTTGGCGATCGCGCATCCCGATATTTCGGGAGTGCAGCGCGCGCGTTTCGAGGCGCGCAGCAAGGAAGTTCGTGATGCGCTAATCGAAAGCGGCAAACGTGCGAGTAGATCAGCCCGACCTGACTCGGGAAACTGATAAAATACGACCATGAATTCCCCTGCTTCCCTTTGGCGAGCGTCCGCGCTTGCTCTGTTGTCGTTGGCGCTCTCGGCGTGCGCGACCACCGCCTCGAACTCGAGTGACGCGCGCGATCCGCTGGAGCGTGTCAATCGAGTCGCGCACCAATTCAATGAAGATCTCGACCGAGCCTTGCTGCGCCCGGTCGCGCGCGGTTACCACCAGCTCGTGCCGGAACCCATCCAGATCGGTGTATCGAATGCGTTCTTCAACGCGAAGTATCCCGTGACGATGGTCAACAATGCCTTGCAAGGAAAGTTCGTGCCGGCGCTCTCGGATCTCGGCCGAATCACACTGAATACCACCCTAGGCTTGGGCGGTCTCTTTGATCCTGCCACCTCGGCCGGGCTCGAGCGTCACGACGAGGACTTCGGTCAAACGCTGGGCGCCTGGGGCGTGCCGAGCGGGATCTATGTCGTCGTTCCCTTCCTTGGGCCCTATACCTTGCGTGACGGAATCGGCAGCATCGTGGATGACTTCGCTGAGCCGCGCTCTTACCTCGAAGACGACAGCACTCGCTACGGCCTATGGGCTGGCGATAAGTTCGAGCGCCGCGTGCGACTGCTCGATGCAGATGCCGTTCTCGATCGCACCGGCGACAGCTACGCCTTCATTCGTAGCGCCTATCTGCAGCGGCGTGAGTTTTTGGTGAACGACGGCGTCACGACAGGTGAAGATTTGGAAGCTGAGCTCGAGCGAGAGCTCAGCGAAGATTCGCCCAAAGAGCCCTGATCGGGCGCGGTGAACTTAGACCGGCAGCAAGGACTCGACGCCACCGAGGCGAGCAAGACGCAAGACGCCGGCTGGCAAGTTGACGTAGCGCAGCTCGGTACCCTGCGCGCGCGCCAGCGCGACGATGTCGAGCAGCACGGCAAGTCCCGCGCTATCGATGCGCTCCAGCGCCCCGCAATCGATGCTGACCTTCCCACCCACCGTGATCAGGTGTTGCAACTCGGCGTGAGCCTGCACCGCGTTCGCGAAGCTGAGCTCACCACCGGCACGGCAGGCACCCGTTTCCGCGGTCGCAGAAAGCTGAAAACCGCTCATCCTTTGCGACCCACACCCCGATTTTGAGCTTGCAGGCGCTGGATCACGGCATCGAGGCCCTTCTGGTCGATTTCCGCGCCGAAATCCTCTCGAAAGCTCTTCACGTAGCTGATGCCTTCGATGACCACATCCCAAACTTTCCAACCAGCCTCGGTCTTTCGTAAGGAGTAGTTCACCGGAACACGGGTACCGTTGCTGCGCCGAACCTCAGTGCGGACACTCGCCGAAACGGCATCGGCCGGGACCGGCGTCGGCAACACCTTGATCCGATCGCCTGTGAACTCGAGCAACGCGTCACCATAGTTGCTCATCAGCGAGCCGTAGAACGCATCAATGAATTGCTGGCGCTGCTCGGGCGTCGCCGTACGCCAATGCTTGCCGAGTACGAGACGGGCGGCGTGATTGACGTCGAAATGCGGCAACAAGATGCGATCAACCAACTCACCGAGCTTGGCCGGATCCTTGCGCAACTCAGCCCGTCGCGACTCGAGCTCGCCAACCATCGCATTGGCCGCCGTCTCGATGAGCGCATTGGGCTCACTCGCGTTGACGACGCTCGCCTTGCTCTGCGCGAGTGCCGACGTACTACCGAGCAGCGTTACGAGCAACAACAAAAACAGGGGGATCGGTGATCGGATCATGATGGTTTCCTTACTCAGCCTTGGCGGCGTCACTGCCGGCGTCTTTGCTCGCAAAATTGGCGAAGAACTTGTTCACGAGTGATTCGAGCACGATCGCCGACTGCGTGAACTCGATTTGACTACCCTCGGCGAGAAAAGTTTCGGAGCCACCGGGACCGATCCCCACATACTTGCCGCCGAGCAAACCTTGAGTCTGAATGCTGGCATCACTGTCATCGGGGATACGATCGAAAGACGACTCGATGTTGAGTGAAACCACAGCACGGTAGTCGTTCGGATCAAAACTGATACCCTCGACGCGCCCGATTCGAACACCCGCCATGCTGACCGGTGAGCCCACCTTCAAGTCACCGACATTGTCGAACTTGGCCGTCACTCGATAGCCCGCCTGCTCGCCAAGCGAGAGCCCACTACCCGGCAGTTGCGTCGTGAGGAAAAAGAGCGCGGCAAAGCCGAGTAGGACGAACAGGCCAGTGCCGATTTCGAGTGAGCGTTGCGGTTTCATACGGGATTACCTTCCGAGAAAAGCGGCTGTCAGCATGTAGTCGATCAAGAGCACGAGTACCGACGAGACGACTACGGTGCGCGTCGTGGCAAGACCCACACCCTGCGCCGTCGGTGGCGCGTGATAGCCCTCGTATACGGCGATCAGGCTGCAAGCAAATCCAAAGCAAATGCTTTTGACGATGCCTTCATTGACATCGTCGAGCTCGACCGCCGCCTGCATTTGCGACCAGAAGGCGCCCGGATCGACCGCCATGAGCTGCACGCCGATCAGCTGCGCGCCGAAGAGACCGACGATGTCGAAGATCGCCACGAGTAACGGCATCGCAATGACGCCACCTAGGAAGCGCGGTGCGATCACATAGCGCAGCGGATCGACCGCCATCATCTCCATGGCCGTCAATTGATCCGTCGCGCGCATCAAGCCGATTTCCGAGGTCAAAGCGGTCCCCGCTCGCCCCGCAAACAAGAGCGCCGTCACGACGGGCCCCAGTTCCTTGAGCAATCCGAGCGCTGCGGCAACACCGAGCGCATCTTCGGATCCGAAACGTTGCAACAGATCGAAGCCCTGCAACCCGAGCACCATGCCGACGAAAAGACCGCTCAGCATGATGATGACGAGCGAGCGCGCACCCGCGTTGTAAATTTGATGAACGACGGCACGCGGCTTTGCGAGCGATGATGGGCACTGTCGCAGCACTCGCAACAGAAACAGCACAACCGCGCCAACACGCCCCACGCTATTTCCGATCCAACCACTGCCCATCACGAGCGAACCCTCGTGCGGTCGGTCGGTGCGAGCACGTCGGAGGCTAAATCACCGGCGGGAAAATGGAACGGCACCGGACCATCAGCCGCCCCGCTCATAAACTGTCGGACGACCGGCTCATCACTGCGCGCAAGTTCTTCGGGCGTACCGGAAGCCACCACTCGACCTTCCGACAAGAGATAGCTTCGGTGCGCAATCGTCGCAAGCTCTTCGACATCGTGCGACACGACGATACTCGTGACACCGAGCGTATCGTTGAGCTCTCGAATCAAACGCACGATCACGCCCATCGAAATCGGATCGAGGCCCACGAAGGGTTCGTCGTAGATCAATAATTCGGGGTCCATCACGATGGCTCGTGCTAACGCCACGCGTCGCGCCATGCCACCGGAGAGCTGCGAGGGCATCAAGTCAGCCGCACCGCGCAAGCCAACGGCCTCAAGTTTGGTTAAAACCAAGCGCCGCAAAACCGACTCCGGCAAACGAGCATGCGCCCGCACGGGAAACGCGACGTTCTCGAATACCGTCAGATCGGTCAGCAAGGCGCCGTTTTGAAACAGCATGCCGGTTCGACGACGTAGCGCATACAAGCGCGCCTTATCCAACTCGCCGACACGCTCCCCAAAGAGTTCGATTCGCCCGCGGTCGGCCGCAACCTGGCCGGTCAACAGACGCAGTAGCGTCGTCTTGCCCGTTCCACTCGGGCCCATCACGGCGGTGATCTGACCTTGCGGCACGTCGATGTCCACGCCCGCAAAAATCGGTCTGGTGCCGACGGCGTAATGCAAATCTCGGATGCGGACGGGGGGAGCGCTCATGAGGGCGCGGGATATTACCAAAGGAGATGCAGTCTTCGGTAAATCGGACTAAAATGGTGCTGTTTTATGATTCGTATCAGCAAAATGACCGACTACGCCACGGTGATCCTCGCCGAGCTCGCCCGTGCGCCGCAGACACAGCAAAGCGCTGCGGCCCTCGCCGAGCGCACGCAGATCGCGGTGCCGACCGTCAGCAAAGCCCTAAAGGCCCTGCATCGCGCGGGCCTCGTGCGTTCGACCCGTGGCTTGCATGGCGGTTACACCTTGGCTCGCCCCGCCGCGGAGATCTCTGCGGCCGCCATCCTCGATGCGCTCGAGGGTCCGGTCGCGGTGACGGACTGCGCCGCGGGCGCCGGTCAATGCGAACTCGAAACCACCTGCGGCGTGGGCCGCACCTGGCAGCGAGTCAATCTCGCGCTAAGGCGCTCGCTGCATCAGGTGAGCCTCGCGCAGTTGGCCGGCTTGGACGGGTCGAGCGTCGAGCTGGCGCCGCTCGAACGCGAGCTGCGTCCCGCACGGGGCGGTCGCGCCGCCGCAGCGCTCGGCAGATAAGGGCACACACATGAGCGAAAACGCACAACTCAACGAACTCGTCGGTCGCGGCTATCAACATGGCTTCGTCACCGACATTGAATCCGACAGCCTGCCTCCAGGACTCGACGAGGACGTCGTCCGGAAGATTTCCGCGATCAAGCGCGAGCCGGCGTTTTTGACCGAATGGCGACTGCGCGCCTATCGCCATTGGCTGACCATGCGCGAACCCGCGTGGGCACACGTGCGCGTGCAGCCCATCGACTACCAAGCGCTCTCCTACTACTCGGCTCCCAAGGCGAAGACCGACGGCCCCAAAAGCCTCGATGAGGTCGACCCCAAGTTGCTCGCGACCTACGA
Source organism: Pseudomonadota bacterium (assembly GCA_039796795.1). GTDB lineage: Bacteria > Pseudomonadota > Gammaproteobacteria > Steroidobacterales > Steroidobacteraceae > UBA964. The sequence goes on from JBDKJA010000102.1 coordinate 10,166, forward strand.
AAAACTCGGCGTGCCCCTGCACGAGAGAGCGCGCTTGGCAGGCGTCGCCGTCGATGCCGTGTTCGACAGCGTCTCGGTTGCCACCACCTTCAAAGATCGGCTCGAAAAAGCCGGTGTCGTGTTCTGCTCGTTCTCGGAGGCCGTACAAAAGCATCCGGAGTTGATCGAACGTTATCTCGGCAGCGTTGTGCCGCACACCGACAACTACTACGCCTGCTTGAATTCAGCGGTGTTCTCGGACGGATCTTTCGTCTA
>JBDKJA010000103.1:0-10669 GCA_039796795.1 Pseudomonadota bacterium
ACCACCAACAAGATGATGATCAGTTCGCGCATTCCGATTCCCATGACGACCTCGCGAATCCAGCGTATTCAGGAAAGCCTGATGATAGGCCAAACCGGCCTGAATTAGATGGAAACTTCCGCCCCTTCGCCAACCTGCAACCAGAATGTCACCGGACCTTCGTTAACGAGCGCCACGGACATGTCGGCGCCGAAACGTCCGGTCTGAACCGCGGGATGGTGGCGGCGAGCGAGTGCACAAAGATGGTCGAAGAGTGCCGCTGCGCGCTCCGGGGGGGCCGCGGTGCTGAACCCGGGGCGATTGCCCTTGCGTGTGTCTGCCGCCAGCGTGAATTGCGGCACCAGCAACAGGCCCCCACCGCTCTCGGCCAGCGAGCAGTTCATCCGGCCCGCCGCGTCCGGGAATACCCGGTAAGCGATGAGTCGCTGAAGCAACCGCTCTGCGGTCGATTCGGTGTCGCTCGGCTGAACGCCGATCAGAGCGAGTAATCCGCCCTCGATCGCGCCAATTTGCTGGCCGGCGACGGTCACGCTGGCAGAGGAGACACGTTGGATCAGGGCGATCATGTGGATGCGTCGCTGACGGCTGCGGTGGTAATTCCGGGCGCGAAACCTTAACATTCCGGCCGGTTTTACGCTTGAATCGTCCAGTTTTCAGGGGGTTGCGGTGACGAAGTTCGTTCTGGCGCTGTCTTTGATTGCGGCCTCGGCATTTTCTTCTGCATGGGCGCAAACGGCCGACGCCGAGCGCGGTGCTCGTCTCGCATACACCTGTCTCGGTTGCCACGGCATCCCGAATTACAGAAATGCTTACCCGAACTACCGCGTACCGAAATTGCGCGGTCAGCATCCCGAATATTTGGTGATCGCGCTGCAGGCTTACCGCAGCGGTGAGCGCAGCCACGCGACCATGCATGCCAATGCATCCTCGTGGAGCGATCAGGATCTCGTCGACATGGCGGCCTTCTTGGCCGGTCCCGTCGTCGCCCCTGCCGCGACGCCGCAACCGGTTGGTAAGGCGCCTGAAGTGGCCGCCACTTGCGTCGCCTGTCACGGCACCGATGGTGTTGGCATCACGCCGCAATATCCGACCCTGGCCGGTCAGCACGCCGATTACATTGAGCGCGCGTTGACCGACTACAAGAAAGGCGGACGCAAGAACGCCATCATGGCGGGCTTTGCTGCACAGTTGTCGGCGCAGGACATCAAAGCACTCGCTGCTTACTATTCGGCGCAGCGACCGGGCCTTGCGACATCGCTCCGCCCGGGCAAAAAGAAATAACGCCTATTCTTTGAGCTTTTCCAGAAAAGTCGCCGCGGTCTTCAGATAGAAGTCGCGGTTCGCTTTTTTGCGAAAGCCATGCCCTTCGTCTTTGGCCGCGAGGTACCACACCTCGCCGCCGCTGCCGCGAACGCGCGCCACGAGTTGTGCACTCTCCGACGCGGGTACGCGCGGATCGTTGAGGCCTTGCACGACCAGCAACGGTTTACGAATGGTTTCGGCTCGATTGAGCGGCGAGATGCGCTGCAGGAAGGCGCGCATAGACGGATCACGCTCGTCGCCATATTCCGCGCGTCGCAGATCACGACGATAGCCTGACGTGTTGTTCAGGAACGTGACGAAGTTGCTGATCCCCACGACGTCGATGCCGCCGCGCAGTCGATCGCCGTAGTGGACCAGTGATGCGAGCACCATATAGCCGCCGTAGCTACCGCCCATGACGACGACCCGCTTCGCATCGAACTGCGGTTGCGCCGCGATCCACACCAACAAGGCACCGATGTCTCTCACCGAATCTTCGCGCAGACGCCCATTGTCGAGTTGAGTGAACGTCCGTCCGTAGCCTGTCGAGCCGCGAACATTCGGTTGGATCACGGCGTAGCCGAGTTCGTTCACGAGATATTGAAGGTAGGGGCTATAGCCCGGACGTGATTGACCCTCGGGGCCACCGTGGATGTCGATGACGACCGGATGGGGGCCGCTGCTGCGCGGTGTATAAACAAAGGCCGGGATCTGCCGCGGTTGTTTGCCGACGCGATCCCAAGTCGGATATCGAACGAGCTCCGCTGCCTGCCAGCGCTGCGGATCAACAGGTCCCGATTCACTACGGGTCCAGCGCAGCGCCGCTTCTTTCTCGATGTCGTAGCTCCAAGCGTCGCGTGGCGAGGTCGCTGACTCGATGGTGAGACCGAGCTGTGTGCCGCGAGCATCGAAACGCAAATTTGAGATGAGTCCTGCCGGCAAACCGCTAGGACGCTTCGTGGTATTGCTACCGAGGTCTCGTAACTCGAGACGGCTGTAGCCATCGACGTTCGCGACGTAAGCGATATATCGCCCGCTGGGGTCGACCTCGAAGTCATCGATATCCCACGGCAGATCACCGGTCAGCGTGCGCGGCTTCGTTTCGGCAAGATCGAGGTAGCGCAATTGCAGAAACTCTTCACCGAGATCCGCCGAAAACCAAACGCCGCGGCCATCAGCCGAGAAGCGCGCAGAGCCGATACCGCTCTTTGGGAGCGGCAGTCGAGTCGTATTGCCGGTGGTGATGTTGGCAACATGTAAATCGGCATCGGTTACGGATCGATAATCGAGTAGCAGCAGGCGTGTTCCATCGGGCGACCAGTCGAGTGGCTGCCAAGTTTGACCTTGCGACGCTACGACAAGTCGCGGTGAAGCCGAACCGGCCACATCGAGAATGTAGACATCCTGATTGATGCTGTTACGCGCGTTGCTCTGAAACGCGAGGTATCGACCATCGCGCGACCAGAGCGCGCCACCGTGCCGGGACTTTCCGTCGGTCAGCAGCCGGGTCGAACGCGTTTGCAGATCGTGCAGATATAACTGCGTGTTTTCGTCTCCGCCACGATCGCGTGCATATAGAAATTGTGCGGGTGCAGACGTCGGGTTAGCTAGCGCCAATGAAATCGGCTCGGCTTCGAAAGTGATTTGTTCACGCGCCGCAAGCGGTCTCTCGACGCGATGGATCTGCTCGGCATCTCCGAAACGAGTGCTGATCAGCATGCTGCCATCGGGCAAGAAATCGCGAAAACTCGCGCTGCGCCCCGCCAACCAGTTATCGAGCGATGCTGTGACGCGAGGCGAATGTGCGGGAACGCCATCGAGCACCAGATTGCCGATTTCCTGACGCGGTTGTGCCGAGGCGAAAGTCGTTGCGCATGCCAAGAGCAGCGCGATGTAACGGGTGTTCATGTCTGATATGTTGCCGCACTCTGGGATATCCCTCTACGGCTTTCAGGAAGCGCCATGGCCGATGCACGTTTGAAGCAGAAATTGGATGCGGGTGAGTTCATCGTGGCACCCGGGGTCTTCGACATGATTTCCACCATGCTGGCCGAGCGCGTCGGGTTCGATGCGGTTTACGCATCCGGCTTCTGGCTAACAGCGTCCTACCTTGGCATCCCGGACGCGGGCCTTGCGACCTATACCGACATGCTCGCGCGAGTCAGCAAGGTGGTGGAGAAGTCCTCCGCACCCGTCATTGCCGATGCCGACACGGGTTTTGGTGGATTGCTCAACGTACAACACACGGTGCGTGGCTACGAGCGTGCCGGGGTGAGCGCCATACAAATCGAGGATCAGGAATTTCCAAAGAAGTGTGGCCACACGCCCTATCGTCGGGTCATTCCGATCGAAGATATGGTGGCGAAGATTCGTGTTGCCGTTGCTTCGCGTCAGGATCCGAATTTTCTGGTGATCGCGCGGACCGATGCGCGCACGGGGCTCGGGTTCGACGAAGCGCTGCGTCGTGGCCAGGCATATGCCGAGGCAGGTGCCGACGTCGTATTCGTCGAATCACTGCAATCCGAAGACGAGATGCGACGCGCTTGCGCCGGCATCCGTGCCCCGCTGATCGCCAACATGTCCGATGGCGGCAAGACGCCCATTCGGTCGAAGGCGGAGTTGCAGGCGCTCGGTTATCGCATGGCGATCTGGCCAGCGCTCGCAGCGCTGTCGGCGAGTGCGGCGATCGAGGGCGCGATGCGGCATCTCAAAGAAAAAGGCACGAGTGTTTCGCCCACCGTTCCGCTGTTCGGCTTCGATGATTTTTGTCGTATGGTTGGTTTCGAAGAAGTGTGGGCTTTTGAAGAGCGCTGGAAAGACGTGCTCGACAAGAGCACCTCCTCGTGATCACTTATAGCAACGGCATCCATGCAATCGATGCCGAATATGTTCGGCCGATGCTCGATGCGGTGCATCTCGTCGTTCACGAGGGACGAGCGGCCTTCGTCGAAACCGGCACTTCGCGCTCTGTACCGCATCTGCTCGCCGCATTGGAATCCTTAGGCTTATCCCCAGATGTGGTCGACTGGGTGTTCATCACTCACGTGCATCTCGATCATGCCGGTGGCGCAGGACAGCTGATGCGCGCTTTGCCAAACGCCAAAGCGGTGCTGCATCCGCGGGGAGCCCCGCACATGATAGATCCACGTAAGCTCGTCGATGCTTCCATCGCGGTATACGGGGCAGACGCTTTCGCCGCGCTGTATGGCGAGATCGTGCCTATCGCCAGCGAGCGAGTGATCTCGACTGAACCTGGTCAGTGTTTTTCGCTTGCGGGGCGTGCTTTCGAGATTCTGCATACACCAGGCCATGCAATGCATCATCAGGTTTTCTTTGATCATCATGCCAAGGCCGTATTCACGGGTGATACTTTCGGACTCTCCTACCGAGAATTCGATGTCGATGGTCGTGCATTCGCGTTTCCGACGACGACACCGACCCAATTCGATCCTGATCAGCTGATCGACTCGATCCATCGGATACTCGCCTTGCAACCGAAAGCCGCGTATTTCACACATTACGGCGAAGTGAGAGATCTACCGCGCCTCGCGGTGGCACTCGAGCGCATGACCCGCGGTTTTGCCACCGCCGCTAAGGATGAGGCTGCAGCCGCCTCCGCTGCCAATGACGATCTGCGTGTTCGCCTCTTGCAGCGAATCCAAAGAATCGATGAACTATTAGCCCTCGATATCGGTTTGAATGTCGATGGTCTCATCGCGTGGCTCGCACGAGCCCACGTTGCCAGATAACCCGCTGCCAAGGGAAATGCGTCATGACCTTCAAGGCCTATCGAATCCACGAAATTGATAAGAAAGTCGTTGCTCGTTTCGAGCAGTTGACGCTCGATGATCTCGCACCCGGTGATGTTGTCGTTCGAGTGCTGTATTCAGACATCAATTACAAAGACGCGTTGGCTGCGACGGGTGCCGGCAAAATTCTTCGCAAATATCCGCTCGTGGGCGGTGTGGACTTGGCTGGTGTTGTCGAGTCGTCAGCGGATCCGCGCTGCAAGGTCGGCGATCATGTGCTCGTAACCGGTTGCGGCCTGTCCGAGGTGCATGACGGCGGTTATGCCGAGTACGCCCGTCTGAAGGGCGAGTGGGTGATTCCGATGCCACCTGGGCTCGGTGCGTTCAAGGCGATGGCCTTAGGCACCGCGGGCTTCACCGCAGCACTCGCGATTCATCGCATGGAGCACAACGGGCAAACGCCGGCGAAGGGACCGATCGTCGTGACGGGTGCGACCGGCGGCGTCGGCAGTATCGCGATCGACATGCTCTCGAACCGAGGTTACGAGGTCATTGCCGTCACGGGTAAAGCGGATTCGATCAACTATTTGCGTTCGCTCGGCGCGAAGGACGTTTTGCTGCGTAAAGACATCGACTACGGCAAGCGACCGCTTGAAGCCGCGCGTTTCGGTGGCGCCATCGACAATGTTGGTGGCGAGACGCTGACCTGGCTCACGCGCACGGTCGACACTTGGGGCAACATCGCTTGCATCGGTCTTGCCGGCGGAGCCGAGCTACATACATCGGTGATGCCGTTCATTCTGCGCGGCGTGAATTTGCTCGGCATCAACTCGTCGGCGACGCTGCGAGAGCTGCGCCTCGTGGTCTGGAATCGGATCGCCACCGACCTCAAGCCGCGACATCTCGAAAAGATCGTCACGCAGACCATCGACTTCGATGCGTTGCCCGGCGCATTCCAGTCCTATCTCGACGGAACGGTGACGGGGCGCACGGTAGTCAAGATCGGCAAGTGATCCGCTCGTGAGCGAACAAGATTCTTTGATATCGGGTGCGAATCGTCTGGGAGTATCGCTCAAAAGCGATACCGCACGGCGGCTGTGTCAATTGCTGGATGAGCTCGAGCGATGGAATCGCAGCTTCAATCTCACGGCGATCACCCATCGCGCTCAGATGGTGACCCATCACCTGCTCGATAGTTTGTCGATCGCGCCGTTGCTGCAGGGAGAGCGCGTCATCGACATTGGCACCGGCGCCGGATTTCCCGGGCTGCCCTTGGCTATCGTGCAACCCGAGCGACATTTCACCCTGCTCGATTCGAATGGCAAAAAGGTTCGTTTCGTCGCTCACGCAGCGCGCACGCTCGGATTGTCTAACGTGCAGGCGATCCATGCGCGAGCCGAGCAGTGGCGGGATGAACGCGGTGTGTTCGATACCGTCTTGACGCGCGCCTTTGCGCCCTTGCCTGAACTCGTCACGTCGGTGCGCGGTCTGTGTGGCCCGAGCACCCGTGTCCTCGCTATGAAAGGTCGACGTTCCGAGCAGGAACGCGCTGGCTTACCGAGCGAGTGGGTCATCGAGCAAGACATCGATCTGGTGATACCGGGTCTCGATGAAGAGCGTCACGTGCTCGTCCTTCGGTTAGACTCGCGCCCATGAGCCGCATCATCGCCGTCGCCAACCAGAAAGGGGGCGTCGGCAAGACCACCACCGCCGTGAATCTGGCTGCGTCGCTGGCCGTGACGCGTCGTCGAGTGTTGCTCATTGATCTCGATCCGCAAGGCAATGCCACCATGGGTTGCGGTATCGAAAAGAATCAGATCGAGCGTGGCGTCGGCGATGTGTTGATCGGTGCGTGCACGGCGCGCGAAGCGATGTTACGCATCGAAGCGCCGCCGATGGATTTGCTGCCGGCGAATCAGGATCTGACAGCCGCCGAAGTCCAGCTGTTATCGCTGTCGGTCGGTCGTGAGACCAAACTACGACAAGCTTTGAAGGCCATTCGCGAGGATTACGACATCATCCTCATCGACTGCCCACCCTCACTCAACATGCTCACCGTGAACGCGTTGGTGGCAGCGGACAGCGTGCTCGTGCCGATGCAATGCGAGTACTACGCTCTCGAGGGTCTGACGGCGCTGATGAGCACGATCGAGCAGATTCGCGAAGCGGTGAATCCCTCACTCGAGATCGAGGGTGTGCTGCGTACGATGTTCGACCCGCGTAACAACCTGGCCAATGAGGTCAGTTCGCAGTTGCTCGAATATTTTGGTGACAAGGTCTTCCGGACCATCATTCCGCGCAATGTTCGCCTTGCCGAGGCGCCGTCTTTCGGCAAGCCTGCGTTGTTGCACGACAAGGAATCCCGCGGCGCACTCGCTTATCTCGCTCTGGCAGGTGAGATGATTGGGCGTGGTGAAGTGCCGCTCGCGGCGCCGCCTGTTCAGGCGCCCGTCATCGCTGCCACATGATCTTCGAGCCGCGGCAAGCGGCTCCGGGGGCGTTGCGACGCTGGGTGCGTTCGGCGTTGCAGTTGCTCTGGCGCGGAGCGAGCGTATGGCTCGCGCTCGGCCTTTTAATGTGTTTGTGGATCTTTGTCGGGCATCGCCTGCCGTTATTGAGCGCGATGCTCGCCTTGTCTGCGCTGCTCGGCAGTATCTTGATCGCGGCACAGGTCGATCGTAGTACGCGCATCCGCTTAGCCGATACGCTCACCATGTTGCGAGTGCATACACCGCTGATGCTGCGCTTTTCGGCCTTGATCACGATAGCCGGAGCGATCATCTGGGTCGTCCTGCTCGCTAAGCCTGGCGTCGCTTGGTGGAACATCTTCTACACCTCGCGTAATGCGCTTGATGTGTTGAGTCCGGATGGTTTCGTCGCTCTGCGCCAGATTTTCGTCTATTCCGCCTTTGCGCTCGGGCTCTGTTACTTCGGGCTCAACATTCCGGGCCTGACCTCGATTTTCCAATTCCCCTGTATGACCTTGCTCAACTTGCCCTATCGGGATGCATTGCGTCTCAGCGCGGCTGGTCAAATCCGCAACCTCAATGCAGTGCTCGCCATTGGCGCCTTGTTCGTGGTGTTACCGGTGCTGTTCGGTCTGCTCTTACCGGCGCTCGTGCCGGTGCTGTACTGCTTCTTCGGTGCGCTGACCTACGTCGCCTTTCGCGAGATCTTTCTCGGTGTGTCCGAGAATCGGCCGCGTGAAAGCGTCGAGGCGAGGGTAGCGGCGAGTCCGCTATCATCGCGCGCATGAACCAGAAGAAGCCCAGCCTCGGCCGTGGACTCGACGCTTTGCTCGGACAGATGAGCGCGGCTCGCCCCGCATCGCCGACCTCGCCGACGGGGGCCGCGCCGGTCGTGGGTGACGAGTTGACCCGCTTGCCGGTCGATGTGTTGCAGCGAGGTCGGTATCAACCTCGTGTCGATATGCGTCAGGAGACGCTCGAGGATCTGGCCAATTCCATCCGTGCCCAAGGGGTCGTGCAACCGATCGTCGTCCGCCCGATCGAGATGCCCGGTGCTGCTCCGGGCAGCAGGCCCTCTCGCTATGAAATCATCGCCGGCGAGCGCCGTTGGCGAGCGGCTCAGTTGGCCGGACTGAACGAAATCCCCGCCATCGTTCGGCGCGTGCCCGATGAAGGCGCCATCGCGATGGCCCTCATCGAGAACATTCAGCGCGAGAATTTGAATCCGCTCGAGGAAGCTCGAGCACTCGATCGGCTCATCCGCGAGTTTTCCATCACCCATCAACAGGCCGCCGACGCCGTGGGCCGCTCCCGCGCAGCCGTCAGCAACCTGCTGCGTCTGCTCGAGCTCGCGCCAGAAGTCGCTGAACTGGTTGATCGCCGTGAGCTCGAGATGGGTCACGCCCGCGCCCTGCTCGGTTTGACGCAGGCGCGCCAACAGATCGAAGTCGCTCAATTAGTTTCCAAAAAGGGCCTATCAGTTCGTGAAACCGAGGCATTGGTTCGCCGGCTGATCAATCCGCCCCCCAAAGATGATGGCTCTGCGGAAGCGGACCGCGCTTTTGGACGCGGTGGTCACGCGGTCGGTAGCAGCGACCCGAACGTGCGCGAACTCGAAACCCGCCTCTCCGATACGCTCGGTGCCACCGTCGTCATCGAGCAGTCGGGCAAGGGCGGCAAGGGGCGCTTGATCGTCAGCTACAACTCCCTCGACGAACTCGATGGAATTTTGGCTCACATCCATTGATGGTGTGGGGTCGCACCTCTACAATGCGCGCCCGACACGACCCTGAACTTCGTGGAAAGCGATTGGCACTGCGGTTCGCTGCGGTCCAACTGGCTGGAGCACTGTTAGCCGCGATCATCGTCGCGGCGGTCACCGATGGCTCGAACGCCGCGGCCACCTTAGCTGGTGGTGCCGTGGTGGCTGTCGGCAACCTCGTGTTCGGCTGGCGCTTGTTTGCGCCGGGTGTGGCACCTGCCGAGCGCATCGCAAAGGCGATGTGGATCGGCGAGGGTCTGAAATGGTTATGGGTAGTGGTGGCCGTATGGCTGGCACTCGATGTATCGGATCTCGCGCCACTGCCCTTTCTGTTGGGCATGTTGGCGGGTCAGGTCGGCTTCTGGGTCGGCGTGGCTGTTATTAAAGAGGACAAATGAGCATGGCAGCTGAAGGCGAAGCAGGAGGCATGACGGGCTATATCAAGCACCACCTCCAGCACCTGACTGCGCCTGTTGGTGATGGGCCGTTCATGGTCCTCAACATCGACAGCATCTTCTTTAAAGTCCTACTCGCGATCATTTTTCTGGTTGTATTCTTGCGCGCTTCGCGCCGTGCCACCTCGGGCGTGCCTGGCAAGTTGCAGTGCGCCGTCGAAATGATGATCGAAGGCATCGACGGCATCGTCAAAGAAACCTTCCCCGCCAAGACGCGTTTCATCGCCCCGTTGGCGCTGACCATCTTCGCGCTCGTGTTCTTGATGAACTTCATGGACATGATCCCGGTCGATCTGCTCCCGGCGGCGGCTCACGCGGCCGGTGTGCCGTATCTGCGCGTCGTGCCCACAGCCGATCTTTCGACCACCTTCGGCATGGCGATTTGCGTCTTCATCCTCATCCAGTACTACGCCATTAAGCACAAGGGTGTCGTGAAGTTCGTCGGTGAAATGTTCACTGCGCCCTTCCACGCGCACGGCGCTGTCGGCACGATTCTGCTGGCCCCCGCCAACTTGCTGCTGCGCATCATTGAAGAGTTGGTGCGCCCCTTGTCGCTGAGCCTTCGACTGTTCGGTAACATGTACGCCGGTGAGCTGATTTTCATCCTCATCGCTTGCATGACGCTGGGCGGCAGCTTCGCCAGCGGCATGACTTGGGCGATGGCGCCGATGCAGTTCCTCGCGGGCTTCATCTGGACCGCCTTCCACATTCTCGTTATCACCCTGCAAGCCTTCATCTTCATGATGCTGACGGTCGTTTACCTCAGCATGGCTGTGCAGGAACACTGATTCTCGTTCGTTTAGTTACTCACGGAGATTCGCAATGGAAAACATCACCCAGATCGCTGACGTCATGAGCATGACCGTGATCGCCGCGGGCCTGCTCATCGGTCTCGGCGCGCTCGGTACCGCCATCGGCTTCGCGCTGCTCGGC
>JBDKJA010000104.1:0-7048 GCA_039796795.1 Pseudomonadota bacterium
GGGCGCTCATCGAGCATCTCGTCCTCAGACTCCAAGTCGGGGGGCGGCAGATCGCGCGATGTGTATCTGGTGAAGCGTGACATGGCTACAATTCTGCCTCATGTCACAGCAAGTCGACGCATCGCGTATTCCCGAACTCAAAGACGTGGTCTCGAGAGCCCTCGAGTCTGCCCGCCGAGCTGGCGCTAGCCAGGCCGAGGCCGATGCGAGTCTGCAGCAGGGTTTATCGGTATCGGTGCGGCTCGGCGAAGTCGAAACCGTGGAGTACCAACGTGATCGCGCACTCGGTATCACGGTGTACTTCGGCCATCGCAAGGGCTCGGCAAGCACCGGCGATCTGTCGGCGCAGTCGGTTGAGGACATGGTTGCCAAGGCCTGTGCGATCGCGAGGCACACGGCCGAGGACGAGTGCGCAGGGTTGGCTGATCCCGCGCTGCTACAAACCGAATTTCGTGACTTGCAGCTCGATTTCCCTTGGGACTTGCAGGCCGATGCCGCCGTTGAATTGGCGCGCGAATGCGAAGCGGCAGGGCGTGCCGTCGATTCTCGTCTGACCAACTCGGAAGGCGCCTCGGTCGGTAGTCAGCGCGGCGTGCGGGTTTATGGCAATACGCTCGGGTTTCTCGCCGGCGATTGCGGCAGCAGTCACTCGCTGAGCTGTGTCTTGCTTGCGCAGTCCGGCGAGGACATGCAGCGCGACTATTGGTACACCTCGGCGCGTGATCCGCGCGATCTTGAGGCGGCCGAGCTTGTCGGTCGACGAGCGGGTGAGCGTGCGATCGCGCGACTGGGTGCAAGACGGCTACCGACTGGTCCCGCGCAGGTCATCTTCGCACCTGAGGTCGCGCGTGGTTTCGTCGGCCACTTCATCGGTGCGATCCGCGGCTCGGCGCAGTATCGCAAAGCGAGCTTTTTGCTCGGCGCCGCCGGGGAGCAGATTTTTCCCGCATGGGTGCAAATGCACGAGCGACCGCACTTGCCGAAGGGCGTCGCCAGCAGCAACTTCGACAGCGAGGGTGTGCGTACGGTCGACCGAGAGCTTGTGCGCAACGGTGTCGTCGATGGTTATCTGCTCGGTAGCTACAGCGCGCGCAAACTCGGTCTCGTGAGCACCGGTCATGCGGGCGGGTTACACAATCTTTTGGTCGACCCGAGCGTTGATCGGCCCGACCAAGCCGCTCTATTGCGTCGCATGGGACGAGGTTTGCTCGTCACAGAGCTGATGGGTCAGGGCGTCAATGGTGTGACCGGCGATTATTCGCGCGGTGCCACTGGGTTCTGGATCGAGGGCGGCGAGATCGCCTATCCGGTGCACGAGGTGACCATCGCGGGCAACCTCAAAAATCTCTTCGCCGGTGTGCAGGCGATCGGCAGCGACATCGATGCGCGCGGTGGCGTGCGGGTCGGATCGATCTGGATCGGCGAATTTACGATTGCGGGCGAGTGAGCCGGCGCAAAGCCTCGCGGTATTTCTCGCTCGTTTTTTCGACGATCGCATCCGGTAATTTGGGGCCTGGTGCGCGCTTGTCCCAATCGAGCGTCTCGAGATAATCACGCACGAATTGTTTGTCGAACGAGGGCGGGCTGATGCCGACGCGATAGGTATCCGCTGGCCAGAAGCGTGACGAATCGGGCGTCAAAACTTCATCGATCAGTGTGAGTCGGCCCTCGGCATCGAGACCAAATTCGAATTTGGTGTCGGCGATGATGATGCCGCAATCGCGTGCGTGGCGAGCAGCGAATTCATAGAGCGCAAGCGAGGTATCGCGCACCTTCGCCGCCATCGATGGGCCGATCAAAGTTTCCACTTCGTCGTAGCGAATATTTTCGTCGTGCTGGCCTGCGGGCGCTTTGCTTGCCGGCGTGAACAGCGGGGTCGGTAAACGTTCGGCTAGCGCGAGACCGGTTGGCAGTTCGATGCCACACACTTTGCCAGTCGCTTGATAGTCCTTCCATCCTGAACCGATCAAATAACCTCGTACCACGGCTTCCAAGGGTAGTGCCTTGAGCTTGCGCACGATGATCGCGCGACCTTGCAGTTGTGCTCGCTCATCGGCATCGAGCGGCAAGTCGTCGAGGCTGCGATCGGACAATTGGTTCGGCACGATCGAACTCGTGCGCTTGAACCAAAAATCGGAAATTTCCGTCAGTACCTGTCCTTTGTACGGAATGGGGTCTGGTAGCACGACGTCGAAGGCGGAGAGGCGATCGGTGGTGACGATCAACATGTGACCAGAGTCGATGTCGTAAATGTCACGAACCTTGCCTCGGTGCAGCAGCGGCAGGTGGCGCAGGTGAGTGGTATGCACTAAGGAGGTCGGTTGCACGCAGATGATCTCGTCGAGTTGCCGGCCCTTCGCCGGGGATTGGTAGTATTGCAGCATGCAGTGGAGCGGGAAACTCGTCGGCGGCGCGGTCGGCATGCTGGTCGGGGGCCCGGTCGGTGCTGCGCTCGGCGTCTTGGCGGGTCATCTCGTCGACGACAAAGTCACCTCGAATCAGGGTGAGGGCTCTGCCGGGGGCAAGACGCCGCCTGCTCAGCCGACGCCATCGGCGGCGCCCAAACCGCGAGCGAAAGCCTTTCATCACGTCGAGGATGGTGATCCCTTCGCCGAGGATGTCGAGACCCCTGAATCGCCAGCGATGGCCGATGCACCGTCGCAGGTCGGTGAGCGATTTTTCAATACCACTTTTGAAGTCATGGGGCACGTCGCCAAATGCGATGGTCGCGTCTCGGAGCAGGATATCCGCGCGGCGCGCGCGGTGATGCAAGACTTCCAACTCGATACGGCGCAGACCGCGGTTGCGATCGAGCGATTCAATCTCGGTAAACAGCCCAACTACGATGTTTCGCGCGCCGTGATGGCGCTGCGCCGTTCATGCGCGGGTCGTCCCGACCTGTTGCGTACCTTTCTCGAAATTCAGATGCGTGCGGCGATTGGTGGATCCGATCTGCGCGGCCCGGCGCGTCCTTTGTTGACCAAAGTGGCGGCGATACTCGGTGTGGCAGGTCTCGAGTTTGCCCATCTCGAGGCGGCACTGCGCATCCGCTATCGCGCGCGCGGCAATCGCGGCGATGCGGCAGATTGGAATCGACCGGGCTCAGGTCGCACGAACGAAGACTCGCGAGGCGCGCAGGCAGGCTCGAGTGCGGGTGGTGATTCGGCGCGCAAGAGCCGTGCGGGTGCCGAGCAACAACGTACGCGCAGCAGTAGCAGTCGATCCGCGACAGCCGCTCGCATGTCCTTGGCGGAGGCGTACGAGGTCTTGGGTTTGCCAGCGTCGGCAGGTCCGGCTGAACTGTCCAAAGCCTATCGTCGGCAGCTGTCACGCAACCACCCTGATAAGCTGAAGGCCAACGGATTGCCCGAATCGATGTTGGCGCATGCTCAGCAGCGCACGCAGCAGATCATCGAGGCGTGGAACGTCATACGCGAGAATCGAGGAATCAAGTCATGAAGCTGTCACCGTGGATCGCTCCCTCGATACTGTCGGCGGATTTCGCGCGTTTGGGCGATGAGGTCAACGCCGTGCTGGCAGCCGGTGCAGATGTGATCCATTTCGACGTGATGGATAACCATTACGTGCCGAATCTCACGGTCGGTCCGCTGGTGTGCGAGGCGCTGCGTAAACATGGGATCAAAGCACCCATCGATGTGCATTTGATGGTGCGACCGGTCGATCGTTTGGTCGGCGACTTCGCACGCGCCGGTGCCGATTGGATCAGCTTCCATCCGGAGGCGAGTGATCACGTCGATCGCACCATCGGTTTGATCCGAGAGGCCGGTTGTCGCCCAGGGCTTGTGCTCAACCCCGCCACACCGCTCTCCTGGCTCGATCACACGCTCGATAAGATCGATCTGGTCTTGCTGATGTCGGTCAACCCAGGCTTCGGTGGTCAGGCCTTCATCCCAGAAACCTTGACCAAGATTCGGGCGGTGCGCGAGCGCATCGATGTAACGGGTCGCAAGATTCGTCTCGAAGTCGACGGCGGCATCAAGACCGACAACATCGGCGCTGTCGCTGCAGCCGGCGCAGATACCTTCGTTGCCGGGTCGGCGATTTTCGGTAGCCGCGATTACGCGGCGACCGTACGCGACATGCGCTCTGCGGTGGCGGCTGCTGGCTGATTCAGTCGTGTTGGTCTGAATCCGAGCAGGACGACTGTCTTGCCGTTCGCGCGCAGCACGCCGTCGTTCTCCAGTGACTTCAGTACGCGTCCGGCCATTTCGCGTGAGCAACCGACGAGCCTCGCCAGTTCCTGGCGCGAGACGCGAATCTGCATACCCTCGGGATGGGTCATCGCATCGGGCTCTTCGCAGAGTTCTCGCAGGCTGCGTTCGATCCGACCGCTGACATCGACGAAGGCGAGGTCACGCAACTTGCGCGTGGCATGTTCGAGTCGCTCGGCCAGTTGCGAGGCGAGTTCGAGCGCGAGCATCGGTTGCTCCGCGGCGAGTTGCTGGAAGCGCGCATAACGCATCTCGGCGATCTCGGCGCGACCGCGGGCCCGTACGAACATGCTGCGACCGGGTTCGGTGCCGAGCGAGACCATGGTGCCAAAGAATTCACCCTTGCCGAGGTAAACGAGCACCATCTGCTTTCCCTGGTCATCTTCGATGACAACCTCGACCGAGCCTGACACCACGAGAAAGAGTACATCGGGCGGTTCGCCGCCGCGGACGAGCACGGTGCGCGAGGCAACCTGTCGTTTCACACCGATGTCGATGAAGCGCTGCATCGGCGATACGGGCTTCGGTGCGACTGCGGCGGGTTTTGGCGGTGGACCGAGCGGACGCTGCGCAACCACGCCACTGCGCAAGCCGGGCGCGGTCGAAACGGGTCGAACCAGATTGGCGTTGGCAGATTTTGGGTTGGGCAGCATGGTGGTCTCTCCTCGGGGTGGGTCAGAACCAATAACTCGTACTCGTCATAACTTTGGCCGTCGCGTGCATGGCTTCGCGGACGGGTGGGGGTAACTCGGTGCCACCGGCATCGCGCGCTGCTGCGCCGTGGGCGATTTCGTCGTCGCGCATGACTTCGAGCACCGCGCGACTGCGCGTATCTGACGTCGGCAAGCGCTGCAGGTGATGGTCGATGTGGCCTTCGACTTGCTTCTCGGTCTCGCTGACGAAACCAAGACTGATGCGATCACCTGCGACGGCCGCTGCGGCTCCGATGGCGAAAGAGCCCGCATACCAAAGGGGCCCGAGCACGCTGGGCCGAGAGCCGAGTTCGCGCAGTCGTTGTTCACACCAAGCGAGGTGATCGGCCTCCTCACGAGCGGCCTGCAGCAGCATCTCGCGGACTTCGGGGCGCTGCGCGAAGGCCGCTTGCCCGTGGTAGAGCGCCTGCGCGGCGATCTCGCCAGCATGGTTGACCCGCATCAGGTTCGCGGCCTCGCGTCTTTCGGCCTCCGAGAGGCTCGCTTCGGGCAGATCCGCGCCCGGCATGGGTCGGGCGGCCACTGGCGAAGCGAGCACCGAGCGGAGAGCCCGATCGAGGCTGGTCAGCAGATTGTCGAGGGGTTGTTGCATGGGATGGCTCATTTGTCAGTGGTTGTTACGGCCGGTGAGGTCTCGGCTTTAGGGTCGGATGGCAAAAATGTTGTGCGGTACCGGGCAAAGGCCGGCTCCCTCCCGAGGGTGGGTCAGACCGAGCTGCAAGGAGGGTTTTGCAAAGACGGGGCGGCTCACGTACACTCTCGCGCCTTTTTCGGGACTTGCGGTACCCCGCCATTCGGGGCGCCCGCCGCAGTCGGAGAGCTTGGAACATGAGCACGGTATTTGCACGTTGCGCCTCAAGGGCAAGCACAAGGCTGATTACAGCCCGCACGTCGACATGGGCGATCACATCGTCGTGGTCAACGCCGAACAGGTGAAGGTCACCGGTGCGAAGCTCACCGACAAGATCTACTACCACCACACCGGCGCCATCGGCGGCATCAAGTCGATCGCTCTCGAGAAGCTCCTCAAGGAGCATCCGGAGCGCGTGCTGCAGTTCGCCATCAAGGGCATGCTGCCGAAGACCATCCTCGGTCGTCGCATGTATCGCAAACTGCATGTTTTTGCGGGCGATCAGCATCCGCACTCGGCCCAACAGCCGAAGCCTCTGAACATCTGATAGGAAGTATCGAATGCCCGCCACGAATTACGGCACCGGCCGTCGCAAGACCTCCACCGCTCGGGTTCACTTGAAGCCCGGCACCGGCAAGATCGTCATCAATGATCGTCCGATCGATGTGTTCTTCGGACGCGAGACGGGCCGCATGATCGTCCGTCAACCGTTGGAGCTGACCGAGATGACTCAGCGTTTCGACGTGAAGGTCACGGTCGCTGGCGGTGGCATCACGGGCCAGGCGGGTGCGATCCGACAGGGCATCACTCGTGCGCTGATCGAATACGATGAGACGCTGCGTCGTCCGTTGCGTGCCGCCGGTTTCGTGACCCGCGACGCTCGCGAAGTCGAGCGTAAGAAGGTCGGTCGTCGCAAGGCTCGTCGCGGACCGCAGTACTCCAAGCGCTAATTGCGCAGGTGCACGGACTGCCGTCACGGCCACCGTTTTTGGGGGATCGTCTAGCGGTAGGACAACGGACTCTGACTCCGTTTACCTAGGTTCGAATCCTAAGCGATGCGGGCCTTGTTCGTTTTGGGCATCCGAAGGGAAATCAATCGAGGGTGCGAACTCCGTTCGGACCACCCACCAGCACGACGTCGGCCGCACGCTTCGCGAACAGCCCGACCGATACCACGCCCGCGATCCCGTTGATGGTCGCCTCGAGTGCGATCGGGTCGAGGATGGTCAGTCCGTGCACGTCGATGATTTGGTTACCGTTGTCGGTCACGAAGTTTTCGCGCCAGAGCGGTTGTCCGCCGAGTTTCACCATTTGTCGCGACACATAGGATCGCGCCATCGGAATCACTTCGACCGGTAGTGGAAAGCGACCGAGCACATCGACCACCTTGGTCTCATCGACGATGCAGACGAAACGACGCGAAGCGGCGGCGACGATTTTCTCGCGAGTGAGCGCACCGCCGCCGCCTTTGA
>JBDKJA010000105.1:0-12962 GCA_039796795.1 Pseudomonadota bacterium
CGCTCGACGAAAGTCTGCGCTGACATCTGACCCAGATCCTTGCCGCTGCGGGTACGCACGGACAGAAGCTCCGCTGCTACTTCCTTGTCGCCTGCCACCAATAGGTAAGGCACGCGCTGCAGCGTGTGTTCGCGAATCTTAAAGCCGATCTTTTCGTTGCGCAAGTCGGTTTCAACCCGAAGCCCCTGATTTTTAAGGAAATCGGCAACCTTGCGTACGTAATCGTCCTGGCGATCCGTGATATTCATCACGACCACCTGCACGGGCGAGAGCCAAGTCGGCAGCTTGCCGGCGTGATGTTCGATCAAAATGCCGAGGAAACGCTCGAGCGACCCGAAGATCGCGCGGTGCAGCATGACCGGCGTTTGTTTCTGGCTGTGTTCGTCGATGTAGTGGGCACCCAGCCGTCCCGGCAGGTTGAGATCGACCTGCAGCGTGCCGCACTGCCAATCGCGGCCGATCGCATCACGCAGTACGAACTCGAGCTTCGGGCCGTAGAAAGCGCCCTCACCCGGGTTCAGGGTGTATTCAATACCCGCCACACGAGCCGCCTCTTTCAGGGCTGCCTCGGCCTTGTCCCAGATGTCATCCGAACCGACGCGCTTCTCGGGACGATCCGAGAACTTGATGCGCACGTCGTCGAAACCGAAGTCGCGATAGATATCGAGGATCAGCTGCGTCACGGCAACCGACTCGGCCGTGATCTGATCAGGGCTCACGAAGATATGGGCGTCGTCTTGCGTAAAGGCACGCACCCGCATCAGGCCGTGCAAGGCGCCCGACGGCTCGTAGCGATGCACCTTGCCAAACTCGGCAAAGCGGATCGGCAAATCGCGATAGCTGCGCAAGCCTTGCCGGAAAATCTGCACGTGCCCCGGGCAGTTCATCGGCTTGATGGCGTAGACGCGCTCATCGGGCGTCTGCGTCGTGAACATGTTCTCGCCGAACTTCTCCCAGTGACCGGAAGCCTCCCAAAGGCTTCGGTCCATCAGTTCCGGACCGTTAACCTCTTGAAAGCCCGCCTCGCGCTGCTTATCGCGCATGTAGGAAATGAGGTTCTGAAACACCGTCCAGCCCTTCGGATGCCAAAACACGGCACCGGGCGCCTCTTCCTGCATGTGGAAGAAATCCAGCTCACGGCCGATACGACGATGGTCGCGCTTCTCCGCTTCTTCCAGTCGATGTAGATAATCTTTGAGGTCTTTTTCCTGCGTCCACGCAGTTCCGTAGATGCGCTGCAGCATCTCGTTGCGCGAATCACCGCGCCAATACGCGCCAGCCACCTTCATCAACTTGAATACTTTGAGTTTGCCCGTCGTCGGGACGTGCGGGCCGCGACAGAGGTCAACCCACTCGCCCTGCCCGTAGAGACTGATGGGCTCGTTCGACGGGATGCTCGCGATGATCTCGGCCTTGTAGTGCTCGCCCAGATTCTTAAAGAACGACACCGCATCATCGCGCGGCATTTCGCGGCGACTGACCGGCAGATTGGCGTTCGAGAGCTCCAGCATCTTCGCTTCGATCGCCGCGAGATCCTCCGGCGTGAAGGGACGCTTGTACGAGAAGTCGTAATAGAACCCGTCTTCGATGACCGGCCCGATCGTCACCTGTGCATCGGGGAAGAGCGACTGAACCGCCTGCGCGAGCAAGTGCGCCGTCGAGTGACGGATGATCTCGAGCGCATCGGGGTGTTTGTCGGTGACGATCTCGAGCTTGCTATCCGCAACGATCGAGAACGACGTATCGACGAGCTTGCCGCCCACCTTCCCGGCCAGCGCGGCCTTGGCGAGCCCACTGCCGATGCTGGCAGCGACCTCCGCTACCGTCACCGGATTGTCGAAGGTTCTCTGGCTCCCATCGGGCAGCGTGATCACGGGCATCTTCGCCGGGCTCCGTTACGAAAAGGGCGCTTCCGCATAGTCAGCGGCAACCGCCGCACGGGTTTACCGGTCAAAACCGCCACCGCATTGGCCAGCGCAGGGGCCAAGGGCGGCACGCCGGGCTCCCCAACGCCGCCCGGCGGTCGGTTGGAGGGCTGGATATGGGTCTCGATGATCGGGGTCTCGGCGAGGCGCAGGACCCGATACCGATCAAAATTGGCCTCTTGGGCCTGACCGTCCACGAACTGGATCCGTCCGTAGAGCGCCGCCGAGAGCGCGTAGATCACCGCGCTTTCCATCTGCTGCTCGATTAGGTTGGGATTGACCGCCACGCCGCAATCGACCGCCACCACCACCCGGTGCACCCGCGGCTCACCCTCGGGACCTAGCGAGGCCTCGACGACCTCCGCGACGATCGAGCCAAAAGACTGGTTCAACGCAATGCCACGAGCGATCGGAGCCCCATCGGCTGCATAGCCTGGGCGCGTATCCCATTGCGCCTTCTCCGCGGCCAATTTCAGCACCGCCAGATGCCGCGGATGCTCACGCAAGTGGCGCGCTCGAAATTCGACTGGATCGACGAGTGCCAAGCGAGCGAGCTCGTCGACGAACGTCTCCGTGAAAAAAGCCTGCTGCGAGTGTCCAACCGAACGCCAGTATCCAACCGGCACCGGCAAGTCGATCGCTCGGTGCGTGACGCGATGATTCACGAATTCGTACGGTTGATCGAAGGCGCCCTCGGCCGTGGTTTTGTCGGGACCTGCAGCTGGCAATCCAAAAACACGTTCGAACGATTGCCTCACGATCGACTGGCCACTCGAGTGTGCGGCGTAGGCTACGACTTGTCCGGTGTCGTCGAGGCGCGCCCGCAATCTCGCGCGCGCGGCGGGGCGAAAGAAGTCGTTACGGGTGTCATCCTCGCGACGCCAAGACACTTGCACCAGTCGACCGGGCGCCGCTTTGGCAATCGCCGCAGCCTGTGCGACGAAATCGGCCTCGAGGCGTCGTCCGAAGGCGCCACCGAGATACAGCGTCTCGAGAGTCACCTGCTCGGGATCGAGATCGAATACTTTGGCGGCAGCAGAACGCGCCACGTCGGGAATCTGAACACCGGCCCACACAGTGGCTTTGTCGGTATCGAATCTCACGGCACAGGCGAGCGGCTCCATCGCCGCATGCGCCAAAAATGGCACTGCGTATTCCGCCGTCAACGAACGGGTCGAGTCAGGACGCTCGGGCAATTCGAAAACAGAATCAACGTCACCGACGTTGCGATATCGATGGGCACCCGCGACCTCATCGAGAGCGCTTTGCAGAACGCCATCCAGATCGCTGTCTGAGAAGGTTCCCACCTCACCCGCCACCCACTGCGAGACCAATTGACCGAGCGCTCTCTCGGCTTGCCAACGGGACTGTGCGAGCACCGCAAGACCCGGCGGCCCACCAAAGAGCGCCGGCACCGCGACGATATCGACGACGCCCGGTAACTTCCGCAGCGCATCGGCATTCGACACCGCAAGACGACCGTCGCGATGTACCGACCAGTCAACGAGCGCGTAAAGCATGCCAGGCTCTTGCACATCGAGCGCGAAGCGCGCCGTGCCGGTCACCTTGGCGCGAACCTCGGACGCCAATCGCGGGCGCGATCGACCGATGATGCGCCGCTCGCTCGCCTCTTTGACGCGCCATTCCGAGGCGGGAGCCATATCGGCACCAAAGCGCGCGACAAGCTCACCGTAGCGAAGACGTCGACCGTCGGCGGCGATCACCACGCCATTATCGATACGACAACCGTCGGCGCTGGGTAGATCCCACGCTTTCACGGCCGCCGCCAGCAAAGTGGCACGAGCCATCGCGCCCGCTTCACGTAGCGGATCCCATAAATCTTTGATGCTCGTAGACCCACCCGTGACCATCACGCCGATACGCCTCACGACCTTCGTGGTCAAACGCTCAACCTGATGCGCGATGAGCCCGTCATCATCGGGATGGAAAGGCAGACCATCGGTTGCGACCGCGATGTTGTTGTAGACCGAGTGTATCGGCGCCGCCTCGATACGAATGCGCTCGAGATTCACATCGAGCTCATCGGCC
Organism: Pseudomonadota bacterium; assembly: GCA_039796795.1. Taxonomy (GTDB): domain Bacteria; phylum Pseudomonadota; class Gammaproteobacteria; order Steroidobacterales; family Steroidobacteraceae; genus UBA964. The sequence goes on from JBDKJA010000105.1 coordinate 3,975, forward strand.
AACAACATCGCAAGGCCCGTGTGGGTACCCTGCCCCATCTCGCAACGCGGCATCCAGAGGCGAATGCTGTCGTCCGCTCCGATGCGCACCCAAGCGTTAGGCTCGAGCACGTCGTCGCTCGAGGATTCATCGCCACGACGCAATCGTGACGCGGCGGGCAATGCGCCCCAGCCCACCACGAGCGCCGATACCGCGCCGAGACCCCACCACAAGACCGTCCGTCTTTTCATAGATCTCAACTCGCCTTCACGGTCGGCAGACCGAGGCCTGCCCGTTTCAGTCGCTCAATCTCGTCGCGCAGACGGGCTGCTTCCTCGAACTCGAGATTACGCGCTGCTTTGAACATCTCGCTCTCCAGCTGCTTCATGCGACGCAAGGCCTGCTCTGGGCGTAAATCGATCGCGGCATCGGCTGATGGGCTGCGACCCGCAGCGCCTCTACCCGTCGGACCGCGCGCAGCCGACGCACCACCTTTGCCAGTTCCACGTCCGCTCAACGCGGCTGCGAAGCCTTCCTCGCGCGCGCCCTCCATGACATCGACCACGCGCTTGACGATGCCCTGCGGAACGATGCCATGCCTCTCGTTGAATTCGAGCTGCTTGCGTCGACGCCGCGCCGTCTCATCGAGCGCACGCTGCATCGACCCCGTGATCTTGTCGGCATACAAAATGGCACGACCATTCAGGTTGCGCGCGGCTCGCCCGATCGTCTGGATCAAGGAATTCTCCGAGCGCAGGAAACCCTCTTTGTCCGCATCGAGGATCGCCACGAGCGCGACCTCAGGCATGTCGAGTCCCTCACGCAGGAGATTGATCCCGACCAGCACGTCGAACACGCCCAGACGCAAATCACGGATGATCTCGCTGCGCTCGACAGTCTCGATATCCGAGTGCAAATAACGAACCTTGACGCCATGCTCCTCGAGATATTCGGTCAAGTCCTCCGACATGCGCTTGGTGAGCGTCGTGATCAAAACGCGCTCGCCTCGCGAGACGCATTGCTGAATTTCAGAAAGCACGTCATCGACCTGCGTGCGCACGGGTCGCACCTCCACCTCGGGATCGAGTAGGCCTGTCGGACGTACCACTTGCTCGACCGTCTGCGCCGCATGACGCGCTTCGTAATCACCGGGGGTCGCCGATACGAAGATCATCTGTGGCGCCATCTTCTCCCACTCTTCGAATTTGAGCGGACGATTGTCGAGCGCCGACGGCAAGCGAAAGCCGTACTCGACCAAGGTTTCTTTGCGCGAACGATCACCTTTGAACATCGCCCCGAGCTGCGGCAAGGTTTGATGGCTCTCATCGACGACGAGCAAGGCGTTAGGTGGCAGATAATCGTATAAGCACGGTGGAGGCTCGCCGGCTTCGCGCCCCGAGAGATAGCGCGAGTAGTTCTCGATGCCGGCGCAATAACCGACCTCTTTCATCATCTCGAGATCGAACATCGTCCGCTGTTCGAGTCGCTGCGCTTCGACGAGCTTATCGAGCGAACGTAATTCGATCAGTCGATCGTGTAACTCTTCGCGGATTTGATCGATCGCGCCCATCAAGCGCTCTTTCGGCGTCACGAAGTGAGTGCCGGGATAGACGGTGAAGCGCGGCACCTTGCGCTTGACTTCGCCCGTCAGCGGATCGAACACGGAGAGCGCTTCGATCGTTTCGTCGAATAACTCGACACGTAGCGCCTCGCGCTCGGATTCCGCCGGAAAGATATCGACGATGTCACCGCGAACGCGGAACGTGCCTTGGGTGAAATCAATTTCGTTACGCGTGTACTGCATGTCGGCTAAGCGCCGCAGCAACTTCCTTTGATCGAGAATCTCGCCGCGCACGAGGTGCAACACCATCGCGAGATAAGCCTGCGGATCACCAAGACCATAGATCGACGAAACCGTGGCGACGATGATTGCGTCAGGTCGCTCGAGCAGCGCTTTCGTCGCCGACAAGCGCATCTGTTCGATGTGCTCGTTGATCGAGGCGTCTTTCTCGATGAAGGTATCGCTCGACGGAACGTAGGCCTCGGGCTGGTAGTAGTCGTAGTACGAGACGAAATATTCGACGGCGTTATCGGGAAAGAATTCGCGAAACTCACCGTAGAGCTGCGCCGCGAGCGTTTTGTTGTGCGCGAGGACGAGTGTTGGTCGTTGGACCGCCGCGATCACATTCGCGATGGTGAAGGTCTTGCCACTACCGGTGACACCCAGCAAGGTCTGGTGCGCAAGCCCCGTCTGCAAACCCTCAACGAGCCCTGCAATCGCCGTGGGCTGGTCGCCGGCTGGTGAGTAGTGCGAATGAAGACGAAAGGCGCTCATGAGTTCCCGTAATATAAACGGCGTGTCCTCCCTAGTCTCGCGACGCGTGAAACGCGTCAAACCTTCCCCGACCATGGCTGCGACGGCGCGTGCTGCCGCGCTGCGTGCCGCTGGACGCGACATCATCAGCTTGACGGCGGGTGAACCGGATTTCGATACGCCCGCGCACATCGCCGAGGCCGGTATCGCTGCCATTCGGGAAGGACACACTCGCTACACCGACGTCGGCGGCACAGCGGAGCTGAAGGACGCCATCCGCGCCAAATTCGCGCGCGACAATCATCTCGATTACGAGCGCAAGCAGATCCTCGTCAGCACCGGTGCCAAGCAGAGCCTCTTCAATCTCTGTCTTGCCCTGCTCGATCCCGAGGACGAAGTCGTCATTCCAGCGCCGTACTGGGTGTCGTATCCCGACATGGTGCGCCTCGCCGATGCCACGCCCGTCATCGTGCCAACGAAGGCCGAAAGCGGCTACAAGATGAGCGCTCGGCAACTAGCCGCCGCCATCACACCCAAGACCCGCCTGCTGCTGATCAACTCCCCTTCTAACCCCACGGGTGCCGCGTATTTGCGTCGCGAGTGGCAAGAGCTCGGTGAAGTCCTACTCGAGCATCCTCGTATCGTCATCGGCACCGACGACATGTACGAGAAGATCTGGTGGGCCGACGAGCCCTTCACGACGTTGGCGCAGGTCGTGCCCGCTTTGTACGAACGAACGGTGACGATCAACGGAGTCTCGAAGAGCCACGCCATGACCGGCTGGCGCATCGGCTACTGCGGGGGACCTGCGGAGTTGATCTCGGCGATGGCCACCATTCAGGGACAGAGCACCTCGAACCCCTCGAGCATTGCGCAGCGGGCGGCCGTGGTCGCACTGAATGGCGATCAGACGTGTGTGGCCACCATGAACGCGGCCTATCGCGAGCGGCATGACTTTCTCGTGCCGGCCTTGAACGCACTACCGGGCGTTCGCTGCCGAGCCGGTGCAGGCACGTTTTACGCCTTCGCCGACATCAGCGAGGCGCTACAAAGACTGCAGATGGCCGACGATACGGCCTTCGCAGAACAGCTGCTCGAGCAAACCGGCGTTGCCGTCGTCCCGGGCAGCGGCTTTGGTGCACCCGGGCACATACGCCTCTCGTTCGCGACCGACCTCGCCCAATTGCAGGATGCCGCCGCGCGCCTAGCGCGATTCCTGCGCCCGGCTTGACGCGAGAGGGTACTTTCCAGAGAATGCGCGCCTCTTCAAGAGACTCCGTTCCCCGGTAGCTCAGTCGGTAGAGCGTCGGACTGTTAATCCGCAGGTCCCTGGTTCGAGTCGAGTCTCGCACTCAAGTTGCCTAGCCAGAGCGAGTGGCTAAACTGCCACCATGCCGGCTATCTCTGTGAATCAACTGTTCATTCGCCTTCCCGAGCGGGCGCAAGCGGCGCTGCTACCGCATCTGAAAATCGTCGAAGTCAACCGAGGCGAAGTTTTGGTCGACGATCTCGCGCCCGTGACTCAAGTTGGCTTTCCGCTCACCTGCATGGCTTGCATCGATGCGCCCATCGGTGAAGGGCGATACGGTGAAGGGCGATACGCGCACACCGGCATACTCGGGCGTCACCACGCGATCGGCACGCACGTCGTTCACGTGAATCCACATCCGCCGAGACGGGTGACTGCACTAATTCCCGGCTACATCGCCGTGTGCGACGTCGAGCTGTATCGCGATCAATTCAAACGCTCGGCTGCCCTTAGAGACACCATGGCGTGGCTGCAAATTCAGGCACATCGCCGCATCACCCAGCTTGCTGCATGCAACGCGAGGCACGACCTGCGACAACGCCTTGCCCGCTACGCCGTGAAGCCGTCACCCGCGAACTCGCCGACGTCGAGTCGGCAGGGCTCGTCACGCTCGCTCGGAATCGCATCGAGCTCATCTCGATCGAAGCACTGACCGCACGCTCGTGCAGTTGCCACGCGGAGCTGATGTTCTCAGGTCGCTACGACTACTCGACGCTGAATCCACGCCGACAAACGTGATGCACTGAATTAGAAATGCGGCTTGTTCGGCGCGGCGTTAAAGCGCTGCACCGACTCGCTGATGATGCCTCGCGCCTGCGCGGCATCGCCCCAGCCTTTCACCTTGACCCACTTGCCGGCTTCGAGATCTTTGTAGTGCTCGAAGAAATGACCGATGCGCTCTAGCCAATGCTTCGAGACGTTACCGATATCCTGCACATGGCTATAGCCGTTGAAAATCTTGTCGACGGGCACAGCCAGCAGCTTTTCGTCGGCGCCACTCTCGTCTTCCATCAAGAGCACGCCGACCGGACGGCATCGAATCACAGACCCAGGCACGAGCGGCAACGGCAGAATGACGAGCACATCTGCCGGATCACCATCACCACCCAAGGTGTGCGGGATGTAACCGTAGTTGCAGGGGTACCGCATCGGTGTCGAGAGGATGCGATCGACGAAGATCGCACCCGTGGCCTTGTCGACCTCGTACTTCACCGGGTCGGCGTCCTTCGGTATTTCGACGATCACGTTCACTTCATACGGAACGTTCGCGCCCGTTTCCACTAAATCGAGAGCCATCCTTAGCCTCCTGCGCTCAGACCGAGCGAGCGATCAATTCTTTCATGATTTCGTTGGTGCCGCCGTAGATCCGCTGCACGCGCGAATCGGCAAACATGCGACAAACGAGGTACTCGTTCATGTAGCCGTAGCCGCCGTGCATCTGCACGCACTCATCGAGCACTTGTTGCTGCGTATCGGTCACCCAGTACTTCGCCATCGAGGCCGTCTCGTTGTCGAGCTTGCCCTCGAGAAGTTTCTGTATGCAGTCATCGACGAACACCCGCGCAACACGCGTCAACGTGGCCACCTCGGCCAACTTGTGCCGAATGGTTTGCATGTCGCCGATCGTCTGACCGAACGCTTTGCGCTCCTTCACGTATTTGGAGGTTTCCGCTACGGCGCCTTCCATCGCCCCGACACCGCAGAGCGCAATCACGAGCCGCTCGTAGGGAAGATCACCCATCAGCTGGTACATACCCTGCCCCTCTTCGCTGCCGAGCAAGCAGTCAGCTGGAACCAGCACATCTTCAAAGAACAACTCGGCCGTGTCCTGCGCAGGCATCCCCATCTTGTCGAGCACGCGACCCACTCGATAACCCTTGAGGTTTTCGGTCTCGACCATGATGAGCGACAAACCGCGTTTGCGCTCCGTCGGATTGGTACGAGTGACGAGCATCAGCAGCGAGGCACTGCCACCGTTGGTGATGAATATCTTTGAGCCGTTAATGCGGTAGTGATCCCCTTCACGGACCGCTCTCGTTCGGATGCCCTGCAAATCGGAGCCCGCACCCGGCTCGGTCATCGCGATGGCACCAATCAACTCACCCTTGGCGAGGCGCGGCAACCAGCGCTGCTTTTGCTCCTCCGTGCCGTAGTTGTACACGTAGTGGGCACACATGCTGTGCACACCTTGTCCGAACCCGGAGATCGCACGACGAGACAGCTCTTCGTACATCACCACTTCATGTCGGAAGTCACCACCGCCACAACCGTACTCGGCCGGCAGATCGAGACACAGCAAACCCATGTCACCGGCCTTGCGCCAGATGTCGCGATCGACGTGGTGCTGTTTACGCCACTTTGCATCGTGCGGAACCATTTCGGTTTCGATGAACCGAGCCACGTTCTCTCGGAACAATTTGAGATCTTCATCCAACCAAGGTGATTCGTACGCGAACATGCTCATTTTCTCCGAGCTTTTGCGGGGGTTTTGACGACGTTCTTCAAATGCCGACGGAAATCGGCGCCCAACTGAGGATGCGCGAGCGCATACGCAACGGTGGCCTGCAGATAACCGAGCTTGCTGCCGCAATCGTATCGCTTGCCTTCGAAGCGATAGGCATAAACCGCCTCTTCCTGCAGCAACCGAGCGATACCGTCGGTCAACTGGATCTCGCCACCCGCGCCCTGGCCGATCTGCGCGAGATGCTCAAAGATCGCCGGGGACAGCAAATAGCGACCGACCACCGCTAAGTTCGACGGCGCTTTGTCGGGCTTCGGTTTCTCGACGATGCTACGGATACGCGCGGTTCCACCGGCTGCCTCGACCGCTACGATGCCGTACTTATCGGTGTCCTGACGCGGCACCGGCTCGCAGCCGATGACACTCGCGCGTTTGTGCGCATACACATCGGCCATCTGAGCGAGCACGGGTTCATCAGCCGCGATGAGATCGTCGGCGAGATGCACGAAGAAAGGTTCGTTACCGACTGCGGGTCGAGCGCAGAGCACCGCATGACCGAGACCAAGCGGTGCCGGCTGACGAATGTAGATGCAAGTCGCATAGCTCGGCAGAACGCTGTGCAATTGTTTGACGAGTTCGGACTTGCCCTGCGACTTGAGCAAATTCTCGAGTTCCTGATCGGAGTCGAAATGATCTTCGATCGCGCGTTTCGACGCGCCGGTGATAAACACGAGCCGTCGAGCCCCAGCCGCGAGAGCTTCCTCGACGGCATATTGGATCAAGGGTTTATCGACCACCGGCAGCATTTCCTTGGGGCTAGCCTTGGTCGCGGGCAAAAAGCGCGTGCCACGTCCGGCAACCGGAAACACGGCGGTTTCAATGAGGGGGCGTTTCGCCATCATCCACTCCGGGAAGGGCCGTTGCCGCAATAGCGGCAGCGGAGTTGACCCAAAGTAGGATGTTAAATCGAAACGCCCCGTCGAGTCAGGTCGAGCGCGGCCCTTATTGCGTGGCGTTACGAGTCGGCTTAGCTGCGCCCACGCGAAGCTTGGCGCGGTTCATGTCGATGGTGCGCGCGCCGATTCCCTTAACGAGCGCGAGATCGTCGATCGAACGGAACGGACCGTGGATTCGTCGATATTCGACGATCGCTTTAGCCTTGGACTCGCCGATCCCGCGCATCTCGCGCGCCAGCGTCGAGGCATCTGCGGCATTGAGATCGACCGCCGAGCCTGCGACCCCGGGCTTGGCTACGATCTGCTTGCCCCCCGGCGACTGACTAGACGGCTTCGCAGCCGATACGACGACCGTCGATATCGGTGCCGCCGGAGCGGCTGAGAGCGTCGCGGCAAATAATGACAACAACATGAACAACGGTAATTTCATACGAACCTCCGAATTCGATCAGATGCGATCTAAGGGAGGCAGCAGACTAAGAGGCAGCTCACGCGACGCGTGAGGCGTAAAAACCGGCGTTCTTACGAGTTAATCGCGAATGGGATACGAGATGCTGTCGTTGACCCGCTCGCGCAGATCCTTGCCCGGTTTGAAATGCGGGACGTACTTGCCCGCCAATGCGACCGCCTCGCCCGTCTTGGGATTGCGCCCTTGTCGTGGCGGTCGGAAATGCAAAGAAAAACTACCGAAGCCGCGGATCTCGATACGCTGACCGGTCGCCAACGCATCACTCATGATCTCGAGCATCTGCTTAAGCGCCAATTCCACATCCTTGGCGGGCAGGTGCTTCTGCTTGGCTGTGATGAGTTCGATGAGTTCCGACTTCGTCATGTGGGACTCCGCGAGGCCTATCCGCGGCGGTGGCGGGAGCTGATGCTCCCGCCACCCTCACGGAGTTCAGTTCAGACTCAGCTGCGATCGCGATCCGAGTTGATCTGCGCCTTGAGCAGCTCACCCAAGCTCGTGCCCGCAGTCGGGGCACCCTGCTCGGAGCGGTAGCTCTGCACAGCCTCAGCTTCCTCGTGTGCTTCCTTCGCCTTGATCGAGAGCGAAATCGAGCGCGTCTTGCGATCGACGCCCAAGAACTTAGCTTCGATGTCGTCGCCGACCTTGAGGAACTGACGGGCATCTTCGACGCGGTCGCGACCGAGTTCAGAGGCACGCAGCTGACCTTCGATGCCGTTGCCGAGATCGATGATCGCACCACGCGCGTCGACTTCCTTCACGACGCCACGGACGATGCTGCCCTTCGGGTTGTCGGCGATGTAACCCGCGAACGGATCCTTCGCGAGCTGCTTGATACCGAGGCTGATGCGCTCACGCTCCGGATCAATCGCCAGCACCATCGCTTCGATGGTCTGACCCTTCTGGAAGCTGCGCACGGCTTCTTCACCCGGGATATCCCAAGAGATATCCGACAAGTGCACGAGACCGTCGATGTTGCCCGAGAGACCAATGAAGATACCGAAATCGGTGATCGACTTGATCTGACCGGAAACCTTGTCACCGCGGTTGTAGTTCTCGGAGAACTCGCGCCACGGATTGGCCGCACACTGCTTGAGGCCGAGGCTGATACGACGACGCTCTTCGTCGCAATCGAGCACCATGACTTCGACTTCCTGACCCGTCTGCACGATCTTCGCGGGATTGACGTTCTTGTTCGTCCAATCCATCTCCGACACGTGCACGAGACCCTCGACGCCATCCTCGATTTCCACGAACGCACCGTAGTCGGCAATGTTCGTGACCTTGCCGAAGACGCGGGTGTTCGGCGGATAACGACGCGAGATGTTCTCCCACGGATCGGCTCCCAACTGCTTGAGGCCGAGGCTCACGCGTGAGCGCTCGCGATCGAACTTCAGGATGCGAACTTCCACTTCGTCGCCAACCTTGACGACTTCCGACGGATGCTTGACGCGCTTCCACGCCATGTCGGTGATGTGCAGCAAGCCATCGATGCCGCCCAAG
>JBDKJA010000106.1:0-7375 GCA_039796795.1 Pseudomonadota bacterium
CACGCTCATCGCAGCCGATAGAGCCGTATCGTTGTGCCCGCCTGATCGTTGGCGCTGGTGGCGACCGCGCCGCGATCTGCGCTCGGCGTTGAAGGAGGCCGCGTGAAGCTCACCGTCGTCCGTCGTTCGCCCTCGAGCGACGCGTTGCGGCGTCTTGCACATCTTCCGCCTGTACTCGCGCGTGCCTATGCGGCACGCGGCATCGAAGATCCGACACAGTTATCGACCGGGCTCGATCGATTGTTGCCGGTGGGCACACTGGAGGGTATCGATGCGGCCGTGCAATTGCTACTTCAGCATCGCGAGCGTCGCAGTCGTATTTTGGTCGTCGGTGACTTCGATGCGGATGGCGCGACGAGTTCGGCGCTGATCGTGCGCGCCTTGCGCGCCTGGGGTTATCCTGAAGTCGATTTTCTGGTGCCGAATCGCTTTGAATTTGGCTACGGGCTAACGCCCGAAATCGTCGCGATCGCAGCGGAACGTGAGCCGTCGCTGATCATCACGGTCGACAACGGCATCTCGAGTCTGACGGGTGTGTCGGCGGCGCGTGAGCGGGGCATCGATGTGCTCGTGACCGACCACCACTTAGCGGGTCACGAACTGCCGCTTGCGAATGTCATCGTCAATCCGAATCTCCCCGGGGCGACTTTCGGCTCGCGGTCTTTGGCGGGCGTCGGTGTGGCGTTCTACGTGATGGCGGCGTTGTATCGCGCCTTGGGCGATAGCGCATTGCCGTCGCCTGCGACGTGGCTCGATCTCGTGGCGCTGGGCACGGTCGCCGACATCGTGCCACTCGATCAAAATAATCGCGTACTCGTCGCGCAAGGTTTGCAGCGCATCCGCGCGGGTCGCTGCACTCCCGGCGTGCGCGCGTTGCTCGAGGCCGGTGGCAAGGTGCTCGCGAATATCATCGCGACGGATCTCGGTTTCGTCGCCGGGCCGCGTATCAATGCCGCGGGTCGCCTCGATGACATGAGTATCGGCATTCGCTGCTTGCTGACGGACTCGGCGGAGGAGGCGACGCTCATCGCGCAGCGCCTCGATGAACTCAATCGCGAGCGTCGCAGTATCGAGGGCGCCATGCAGGAGCAGGCGATGGCGGCTGTCCGTCGACTCGGTGAGCCTGGGTATGACCGTCGCGGCGTGTGTCTTTTCGATGCGGAGTGGCATCAGGGTGTCGTGGGTCTTGTGGCCGGTCGCGTCAAAGAACGGGTGCGTCGACCGGTGATTGCTTTTGCGCGAGCTGGCGATGGCAGCTTGCGCGGTTCGGCTCGGTCGGTCGCCGGAGTACACGTGCGTGATGTGCTCGAAGCCATCTCGACCCGTCATCCGGGGCTCATCGTACGATTCGGCGGCCATGCGATGGCGGCGGGGCTCACGCTCGAGGAACACAAGCTCGATCAGTTCGCGGCCGAATTCGACCGCGAGGTCACCGCATGGCAAGCGGGCGGATCGCTTGCCGATCGCATCGATTCCGATGGCGAGCTCGCTGTCGAGGAGATCTCGCTCAAGACGGCAGAGATATTGCGTGAGGCAGGCCCTTGGGGGCAGGCGTTCCCGGAGCCTTCCTTCGATCAGTCGTTCCGGTTACGAAACGTGAAGATCGTCGGTGAGAACCACCTCAAGATGTGGGTGGAGCTGGAAGACACGGGCCGGCGTTTCGATGCGATTGCGTTCAATGCGCTGCAGGGTCGGCCCGATCGGCTCGATCCGTCGGGTAAACCGGTGCTGCCCGAGCGTGTGCACCTCGTCTATCGCCTCGATATCAACGAGTGGGGCGGTGAACGTCGCCTGCAGCTGATGGTCGACCATCTGCTAGAATGAGCGGCATGATCGAACTTGGCCTCATCAAGCGCTGGAACGTCTCGAAGAAGTCTCTCGCGAACTTGAAGATCCTGCCGTCTGGCAGAAACCCGAAAAAGCCCAAGAGCTCGGTCGCGAACGCGCGCGACTCGCGGGCGAAATCGACACGATGGATGCCGCCACGCGTTCGGTAGCCGATTCGATCGAACTACTCGAACTCGCCGAAGCCGAAGATGACGAAGACACCGCGCGCGAAGTCGAGCGCGACTTGCCTTCCGTCGAGGCGCAGGTTCGAAAGCTCGAGCTCAAGCGCATGTTCCGCGGCGAGATGGACTCGCACAACGCCTACCTCGACATCCAAGCCGGTGCCGGCGGAACCGAGGCGCAGGATTGGGCGCACATGCTGATGCGCATGTATCTCAAGTGGGCCGCTAATCGTGGCTTCACCGCCGAGGTGGTTGACTCGAACGGGGGTGAAGTCGCTGGCATCAAGAGCGCCACCATCGAATTCAAAGGTGATCACGCCTACGGCTGGCTGCGCACCGAAACCGGTGTGCATCGTCTCGTACGTAAATCGCCGTTCGATTCGGGCAACCGTCGCCACACCTCCTTCGCGTCGGTGTTCGTCTCGCCAGAAATCGACGACGACATCAGCATCGACATCAACCCGGCGGATCTCGAAACCGACGTCTACCGCTCAAGCGGTGCGGGTGGTCAGCACGTCAACAAGACCGAGTCGGCCGTGCGCATCAAGCACGTGCCCTCCGGCATCGTGGTCGCTTGCCAAAGCGAGCGCAGCCAGCACAAGAACCGCGCCACCGCCATGAAGATGTTGAAGGCGAAGCTCTACGAGCTTGAGGTCAACAAGCGCAACGCGGCCGCCAAGGTGCTCGAAGAATCGAAGTCCGATGTGAGTTGGGGTCACCAGATCCGCTCTTACGTCCTCGACCAATCGCGCATCAAAGATTTGCGTACCGACGTCGAAGTGGGCAATACCACCGCCGTACTCGATGGCGATATCGACGGTTTCCTCGAAGCGTCACTGAAGGCCGGTTTGTAACAGGGCAGGATGCCGATCATGAGCGAGCAACTCGAACCCCAAGTCGACGAGAATAAGCTGATCGCGGAGCGACGGGCCAAGCTCACGGCGCTGCGGGCGCAGGGCTTGCCGGCGTTTCCAAATGATTTTCGCCCCGACTCAGAGGCCGCTGATCTGCATCTCGGCTACGACCAGAGTGAGGGCGCTGCGCTCGAGGCACAGTCGATCCGCGTGAAAGTCGCGGGCCGCATGATGCTGCGACGCATCATGGGTAAGGCGAGTTTCGCGCATATCCAGGATGCGTCCGGGCAGATTCAGCTCTTCTTGCAGCGCGATGCGCTGGCCGAAACTTACGATGCCTTCAAAGCCTGGGATATCGGCGATATCGTCGCGGCCGAGGGCGTGCTGTTCAAAACCAAAACGGGCGAGTTGTCGGTGCGCGTCGAGTCGGTGCGCCTACTCGTGAAGTCGCTGCGACCGCTGCCGGATAAGTGGCACGGTCTGGCCGATACCGAATCGCGATATCGTCAGCGTTATGTCGATCTGATCATGAACGAGGAGAGTCGCGCGGTCTTTCGCAAGCGCACCGAGCTCGTTCGCTTCATTCGAAGCATGCTCGATGCACTCGGCTTCCTCGAGGTCGAAACGCCGATGATGCAACCGATCCCAGGTGGTGCGACGGCGCGTCCCTTCGTCACGCATCACAACGCGCTCGACATCGACATGTATCTGCGCATCGCGCCGGAGCTCTATTTGAAGCGCCTCGTCGTCGGTGGCTTCGATCGCGTCTACGAGATCAATCGCAACTTCCGTAACGAAGGTCTCTCGACCCGGCACAACCCCGAGTTCACGATGCTCGAGCTTTATCAGGCTTACGCGGATTATCGCGACCTGATGGATCTCGTCGAACGTTTGCTGCGAGGTGCTGCCGAGGCGGTGGTGGGCTCGTTGCAGTTCGAGTCGCAGGGGCGGCAGTACGATCTGAGTGCGCCGTTTCGTCGAGTGAGCGTCGAAGATCTGATCATGGAATGTAACCCGACGCTCGATCGCTCGAAGTTACGCGACATCGACTATCTGCGCAGCGCTTGCGATGAGCGCGGCATTCCCTGGAAGAAGGGCGACGGGGCAGGCAAGTTGCAGATCGAGTTGTTCGAGAAAACCGGTGAGCACACCTTGCTCGACCCGACTTTTGTATTTGGCTATCCAGCCGAAGTGTCACCGCTCTCGCGAGCGAACGATGCCGATCCGTTCTTAACCGATCGATTTGAGTTCTTCGTCGGCGGTCGTGAGCTGGCTAACGGGTTTTCCGAGCTCAACGATGCCGAAGATCAGGCCGAGCGCTTTCGCGCGCAGGTCGAGCGCAAGGATGCCGGTGACGAAGAGGCGATGTTCTACGACGCCGACTACGTGCGCGCACTGGAATACGGCATGCCACCGACGGCAGGCCTCGGCATCGGGATCGATCGCCTCGTGATGTTCCTCACCAACTCGGCATCGATCCGCGACGTGCTGCTATTCCCGCAGATGCGGCCCGAATAAGCTGGCTTATTCTTTGGGCAGCTCATAGCCGAGTGGCAGGCTCGGCAGATCAAAAGTCGTCACCGCAAGAAACTCTGTGATGCCCGCATCGGTCGTTGCGATCTGCACGACTTGGGCGCTACGACCATCTTGCAGCGTGATCGAGGCGGCAGGCGCGAGCTCGCCCGAGGCGACCATGCTCGAGTCGAAACGTTGTAAACGTCGCTTCACGCGGCCGCGGTAATGTGCGCGGGCGATCACTTCCTGCCCGGTGTAGCAACCCTTGGTAAAAGAAATCGCCCCAAGCAGATCGAGGTTGAGCATCTGCGCGACGAACTCGCCGGCGGTGGCTTCGCTGATGAGGGGCAACCCGGCACGCACGTCGGCAAGTTGCCAAGCGGGGAGGTCGGCGTCATCGGTCGAGTCGGCCGCATCGCCTTGCCGTAGGCGTATCCAACGACCATCGCTCGCGTAGGGTGAGGTTAGCGGCATGTCGTTGGCGTGCGAGTTAGCCCCGCCTCCCTCGATCAGCCAGAGCGCGCTCTCGTCGGTGAGTTTTACCTTGGAGCGCAAGACGTATCGTTGCAGTAGCGCGAGCGTACTCGGGATGCGCTCGCGAGGCAGCACGAGGAGTACGTCCTCACTGCCTTGCGGCAGCATCAGCAACAACGCGAGCACGCGGCCTTGCGGGTTGTGTAAACCGGCGCGGACAGCGTGACCGTCAGACAGCGACGCGAGGTCTTGCGAGAGCTGGCCGTTGAGGAAGCGCCGGGTATCCGGTCCGCGCGCGGCGATAACACCAAGATATGTGAGGATCATTGCGATCATTTTGCCCGATTCTGCCGAGCCAACCAGCGGCCGTTCGCTGTGGTCTTGGCGCAACGTTTCTGGCACAATTCCCGCACGATGCAGCACGATCCTCAGGGGGTGGGGCGGCCCGCGTCAGCGGCTGTTCCCGTGCCCGTTTCTAAACCCGAGACTCCTCCCGTCGACGACGTCGTCAACGGGCAAGCGCCTGCCGAGATCGGCGGGCCGAGTGGTCCTGAACCAACTCGGTTCGGCGACTGGGAGAAGAACGGGCGTTGCATCGATTTCTGATCACGCGGGATTCTCAACGATGCGTCAACGACCTCTTTCTCCTCATCTCGATATCTACCGATTCGCCTACACCATGGCGACTTCGATCGCGCACCGCATCACGGGCGTGATTCTGACCGCTGGGTTCGGTGTACTGATTTACTGGCTGGTCGCTGCAGCGAGCAGTGCCGAGTCGTATGCCGCGGCGCAAGCGATCATCGGCTCCACGCCCGTGAAGTTGTTGCTCGTCGGATGGTTGCTCGCATTCTGCTACCACCTCTTCAACGGTCTTCGTCACCTCAACTGGGATCTGGGCCGTGGTCTTGAGCGTCATGAGGCGCGTCGCAGTGCTCGCATCGTGATCATCGCGACGGTCGTGCTCTTCGCGCTCCTCGCTGCGCGCGCCTTCGCCTCGGGGGTGATGTCATGAGCCTGCAGAGTCCCCTAGGTCGCGTCATCGGTCGCGGATCGGCAAAACAAGGGGTATCGCACTTCTGGGTGCAGCGCGTGACCGCCATTGCGCTCATTCCGCTGACGCTGTGGTTCGCACTGCGGGTGACGGGTTTACCCGACTACGAGCATGAGACCGTTCGCGCTTGGATCGCCACGGGCTGGCACCCGGTGTGGTTGATTTTGTTGATCGGCACGCTAGCTTGGCACTCGGCGCTCGGCGTGCAGGTCGTGCTCGAAGATTACGTGCACGAGAAGGGCATCAAGGTGGCCGCTCTCGTGACCTCGACTTTCCTTCACGTTCTCGCGGTCGTCGCCGGCACCTACGCCGTTCTTCGAGTCGCGTTCACGTTCACTGCGGGATGACATTCGATGGCTGCTTACTCTTTCATTGATCACACCTACGACGTCGTTGTCGTCGGCGCCGGCGGCGCCGGTTTGCGATCGACGCTGGGTCTGGCGGAGGCGGGTCTTTCGACCGCCTGCATCACCAAAGTATTCCCCACGCGCAGTCACACCGTCGCGGCGCAGGGTGGCATCTCTGCGGCCCTCGGCAACATGGGTGAAGACGACTGGCGGTATCACTTCTACGACACCATCAAAGGTTCCGATTGGCTTGGCGACCAAGATGCGATCGAGTTCATGTGCAAGGAGGCCCCGGCGGCCGTCATCGAACTCGAACACTACGGTGTGCCGTTCTCGCGCACGCCAGATGGTCGTATCTATCAGCGACCCTTTGGTGGCATGACCACGCAGTACGGCAAGGGCATTGCGCAGCGCACCTGCGCGGCCGCCGACCGCACCGGTCACGCGATGCTGCATACGCTCTATCAGCAGTCGA
Source organism: Pseudomonadota bacterium (assembly GCA_039796795.1). Classification (GTDB taxonomy): domain Bacteria; phylum Pseudomonadota; class Gammaproteobacteria; order Steroidobacterales; family Steroidobacteraceae; genus UBA964. The sequence continues at coordinate 6,729 of JBDKJA010000106.1, forward strand.
TCAAGAACGAGGCCGAGTTCTTCATCGAATATTTCGCGATCGATCTGATCATGGAAAACGGCGAGTGCCGCGGCGTCGTCGCGCTCAATCTCGCCGAGGGTACGATCCATCGCTTCCGCGCGCATCTGGTGATCTTGGCGACGGGCGGATACGGTCGTGCGTATTTCTCTTGCACGTCGGCGCATACCTGCACCGGTGACGGTGGTGGCATGGCGCTGCGCGCGGGTCTGCCGCTTCAAGACATGGAGTTCGTGCAGTTCCACCCGACCGGTATCTATGGCGCTGGCTGTCTGATCACGGAGGGCTCGCGCGGCGAGGGTGGCTATCTCACCAACTCGCGCGGTGAGCGCTTCATGGAGCGTTATGCGCCGAACGCCAAAGATTTGGCTTCGCGTGACGTCGTCTCTCGCTCCATGACCATCGAAATCCGCGAAGGCCGCGGGGTGGGTAAGGATGCCGATCACATCCATCTGCATCTCGAGCACTTGGGTCCCGATGTCATCAAACAGCGTCTGCCCGGTATCGCTGAGACGGCGCGTATTTTCGCTGGCGTCGATGTGAACAAGGAGCCAATCCCAGTATTGCCGACGGTGCACTACAACATGGGTGGTATTCCCTGTAACTACCACGGCGAAGTCGTCACCATG
>JBDKJA010000107.1:0-5655 GCA_039796795.1 Pseudomonadota bacterium
GCGAGATCGGTATGTCGGGGGGCGAGGGCGGTTACGTTCATAGGGTTACCTTCCAGCCAGAGTTTAGCACTCCCCCGATTCGAGTGCTAAACACGGCGGAAGTTCCCCAAGACCGGGTCGCCCGGGGGCATCTGGGGTGGGGGGCTAGCCCCTCGCTTCGATCCGGCTGAGGTGTCGGGCCGCTCCCAGCCAGGCGCCCGCCAGGCCGAGGCTGGCCCCAGCCAGCAGCAGAATCCCTGCCTCGCTTGCCCCAAGGCCCGCGAGCCGGAACTCGCTGCCGTACAGGGTGGCAAGTCGGGCCACCGGGATGTCGAGGGCGAACATGACGCTCTGGGTGATGGCGAGCGCGATGATGCCGCCTAAGGCGCCGAACAACAGTCCCTCGTAGAGGAAGGGTCGTCGGACGAAGGCGTTGGAGCCGCCGACCAGTTTGGTGACCTCGATTTCGGCGCGACGAGCACCGATCTCGAGCCGGGTCACATTGCCGATGACCGCGAGTACGCCGACGCCGAGCATGATCGCGATGGCCGAGAACAAATCCTCCAGCATCTGGAGAATCGCGGCGAGGCGCCGGACCCATTGGGTATCGACTTGCGCTGCCTCGACTTCCGAGAAGCCGGCGAGGTCGGCTTTAAGTGCTTCCACCTCATCGGCACTGGAGTGAGCGGCGGCCGGTCGCAGCACGAGCACATGCGGCAGCGGATTCTCAGGCAGCGCATCGAGCGCCGCACCGAAGCCCGAACGATCGCGAAATTCGAGCAGACCCTGTTCGGCTGGAATCAATGTCACTTCGTCGATCGTGCTGCGTAATTTCAAGGAGGCGGCGAGCTTCTCCGCCTCTTCGAGCGGCACCTCGGTTTTGAGATACACCGTGACGTCGATGGCTTCGGCGATACCGCCGGTGACCTGCTCGGCATTTTTCACGAGCAGCCAAAGTGTTGCTGGAAACGACAGCGCGATACCGATCACGACGGTCGTGAGCAGTGATGCCATGGGGCGTCGTAGAACACGGCCGAGCGCTGACAGCAAAGCTTGGATGTGTCGCGTGAACCAGATGGAGGGCGTGATCATGCGACCACCTGTCCATCAGCGATGTGGATTTCGCGCTGACCAAATTCTTGTACGAGAGCGAGGTCGTGCGTGGCGATCACCACGGTGACACCGACTTCTTGGAAGCGTTTGAAAAGTTGCATGACATCACGAGCGAGTGCGTGATCGAGATTACCGGTGGGTTCGTCTGCGATCAGAATCGTGGGTCGCGCTACGACCGCGCGGGCGATGCCGACGCGTTGTTGTTCGCCGATCGAGAGTTCGAGCGGTAACGCACGTTCATATTGCAAAAGACCGACTTGATCGAGCGCAGCACGCACGCGCTTGTCGATATCGCGAAACGGGGTGTCCGAGACGATCAAGGGCAGCGCGACGTTATCGTAAACGGGGCGATCCATCAAAAGTTGGTGATCTTGGAAGACCACGCCGAGCCGACGTCGGAAAGCCGGTATCGCCCGAGCCGGTAAGCTACCAGTATCTTGGCCGTTGACGACGACGGTGCCGCGCGACGGTCTCTCGAGCAACGAGACGAGCTTCAAAATCGAGCTTTTGCCGGCGCCCGAACGGCCCGTCAAAAAAACGAATTCACCGGCGCCGATTTGCAGGGTGACATCCCGTAGCGCTTCTCGGCCGTTTGGGTAGCGCTTGGAAACGCGCTCAAAACGAATCATGCGACATCATTCTCCATCGATGAGTGCGGCGGCGAAAGCGGCCGCGTCGAACTCACCAAAATCATCTGCGCCTTCACCAATGCCGATATAGCGGATCGGCAACCCCAGTTGCTTGGCGATCGCGAGGACGATACCGCCCTTGGCCGTGCCATCGAGCTTGGTCAGCACGAGGCCCGTGACGCCCACGGCTTCGTGGAACTGCTTGGCTTGGACGAGCGCATTCTGCCCTTGGTTCGCATCGAGCACGAGCAAAACTTCATGCGGTGCACTCGGGTCGGCTTTGCCGAGCACGCGACGTACCTTGCGCAGCTCTTCCATCAAATGCGCCTGGGCTTGTAGGCGACCTGCCGTATCGGCGATGAGCACATCAACGCCACGACTGCGCGCGGCGTTGAACGCATCGAAGGCAACGGCCGCTGGATCGGCGCCGCTTTGTTGCGCGATCAATTCGGCGCCGCTGCGATCCGCCCAGATGCCGATTTGCTCGACCGCGGCGGCACGGAAGGTATCTCCGGCTGCCAACATCACTTTGAGACCATCACGCGTATAGCGAGTGGCGAGTTTGCCAATGCTCGTCGTTTTACCCGAACCGTTCACGCCGACGACGAGGATCGTATAAGGCTTAACGGAGCGATCGATGACGAGTGGTTTCGCCACCGGTTGCAGCACCGCCGTGATGTCTTCGCGGAGTGCTTGTCGCAAGGCGTCGACGTCATCGAGTTGATGTCGCGCGATCCGCTTGCGCAGCCCTTCGAGCAGTTCGGTCGTCACCGCCACACCGACATCGGCTTGCAGCAAGCGCGTTTCGAGCTCCTCGAGTATTTCTGCATCGATCTTGCGCGCGCCGAACAGGCGGGCGAGGCCCGTGGCCAGACCGCCTTGCGGCTTGATCAGGCGGTCTTTGAGTCGGGCGAAAAAACCGCCCTGGGATTCGGCTGGCATAGAGGCGTGGATTTTAGGCTACCCTGCGCCTCCGATGGCCAACTCCAACGAAGTTCGCATCATTGCGGGTCAGTGGCGCGGTCGGAAAATTCGTTTTCCGGCGGGTACGGCCATTCGGCCGACTCCCGATCGCGTGCGCGAAACCCTCTTCAACTGGCTTGCACCTATGATCCGGGGCGCTCGCGTACTGGATGCATTCGCCGGTAGTGGCGCACTCGGACTCGAGTCTGCCTCGCGCGGTGCGGCCAGTGTGGTGTGCCTCGAAACGGATGGTCGCTGTGTGACAGCGTTGCAGGAGCGTTGTCGCGACTGGGGCGCGGAGCAAGTGGAGATCGTGCGCGCCGATGCGCTGCGCTGGCTTGCAGAGCAAAGGCCGAGCGCCCGCCCGCCCTTCGATCTCGTCTTTCTCGATCCGCCGTTCGATGCCGATTTGTGGTCGCGGGTCGCGAATCGTCTCGAAGCTGGCGATTGGTTGTCCTCAGGCGCCTATGTCTATCTTGAGATGCCCGCCGAACGTGAGTTGGCTGGATTGCCACCGAGCTGGAAACCGTGGCGCGAGGGCAGGGCTGGCGAGGTCGGGTATCATTTGCTGCGACGACAACTTGAGGGAGGGGAGCCTTCATGAAGCGTAACGCCGTCTATCCGGGCACCTTCGACCCGATCACGAATGGCCATCACGATCTCGTGCGTCGTGCATCGAGCATCTTTGCGAAAGTCGTGATTGCGATCGCAGCGAATCCCAACAAGGCTCCACTCTTCCCGCTCGAGCGTCGTGTCGAGCTCGCTCGCGCAGTGCTCGCGGATTTGCCGAATGTTGAAGTAAGGGGCTACTCCGAGCTCACCGTCGATTTCGCACGCAAAAATGATCTCAACGTGATCGTGCGCGGTTTACGAGCCGTCTCCGACTTCGAGTTCGAATTTCAGCTTGCCAATATGAGCCGGCATCTCGCTCCGGAGATCGAGACCGTGTTCATGACGCCGCAGGAGCAATTCACCTTCATTTCTTCGACGCTGGTGCGCGAGATCGCGATCCTGGGCGGCGACGTGTCGGAGTTCGTGCATCCAGTGGTGGCGAGCGCACTGCGCGAACATCGCCGAGTGCCGAAGTAAGTTCACCGGCTTTAGCGAGATCGACCGCTCGCCACAAATACCACGCGGCGGCAGAGCGATACGGAGCCCAGCGTGCGCCGTGGCGAGCAAGCTCGCCGGGCGTCGGCAATTCTTTGCGCTTGAACAACAATTTGAATCCATTGCGTACGCCATAGTCATCGACGGGCAGCACGTCCGGTCGTCCTAGTTGAAACATCAGCATCATCTGCACGGTCCAGCGACCAATGCCGCGAACGGCGACGAGACGCTCGACGATCGCCTCATCATCCAGCGTTAGCAGCATGCGCGTATCGGGCACGATTCCATCGAGCGTCTTGCGCGCAAGATCTTGCAAAGCGATGACTTTGGCTGCGGAAAGCCCGGCGGATCGCAAGCTCGGCACATCGAGTGACAGTACGACCGCGGGCGTCGGAAACTCATTGTCGTCTAGCGGATCAACGCCGCAAACGTTCACGAAGCGTCGCAGGATCGAGCGTGCCGCTGCGCCACTGATCTGCTGCGACACGATCGCTTCGGCGAGATGGCGAAAGGGGGATGCGCATTCGCTGGCGCGCAGTCGGTACGGTCCTGCAATCGAAATCAGGCGCGCCATCTTGGGGTCGGCCTTGGCGAAGTGCGAGAGCAGTGTACGGCGCGTGAGGGATTTTGATCTCAGCTCTGGCATCGATGGCACCAGTAGGTTGATCTTTGACCGAGCACACGATGACGTATCGGCTCTTCGCAGTGACGACACGCTTCGCCGGCACGCTCATAAACAAAGAGCTTCTGGCGGAAGTAGCCTGGTTTGCCATCAGCGCCGACGTAGTCGCGCAGGGTGGTTCCACCGACGCGCACCGCCATCGTCAAAACTTCCTTGATGGCGGTGACGAGTTTTTGCACTTCGTCGCGCGACAGGCCTTTGGCCTGTCTGCCGGGTCTGATGCCAGCATGGAAGAGCGCCTCGCTGGCGTAGATATTTCCCACCCCAACTACGATCGCCGCGTTCATGATCAATACTTTGATGGCAACACGGCGCCCGCGCGTCGCTTGCCAAAGATGGGCTGCGTCGAATGCGGCCTCGAGCGGCTCGGGCCCCAAGTGACGCAGCAGCGGATGCAGCGTTTCGTCGCCACTGATGCAATGCAATGAGCCAAATCGGCGCGGGTCGTTGAAGCGCAGAACCTTCCCCGATTCGAGCAGCACATCGACGTGATCGTGTTTGAGGCGCGGCGTGTCGGCCGGTAGAACCCGCAGACTTCCCGACATGCCCAGATGCAGCAGCAGCGAATCGCCGGAGTCGAGTTGGAAAAGTAGGTATTTCGCCCGTCGTCGAACGGCGACTATGCGTCTGCCATCGACCCGGCTCGGCAGATCACCGGCGATGGGCCAGCGCAGTCGCGGCTCGTGAACGCGTAGCGCAGAAACACGCACGCCGCAGACGTAGGGTTCTACGCCGCGGCGTGTGGTTTCAACTTCGGGAAGTTCCGGCATGACGGCGTGCCGTCATCCTGCGCAGAAGGCGCAGGGCGCCGATTACTTGATCTTGGTTTCTTTGTACGCCACGTGCTTGCGCACGACGGGGTCGTACTTCTTCACATCCATCTTCTCGGGATGAAGACGCTTGTTCTTCATCGCGACATAGAAGTGACCGGTACCGGCGGACGAAAGCAGTTTTACTTTTTCGCGCATGGGTGGGTGCTCCGGCTTAGATCTTCATGCCTTCGGCGCGCAGCTGCGCGACGACGGCATCGAGACCGTTCTTTTCGATGGTGCGCAGGGCAGTGGTGCTGACGCGCAGCGACACCCAACGCTTCTCGCCCTCCAACCAGAAACGCTGCGTACGCAGGTTCGGCAGGAAGCGGCGACGCTTCTTGTTGTTCGCGTGCGAGACGCGGTTGCCCGT
>JBDKJA010000108.1:0-5505 GCA_039796795.1 Pseudomonadota bacterium
CCGAAGTTTGATTCGACGACGGTTGACCTTCAATTTGCTAACGGCGAAATGAAGATTGTCTGGAAGATTGCTGGACAACCGGATCCCTCGACCACTTTTCGCGGGACCAATATCGCCGATACGACGACTCGGAATTACAACATAGCGATTACCGCGGAAGTAACCGGTTCGGGCGGCTTGGTTAGCGGCGCCAATCCGCCTTACTATCCACAAGTTTTCGATCTAAGCAACTTACAATTCCATCGCGCAACGACCCCAAAAAACGAGGGTAATAGCTTCGAAGTACAAATTGGAGACCGAGTTCTGACCGCGGATAACGTGACGGATGTCACGGATCTAGTCAATAAGCTCAAAGCCGATTCAGACTACCAGTTCGTGCTCAAAGCGGCGGGCTTTGATCCTGAATATGACATGTTCAACGTTCAGGATGACGGTCCACTCGCATCTCCGAGAAACCAAATCCTGACGATCAAATTCGGTCAGTATGCAACGGATCGCGCTTTCATTCGTCAGTCGGTGAACAACGTCACAATCACCGATCCCGAAAGCGCTATCAATGCTCTCGACTACGTCGACCAAGCTGCCAAAGTCGTCAACGAATCTCGTGCTCGCATGGGCGCGACGATGAGTCGCATCGAGTACACCATCAACAATTTGATGAATTTGGTAGAAAACACCGAGGAAGCGAAGTCTCGAGTCCTCGATACGGATTACGCCAAGGAGTCGGCCAACCTCGCCAAAGCACAGGTTTTGGCGCAGGCCGGTACGGCGATGCTCGCTCAGGCGAACCAGTCGCAGCAGTACGTTCTCAACCTGCTGCGTCAGGGTTAAGGTTTCACGGGCACCGGGTGCAAGACATGTCAAAAACGCTACTCGCGTTCGCGGCGTGTCTGGCACTCGCCCCTGCCCTCGCTCGCGGCGAATCGCTCGCTTCAGCGGCCGAGGCTTTTGTCGAGCAGTCGCTTTCGCTGCCGGAAGGTAGTGTTCGCGCTCACTCAGTCGATCCGCGACTGTCGCTCGGTGAATGCGAAGCCGGCTGGCAGTGGTCATTCCCGTACGAAGCTCGCACCACCGTGCAAGTCACTTGTGCGACGGCACCCTCAATGCCGAAACGCTTCGTCGCCATCAACCTTCCGAATCTCGACGGCGCGCAGCGGCAATCCGTTGCCGCGCGACCGTCGGACGCAGCCATCGTGGTTGCCGCAAAGGACATGCCCTACGGCCATGTTATAGGCGAACAAGACCTAACCGTGTCTGTGGTCGAGCGCCATGGACGCCCGCTGTCGGCGACGCTCTCGGACCCCACGGCCCTTATCGGCCTGACTTTGACCCGCCCACTGCGCCAGGGTGAACCGGTCGGTCGCCCAGATGCCCGCGCCCATACTCTCGTCAAACGCAGTGCGACGGTGACGGCATGGTCGGAGTTCGCCGGCGGTCGAGTGAATTCCAAGCTGATCGCCCTGCAGAACGGCAAGGCAGGCGATTGGATCGAACTAGAGAATCCGCAGAGCGGACGAAAACTCCATGGCCGTGTGCAATCGGACGGGTCGGTCCGACTGGGTAGTCAGCGATCGGCTGGCACAAGCGCGATCGCAAGCACTAAAGTTCCCACCTCGACGGTCGACTAGACCGACATAGAAGTGGGTGAACCAACATGACCATCGACAAAATCCAACCGAATGCCCTCTCCGTTGCTCGCGAAGCGAAGGCCGACGCACTCGCCGCCCGCCAGCAACAGAATTCTGCCGTTCAACAGCAGACGACTCAGCGCACAGCCGATGTCGCGGTATTGCCGGTCAAGGTTTCGGCTGCTGCGAAGGAAATGGCGCAGGCGGTGCGACAAGTCGCCGGTGATGAAGCCTTTGACCAAAAGAAGGTCGACCGGATCCGCAAAGAGATACTCGAAGGTCGTTTCCCCATTGATGAGGAGCGACTCGCCCGCAAGTTCATGGAACTTGAGAACGAGCTCGGCGAGTTAGGACGTTCATGACCCCAAACCACACCCCTGCCGACAATCTCGGTGACCTCGAGTCACTCTGCAAGAAAATCTGTCATCTCCTCGAAAAGGAACATGCAGTCTTGCGCAGCCGTAACGGGCTGATCGGTGAGGGTGTGAAGGAGCTCGAGGAGCTCCACGCTGAAAAAGATCGCGAAATCGAGACGCTAGAGCGCCTGAGTAAGAGTCTCAGCGCCGTCGATCAAACACGTAGCAATCCCGAACGCGCGCAACACGTGCGCGAGCAAATCGAGCGCTGCAAAACACTGCAAACGCGAAATCATCAAGTCTTCAGCCGCGTCGTCACAGCGCAGCGTCGTATCATTTCTTTGTTGCGACAGCCAGACGAAGACGTCAGCTTGTACGACCCACGCGGTCGCAGTCGAGATTACACGTCGTTGCGACGCGCCGAACTCGCCTGATCGGGCTCCTTGCCCTGCATCCAATAAACCCAGGACAACACCACCGCGACGGCGAGATAAACGTCCCGCGGAATCGTCGTACCCACGGGTAGCTCAGCCAGTCTCGCTGCCAGAGCGGGATCGCGCATGACCGGAACGCCCTGTCGCTCCGCCTCGGCGACGATCGAGCGAGCCAACTCATCATCGCCACTCGCCACTATCAGCGGCACGGGATTCTCGCCGTATTCGAGCGCAATGGCCTTATCGACTGGCGGACTCAAACCCGCACCGTGCGTAGTTGCCCTGGCACGGCCGACGGCGGCGCTTTCTCGCCTCGCGGATCGAGCACGGCCCAGCGGGCAAGCTCAAGCCCCGCCTCTTCGAAGCGACGAGACAACTCCTGCCTCGCCGACTCCCAATGCGTCGCGCGATCCGCTCGCGGTGTCAGCAAAGTGACCGAGACGCCACTTGTACCGACTTGCTCCAAGCGAATATCGATATTCCCTTCGGGCAATTCGATGCCGGAGAGACGAATACGCCACGGTGGATCCTGATCGTCACGTTGCGCGCCCCGACCTTCATCGTCACGCACACGACGGGGATCTTGCTGGAAAACAACCCACCATGCCCCAAGCCCATCTGGCGCCGGCAACACGAACGAGTAACAGCATCCGCCTGCTTGATGCGCCACATTCGCGGCACTCTGAAAGCCGACAAGCTCATCGAGTGCCGCCCACGCGTCCTGAATAGACTGACCGACTGGTTGACGGTAGATCGAATCGAGCAACTGCCGCTTGATATCGGCGCCCGGGACACTGCGCTTATCTTTGAGCTTCGATTCGTAAAAGAGACCCGAGTTACTGAGTGAGATGGTCAATGCTTGAATCCAACCACTGACGCCTCGCGACATTCCAAAAGCAGTGCTTTCAGGCACAAGACCGACAGCAGCCGATGAGGGTGCCTCTGCCTGACGCGCCGGATGCAAGGGCGATAGTCGCAACAGCCAATCCGCGAGCGCGCGCGGTGGTTCGAGCTTGGCAGCCAAAGATTGCACGCCGATGGCCGTTGGCGGCGTCTGACGCACCGTCGTCATGGTCGAAACGCCATCCACCGGAGAAGCCTCACTTCCGCCGGCGAGCGCTACCGTCATGTCGCGTACAACCGGCGGCGCCCCACCGATCCGCGCCATCGAACGCCCAGCCAGCGGCAGCATCGGCACCAGCATCATCGAACCGGTTGGGTCTCGTGACACCTGCAAAGACAGCTGCGAGTTCTCCGTCACGCCCGGTATCGGTCGTGTCGAGAAAAAACGATCGCCGACCTTCAGAATCATCTCGTCGTTTTGATGACGAACCGATGCCGACAACAGCGATCCGGCCTGCCAAGTTCCAGAACCAGCACCGGCGCTCGGCAACACGATCGCACGATCAAGCGCGGGCACCAGATCGTGATCCGGTGGAACAGGAGCTTGGGGAGGTAGACCAACCGGACTGAGCATCGCGTTACCAGTCGCTGTCTGAGCTCAAAACTTGAGCGGGCGCGTAGCGGCTATACGCTGGAGTATAGTGCGAATATTCCGTTTTGGAGGTTTCGCCATGACAGGCTTCGGGCGCTGGTTGATCGCAGGGTTCATCGTGCTTGGGGTATCGGAAGTTGCCTTAGCGTCCGACCCGCCACCGACCAAGACCGCGAACTCAGCGCAACCGATGAAAACTCCCGATGCACGAACGCGGGCCATTCCAGAGCTCGTCTGCTCGGCCGATCGGCTCATGACGATCGACAATCAAACGTTGGAAGCAAAAACCTCCGATGAGCCGTTTCGTTTGCGCTTGCGCGGCAATTTGCTCTACACCGGACAATCCGCGGGAACCGAAAAGTTCGTCAGCACGATCGCGCGCAATGATCGTCGCCGGTGGGTCACGGCGACCTCGATACTCACACTCGATGAGGATCTCGTCGTTGGAACGCTGACGGATGTGCAGGCAACGACGATGACGATTCGTCCGCTGATTTGCGAACCCTTCGACAGCTCGAAGCGCTAGCGGAGCGCATTCACGTGCAACGCAGAGCCTCGTTTAGCTCGCCTCGTATCACCGCGTTGTTGATCGCTACCCTGCTGACCGCGTGTGGCGGCGGAGGCGGTGGATCGAGTACAGGTGGTGGCTCTTCGAATCCACCGAGCAGCGAAGCGCCCGTTCAGAACGGTAACTGGGTCGATGTTGCCATCAGTGGACTGAGTTACGTCTCTGGTTCAATCAACGGCACGACCAGCAGCAGCGGCGGATACACCTATCGCTGCCCTAGCGCTTGCGACAGCATTCGTTTCGCCGTCGGTGGCATCACGATAGGCCAGGCAACAGCAGCACCGAGCCTCACCTTGCGCGAGTTGCCAGGTGGAATGGAGGGTGGCGTGCTCTCAAACGCGACGCTGCGTCGCGGTCAGTTTCTGTTTGCACTCGACAACGATGCGGATATCTCCAACGGACTATCGATTCCAGCAGAGGTTGCTAACGTTCTCGCCGCACGCAGTTTGAACTTTGCATCGTCGACGTTCGACACCGATCTCGCCGCGATCCTCGATATCTTGCGCAGTGATCCGCGCTTGAACGCTAGCTACCGAGCTGCGATCGCCGTGCCGACGACAGACTTCGTTCGAGCGATACTCGAGCAAGGCGAGGCTATCGCTCGCGGTGTTTTCGTCGAGACACCGACGAGCTCGGGTGATGCTAACGAGTTACGCAAGTACGTCGTCAAGCTTCCAGACAGCGCGCTGGCACCCTACTTCGGCACGAGCACGGCGATCGGAGCCGCCTTCGTCAAAGGAATCAAACCGGCCCTAGGTGGTGGTATCGCCATCGTTCCCGGTTCAATCAACGGCACGAACCTGGAGTTTCGCGCCGTTAGCTCGCGCGGCATCACGGTGGCAGCACCACGCTATTTCGATGGTGCTGACGTACGCGAGGCCAGCGTGATCGTCACGGCAGAGCCGAACGCCCTGCCTTCAGTGGGTCAGTTCTCACTTGGCGCGACGATAGCGGAACTGAAGTCGCTGACCACATTGAAGACCAGCGCCAACGAAAACTTCTCGGGTCGTCCAGTCCCACTCGG
>JBDKJA010000109.1:0-5319 GCA_039796795.1 Pseudomonadota bacterium
GTCACCGACGGCATTCAGTTCGGCGTTATCCCGACTCGCGATCAGTGCTTGCGGGTCGATGTCGTGTGCATAGGCGCAGCGTGCACCGAGGCGTAGTGCGGCGATGGCGAGAATGCCCGAGCCACAACCGTAATCGACCAGGCACTCGTCTTCGGTAAGCAGCGCTTTGTTCTGATGCGATGTGCTCGAATACAGCGAGTCGAGAAATTCTAAGCACAAGCGTGTGGTCGGATGAGTGCCCGTGCCAAAAGCGAGACCCGGGTCGAGGGTGACTACGATGGCGCCCTCTGTCTCGACGGTGGCGTGTGTCGGACAGATCCAAAGATGCTGACCGAATTGCAGTGGATGGAAGTCGCGCAACCATTCGCGCTCCCACGCTTTGTCTTCTATCGGCTTGATCGTCAGTCGATGTCGATTGATGTTGCCCGACTGGCAGAGTTGTTCGCACAGCGTGTCGACCGCGGCCTCATCATCGGCAGACCCCATAAAAATCGCCTGCAAACGCGTGGCCGGCCACAGGCGAATTTCGCCGGGTGCAGGCTCGAGAATGGCATCGTCACGCTGATCGGTCAGGACGACTGAGACGGCTCCCGAGTCGAAGCAGATTTGCTCGATGAGCTCGGCGTCGAGCCCGTCGAGATCGAGCGTGATCGCAAGCTGGGGCACGCGCGAATTATTTGAGGCCGAGCCGACGCTCGAGATAATGGATATCGAGACCACCTTGCGCGAACGCCGCGTGCGCGAGAATTTCCTGGTGCAGCGCCGCGTTAGTCTTGATGCCCTCGACCACCATCTCTGCGAGCGCGTTGCGCATGCGAGCGATGGCGACGTCACGGTCTTCGCCGTACGAGATCAATTTGGCGATCAGGGAGTCGTAGTGCGGCGGAACGCTGTAGCCCGAGTACATGTGACTATCGACACGAATGCCGGGTCCGCCCGGCGCATGCCAAAGACGAACGGGGCCGGGTGAGGGCATGAACGTCTTCGCATCTTCGGCGTTGATGCGACATTCGATCGCATGGCCGCGCAGCACGATATCGTCCTGCTTCCAGGCCAGCGGTTCTCCCGAGGCAATCCGCAGCTGGGCTTTCACAAGATCGATGCCGCTGATGATTTCCGTGACCGGATGCTCGACCTGAATGCGCGTGTTCATTTCGATGAAATAGAACTCGCCATCCTGATAGAGAAACTCGAGGGTGCCAGCGCTGCGATAGCCAACTGCGCGACAGGCTTCGACAACACGCTCGCCCATCTTGGCGCGCTGCGCGGCTGTGATGCCCGGTGCGGGTGCTTCTTCGATGACTTTTTGGTGACGTCGCTGCATCGAACAGTCGCGCTCACCCAAGTGGATGACGTTGCCATGATGATCCGCGAGCACCTGAAACTCGATGTGCCGCGGCTTCTCGAGGAACTTCTCCATGTAGACCTGATCGTTGCCAAAAGCGGCGAGCGCTTCCGAACGTGTCACACCGATCGAGTGAATGAGTGCGGCAGGATTGTGTACGACGCGCATACCGCGACCGCCGCCACCGCCAGAGGCTTTGATGATCACCGGATAACCGATGTCTTTGGCGATGCGCAGATTCTCGTCGTTATCGAGTCCGAGCGGCTCGCCCGAACCGGGCACGCAGGGCACGCCATGCTGTTTCATGACTTTGATGGCCGACACTTTGTCGCCCATCATGCGTATCGTTTCGGCTTTCGGGCCGATGAACGTGAAACCGCTCTTCTCGACCCGTTCGGCGAAGTCGGCATTCTCGGAGAGAAAGCCGTAGCCCGGGTGGATTGCGGCAGCATCGGTGAGTTCGGCTGCTGCGATGATCGCCGGCATGTTGAGGTAGCTTTTCGCCGATTGCGGTGGCCCGATGCACACCGATTCGTCCGCAAGCAGCACATGCTTGAGGTTGGCGTCGGCCGTCGAATGCACGGCCACCGTCTTGATGCCGAGTTCTCGGCAGGCGCGCAGCACGCGCAGCGCAATCTCGCCGCGATTGGCGATGATGACCTTGTCGATCATGCCGATGCCCGATTCACTGGATCGAGAACAGCGCTTGGCCGAATTCGACCGGGTCGCCGTTCTGCACGAGTACCGAGGTGATCTTTCCGGCGCGATCGCTTTCGATCTGGTTCATCATTTTCATTGCTTCGATGATGCAGAGAACCTGACCTACTTTGACCTCATCGCCGATTTGCACGAACGGCTTCGCTCCCGGTGCGGGTGCGGAGTAGAAAGTGCCGACCATGGGCGCCTGAACGGTGTAGTCGTTCGACTTGGCCGCTGGCGCGGCGGCGCTCTCGGCTGCCGGTGCAGCGGCGGCCACGATGGCGGGCGGTGCGACCGGCGGTGCGTAGACGGGGAAGTGGCTGGCAACGGCGCCCGTCGGTTGACGGCTGATGCGCACCGACTCTTCCCCCTCCTTGATCTCGATCTCGGCGATGCCCGACTCTTCGAGCAGTTCGATCAGTTTCTTGACCTTGCGAATATCCATACGCCCCCCGATCGGATCTCAAGATCCCGAAAATGGACGCGAAATGTACCCTATTCGCGGCAAAATCGGGATAAAAGACGCTCCCGGAGCGGCGGTCGCCGGCTATCGAGGTGCTTTACGCCTTTTCCTTCGGGCGCAGCGCGTCAAGGCGGCGAATCTCGTCGCGGATCAGCTGCCGAGCCGCATTGGGTTCGAGGCTGCCCGAATTCACTTTGTCGACATGATCGAGGATGAACGCGGCTTCATCGGCGTGAAGTTCGCCAATTTTCAAGGCGATGATTCGGCGTTCTTGATCCACGAAGGCCGTGAAAGGGAACACGGGGTCAACGCCAAAGGAGTCTGCGGCGGCCATGCCATCCTCTTCGCCGATCAGGAGCGGGTAGTCGAGGCCGATTTCTGCAGCGTATTTGACGACATCTTCGCGAAAATCGACGGCAACTCCCACAACTTCGACGCCTTTATCGCCACGTTCGGCACGGATTTGTCGCAGTAGCGGGATTTCACGGCGGCAGGGGGCGCACCAGGTGGCCCAGAAGTTCACCACCAGCGAGGGTTGGGTGAAAGATGAGATGGCCTTCGGAGGCCCCTCCAGCGTCGCCAGTGTGAAGTCCGGGAGCTTTTCCGGGATTTGGCGCGCGATGCTGGGATTGTCTCCGGCGCCGCGCGCCGTGGCGGGAGCGCCGGGCAGCGGGGCGATCTCCGCTTGGGGCGGCGCCTTGGGTTCGAGAAAGCTTCGAATTGCAACAAAGGCGATCACCCCGGCGATCAGGGCGACGGCGAGCGTGATGACCAGTGACTTTTTCATGGCGCGGCTCCGGGTGCTTGGGCAAGACGGGCGACGTTGGCGAATTCGTCGGCCTTCATGAAACCGACCACGCGAAAGCGATTGAGTTCGACGCCTTTGTTATTCCAAAAAGCGATGGTCGGCGGACCGAAGATGCCGAAGCGTTGCAACAAAGCTTGGTCTGCTTCGTCGTTGGCGGTGACGTCGGCTTTGAGCAGGACGGTACCCGCCAGCGCTTGTTGAACCGTTGCGTCAGTGAATGTGTAGCGCTCCATTTCTTTGCAGGAGACACACCAGTCGGCATAAAAGTCGAGCATCACCGGTTTGCCGGCGGCGCTGGCGGCGGCGATCTCACGATCTAAATCCGCGACGGTTTTGATCTTTTTGAACTCGAGAGTGCTTTGCGGCTCGCTCCATTGCGGAATGGGGGCGAGAGGATCACGGCCGCCGAGAGCCAGTCCTGCCAGCAAGACCAAGCCGTAGAGTCCGATGACGACACCCACGCCACGACCCAACCAGCCACGCCAAGTCTGGGGTTGGATGTCGATCCAGAGCACGATGGCCGTCGCGATCGCGGGAATCGACCACAACAACAACGCATAAGGCTCTGGGACGATGCGCGCCAGCATCCACGCGGCCACGGCGAGCATTAGCACACCAAAGAGTTTTTTGACGGTGTCCATCCAGGCGCCGGCTTTAGGCAGCAAGCGCCCGGCCGAAGTGCCAATGATCAGTAGCGGCGCGCCCATGCCGAGCGACATCACGAACAGGGCAGTGCCGCCGCGCAGCACATCGCCGGTTTGTGCGATGACGGCAAGAGCCGCAAACAAGGGTGGCGCTACGCAGGCTGTGACGATCAATGCTGAGAGCGCGCCCATGACGGCGACGCCGCCATAGGTGCCGGCGCGCTGCTGGTTGCTGACATCGGCCAGGCGCGTTTGTAGAGCTGCAGGTAGTTGCAGCGTGAAAAGACCGAACATGGAGGCTGCCAGCACCACGAAGAGCAGTGCGAACAGAGTGATGATCCAAGGCTGCTGAAAGAGCGCTTGCACCTGTGCGCCGGCCGACGCCGCTGCAATACCCGCGAGCGTGTTCACCGTGGCCATGCCAAGTACGTAGCTCAAAGAAAGGCTGAATGCGCGACCGGTCGTGACATTGCCTTGACCGGCAATGATGCCCGAGAGGATCGGCACCATCGGCAGCACGCAGGGCGTGAACGCCAGCAAGAGGCCGAGACCGAAGAAGGTCGCGAGCACGAGCGGTAGCGAGCCATCTTTGATCAAGGCCGCCAATCGATCTTGTTCGGAGACGAAGCCGCCCGAGTCGGTGGGCAAGCTTGCCGCCTGATCGGTGGCGGGCAGGGTGACGCTCAAGCGTCGCTTCTCGGGTGGGTAGCACAGCCCCGCATCGGCACAACCCTGCAGACCGATGACGAGCGGCAAGGTCAACGCCTCACCCGGCGCGCGCGAGACCGGCACGGTGATGCTGACCGCGGAGTAATAGACCTGTTGGCGACCGAAGAACTCATCTTCTTTCCACTCGCCTTCGGGAATGGCTGGGTTGCCGAGTGCGGCACCGGGGTTCGATGCCTCGGCATCGATCGCAAAGTTGAACCGATGGCGGTAGAGGTAGTACGCCGGGGCGATCAGGAAATCGACTCGGATCTTGTCCGCCCCCTCGGCGGTGGCGGTGACCTGAAAGGCCTCCTTGGGGGGCAGGAACTCCGAATCACCGAGTTGGGCCTGTGCGATCGGGGGCGACAGTGCGATCGTCAACCCAGCCCAGAGCGCGGCCATGAGATTTTTCGGGAGAATATTTTTCAGAAATTTCATGATGTTAGTTGAAATCATCGGTCCGCTGGCCGACCAGCATACCGGGCGATGCCCTTGAAAAGAAACAGTCCGCCACTATCATTAGCAGCCACTCGGGGAGAGTGCTAACACTCTCCCGGTTTCCAACGTCAACCTTTCGTTAGCTTAAGGAGCGAAACATGAAAATTCGTCCGCTTCATGACCGTGTGATCGTGAAGCGCCTGGAAGAGGAACG
>JBDKJA010000110.1:0-12540 GCA_039796795.1 Pseudomonadota bacterium
ACAATAACAACAGCGCCGATGCGGCAATCATCATCGGCACTTCCTGTCGGATGATCTGCGCATCGACTCGCAAGGGAATAATCAGCGCAGCGATGCCAAGAATGAACAAGACGTTGAAGATGTTGCTGCCGACGACGTTGCCGACCGCGATATCCGTTTGCCCAGATAGCACCGCCGAGACCGACACCGTTGTTTCCGGGGCGCTGGTGCCGAAAGCGACAACGGTCAAGCCCACCACCAACGGCGAGATGCCAAACGACAGCGACAGCTTGGAAGCACCGCGGACCAGCGACTCGGCACCGAGAACAAGCGCGATGATCCCACCTAAAAATAGAAAAATTTCGTTCATGCGTGCGATGCTAACAAAGGACGACAACACGGAGAATCGAAATGCACGGGATTTCGTTGAGCCATATCTGCACGGTCGCCTGCCTGGTCGTGAGCACCGCAGGACTTGCGCAGTCGCCCGATTCAAACGCGACGTCTACCAACCTCATCCGCAATCCGAGCGGCGGCTATACACACCGGACGGTCGAGATCCTGCCGGGGTCGAGAATTTTGTACATCAGCGGTCAGACCGCCACGGGTGCCGACGGCAAAACACCCGCTGACGGAGATGCACAGGCGGAGATCGTCTACGAGCGAATCGCCAAATCCCTCGCGGATGCGGGGATGACGATGCAGGATCTCGTCAAAACCACTGTCTATCTGACCGATGCCGCCGATCTGCCAGCCGTGATCCGAGCTGGCCGCAAATACAATCCGAACGGAAAGCAGGCAGGCACGCTCGTGTACGTCAAGGCACTCGCGGTACCCGAGGCACGAATCGAAATTGAAGCGGTTGCGGCGCGAGCGACGAAGTAACGCGCATAAAAAAACCGGGGTGGCTAGGCCACCCCGGTTTCGTCGATCGATCAGATCGAAGTAACGATCAGCGACGGCGAGCGCCGAAGTCGTACTTGAAGGTCACGTTCCAGCTGCGCGGAGCCTGGATGTAGGCGAGATCTGACAACACCGACACGACCTGCACTTCGTCAGTGCAGTTGCGGCAGTTCGCCTGGATGCGCCAGCCACCCGACGCATTCTCGAGGGTGATACCCGCATCGAGCGTGTCGTAGGCCTCGACGAGACCCGCGGGCGCGCCATTCGTAGCGACGTTGTTATCGCCAGTGAAGGCCCACAACACATTCGGCGTCAGACGCAGGTTCTCGCCGATGTTGAGGCTGTAGCTTGCACCCAAGGCCAGCGTATCCGGTGCACGAACAGGCTCCGGAATCTCTCCCGAGGGATTGATGATGCCGTTGTTGCAGTCACCTGCACGGCCACCGGTGCCCGCGATAGCAGCCTTACACGAGACCTGTTGCGTCAGGATTGACGGCGACACATCCTGATACTTGGCATCTTGCGAACCCGCAAAGAGGAACAAGTTCAGATTTTCGGTCGGTGCGTAGATGAGCTCCGCTTCGACACCACTGTTCTTCATACCCGCAAAATTGCGGGTGATGAAGGAGATGGCACCGCTCGGAGCCACGAAACCGGCCGGCGTCTGCAGATCTTCGACGTCCAGGACGAATCCCGTCAGGTTCAAGCGCAGCGTGCGATCAAGCCACTCGGATCGCAGACCGAACTCGTAGGACCACACCGTCTCAGGAGCAAACGGCTGATTCGCAACCGGCGCCGTACCGCGAGCGTTCCAACCACCCGACTTGAAGCCGCGAGTTGCCGAAGCGAACACGTTCATGTCGTCGCTCACGTCGTACTTGAAGGCGATACGCGGCGTGAAGAGCGCCGTGTTCAGCTCCAAGGGAATACCGGCAGCGATCAAGTTCGCCGTGTTGACGCGCGTTGCAGCCGTTGGAGCGGCAGCAATACCCGGGGCCGCATTGGCCGTGAAGGCCACCTTCTTGGTCTCGTCGGTGTAACGACCGCCCAAGGTGAGGGTTGCCTTCTCGAACGGCGTGAAGTCCCACTGCGTGTAGATCGCCATGGCATCAGCACGGTTGTTGAGGATGCGATCCTCAAGAACCAACGTCAGCGTCGGCGAAAGGCTGAAGAGATCCGCGAAGTCGGTGACGTTCTTCTCGTCGAAGAAGTACATACCGGCGACGTAGCGAGTGCCCTCGCCGATCTCACCCGTCAGCTTGATTTCCTGGCTGAACTGGCTGTGCTCACCGTCGTTGGCAATGACAAAGCCACCCACCGGGTTGGTCGGCTGCGTGCCACCGGCCGCGGTCTTCACGCCCGTGCCGTTAAAGAAGTCGATCGCGAACTTCTGCGACATGTCGACGTAACCGGTGATGAAGCTGAACTCACCCACCGACGACTGCCACTTGATGTTCGAGGTGATCATCGTGCTCTCAACATCGTTACCGAGGTTGTAGAAGCGCTTGTCACCCGTGATCAGATTCGCGAGCGGCGTGCCCGTCTGACGCAAACCCGTGCAGGTAAAGCGGTCGCTAGTGACGGTGCCAAGGCAACGCGCTTCGACGCTCTGCGCACCTGACGACGTCGCCGGGAGACCCGCTCGCTGCGGCACCAAAGCCACCTGCGGGCCACCCGCCGGAATCGACACGAGACCGTTGGCGACCGCGCCACCACGGTAGGCCGAGCCCGAACCGCGGGCGAAGTTGAGGATGTTGAGCCCCTTGTCTTGCGAGTACTGGGCTGCGAGATCCCACGTCACCGCATCAGAGACAAGCACGCGCATAGAACCGCGCACGCCCATGGTGTCGGTGGCGTTGATATTGTCCTCACCCGTGATCGGATTCGAGACGTAACCATCGTCCTTGATCGAGTAGACCGACAGCTTGGTCAGAACGGTGTCGGACACCGGCAGGTCGATCGTGCCGCGGAAGCTGCGCTGGTTGTATTCACCAAAGCCTGCTTCCACATAGCCGCCCATCTCCTCGCCCGGAGCGCGCAGGATGACGTTCATGGCGCCACCGGTGGTGTTGCGACCGAACAGCGTGCCCTGCGGACCGCGCAACACTTCGATGCGCTCGACATCGAACAGGCCAAGATTGTTGGCATTCTGACGGCTAAGGAATACGTCATCGACGTAAGTTCCTACCGGCGGATCAAAAGTCGCGATCGACTCGGTGTTACCGATGCCGCGCAAGTAGTAACCGTTAGCGGTACCGAGGCCGGTGTTGTTGAAGCCGAGCAAGTTCGGGATCAACTTGACCATATCGAGAGTCTCGGTGACGTTCAGCTTCTCGAGCTGATCGGCAGAGAACGCAGAGATGGCGATCGGCACGTCTTGCACGCGCTCTTCGCGACGTTGCGCCGTGACGACGATCTCATCGAGCAGACTGCCCGACGCTTGGGATTCTTGCGGTTCAGGTGCCGCCGTCGCAGTCCCTGCTGCACTCGCGATCGCGAGACCCGCGACCAACGAGGTCATTCCCTTCTTGAAAACGATCATTCCTGTCTCCCCTATTGGCACACCCGACGTGGGGTCTCCGCTGCCGTTTTCGCCCGCTCACCGGTCGATTCTGTTTTCGATTTGGGTTGGCCGACGCGGTGGCGTGATTGCTACATTAAGCGTGTGAGACAGCAGATACCCGTGCCCCTTATAGACCTGCCGCTCGAGACTCGTTTTGAGGATAGAGCGCGCGCCGCCTTCGTTCGCGATCTGCGTCGCTGCGTACTCGATCAAGGCGCCGATTGGCTCAAGCAAGACTACCGGCATAACGTCGAGCCCCAGCTTGGCGACAAACCCTCTTCGCGTGAGATACACGCTGCCATGCGAGAGCGCAGCTCATTCCAGTTTTACTCGGCACTACGAACGACGTCGCAGGACCTTCTCTATCAAACCGTACAACCTTGCATCGAGCGCTCGTCGGCCAAGATCCGCGAACGGATACAGAGCCTCGCGAAGGCGAAGGGCCCCGGTAGTTTGACCTTGGATGCCAAGCTCAAGACGCCGCGATCGGTGTCGGCGATCGACATTCACCTGATGCCGGGTAGCTATCACACCGAGTACGAAGCGGACGATGCCACCATGGGGCTCGTCTACGATCGAAGATTACGAATCTCGACTTTCGGTTTGTTCGGGCCGGATCTCGGTGACATCGGCCGATCGATCTCACGTTACGTCTCGGCAACGATGCCTGAGCTGAAGGTGCGACGAGTACTCGATCTCGGCTGTACCGTCGGCCATAACACCCTACCGTGGAAAGAAACCTATCCCGATGCCCAAGTTTGCGGCATCGACGTTGCAGCACCCTGCTTACGCTTCGCGCACGCACGAGCCCGATCGATCGGAGCCGCGATCGACTTCAGGCAGATGAATGCCGTCGAATTGCAGTTCCCTGACGAATCCTTCGATATCGTCTTCTCATCAATGTTTTTGCATGAGATTCCGAAGAAGGACATTCCTCAAATCCTGAAAGAAGCTTATCGAGTACTGCGTCCCGGCGGACTCATGCTGCACATGGAGTTGCCGCCAGCTGACCAGCTCTCCGCCTGGGACTCCTTCTATCTCGACTGGGACGGGCACTACAACAACGAGCCCTTCTACCAATCCTTCCGCGCCTCAAAGCTACAAACCCTCACCGCCGACGCTGGTTTTGCCGCCAAAGATTATCTACAAGCGGTGGTGCCCTCCTGGAACGCCTTGGGCGAGCAGCGTTGGCACGAAGCGATCCGCGAAGCGCACGCGGTCAATTCAGACAAGACGGGCCGTCTGACGACAGGCATACGCTGGTTTTTCTTTGGTGCACGCAAAACGAGAAAAACGAGATCGCGCTCGTGAGCAGCGGATTGCAGCAACTCGCGGGCTTCACGATCACCTCTGCGGATCCCGCTGCGACCGCTGCGAGCTACGCCTCACAACTCGGCTATGTCGTTCGCGCCGAGGGCGCCATCACGCCGTCGACGGCATTGCATTGGGGCGCGCCCAAAATGGCCGGTCGCCGTTATGTCGAAATGCAAGTGCCGGCATCGAGAGGACCGGGTTGCTTCGTACGATTCGTCGAGCAGGAACCCCTCTCGGGGATGCCACTACTCGGTCACGGCTGGAATGCGATGGAAGTGCTGTGCCAGAACCCATACGAACTGGCCAAAGATTTCGAAGGGAGCGCGTTCCGAGTGATCATCCCGCCTCGGCCGCTACCATTCGACCCTGACTTGCATGCGATGCAAGTCATTGGTCCAGCGGGCGAGTTGATTTACTTCACATCCCTACCGACCCACAAAGCATTATTTGATCTACGACCCGCCGATAGGCGCGTGGATGAACCGTTCATTGCCATTCTCGGCGGCCCCGATATGACGACGATGCTCGAGTTTTACAGCGGAGCGATGGCCACACGAACCCTGCCGCCCGCACCCGTCAACGTTCGCATCATCAATGACGAATTTGCACTCGGCGACGACGCGCGCGTACCGCTGGGCATCGTCAAACTTCCGAAATTTCACCTGATCGAGATTGACGAGCATCCACCTGCTTCGCAGCCCCGTCCGAGGCGCGAAGGCGAACTACCGCCCGGAATCGCTATGGTCAGCTTCGATGTCGACGGAATGAACGACGCGCGTCCGGTTCAGGTCGTCGTCGGTGCCGCGGGTGAATGGCTCGAACTGCCCGCACCGAATTGACCGAAACCGACGGAACATGGCACATCAGCTACGAGTCGTGAGTCGATGAACTCCCACCACTCGCCTTGGCTCACCCGAGTTCGCTCCCAGTCGCCGTCTTTCTTGAGTGTCGCAAGCCCCGCTCGATAGCGACCGTAATCGGCCTCCGATTCGAACGCCGCCCAACACTCGAGCGTGTAAACCTCGCCGATGACGGTGATGAACCACCGTACGCCCCGCACCATCGGCAAATCCCGATAGAACCAACTTTCGCGCTGCTCTAGCCAGCGCCAGAAACCCGACATGTCTTGTTGGGCGCGCGGGGTCAGGCGCATGCGGTAGACGAGGTAAATCATCGCGGGTCCCTCAGCTCTCGTTCGATGGATGACGGTAGGCATGAGTCTAACAGCGCGTTACAGTCGAGCCATGATCGAACGAACACCTTTCTACGGTTGGCGTGTGGTACTCGCGGCGACGGTAGGTCTCGCCTGCGGTATCGCCACACTCGGTGCCTCGACGTTCAGCATTTTCGTCGGCCCTATCCGGCTAGAAACCGGTTGGTCTCAAAGCGCCGCCTTTGCCGCTCTGATTGCAGTGACCTTTGCCGCCGCACTGATGTCGCCGCTGATGGGTGCGATCGTCGATCGATTCGGTGCGAAACGCGTCATCCTCATCGGCTTCGTTTGCGAAATCGCGATATTCGCCTCGTTCGCATTGCAGGGACCCGATATTTGGAGCTTCTATCTCCGCTACTTCCTTCTCTCGGTTTTTGCACTCGGAACGACTCACGTGGCGTTCGCCAGAGTCATCACGCTGTGGTTTGATCGTCGCCGCGGCCTCGCCCTGGGCATCGCCTTGTCGGGAGTCGGGATTGGCGGCTTCATATGGCCGCTTTTCGTGCAAGCCATGATCGAAGCGCACGGCTGGCGCACGGCCTACCTGCTGCTCGCAGTCGCCATCGGTGTTATCGCACTGCCGACCGTCGGCTGGTTGTTACGGGATGATCCGGCGAGTCTTGGCCAACGACCCGACGGTGACCTAGACGACGCCGCCCTGACGACAGCCGCGCAACCCGTGACGGGTTTGACGCTTGGCGCTGCCGTTCGAACTCGTACCTTCTGGATCATCCTACTAACGTTCTTCGTCATCGGCTTCGCCATTCAAAGTGCGCTCATGCATTTGGTGCCATTACTGACCAGTCGCGGCATATCGCCGATGGCCGCAGCAATGGCGCAATCGATGATGTTCCTCGCAGTCACATCGGGACGTTTGGTCACCGGCTGGTTAATGGATCGATTCTTTGCGCCCCATGTTGCACTGGCGTTTTTATTGGCTCCCATCGCCGGACTCGCGATGCTCGCCATGGAGATCCCGGACGGGCTCGCCATCGTCGCTGCGCTCATGATCGGCCTTGCCGTCGGCGCCGAGGTCGACGTCTTGGCTTATCTCAATAGTCGCTATTTCGGGATGCTGCACTTTTCGAGAATCTACGGCAGCTTTTACGGGATCTATTCTTTGAGTGGCGGTGTCGGACCACTCGCCACCGCTATGATCGTCGAGCGCGGCGGCTATACGGCAGCCATGCTCACGCTCTCGGGTTTGTTGATCGCGGGATGCCTGGCGTTACTGGCCTTCCCCCGCTTTCCCGATCTCTCAACGACGGCGAAAGCGTAGCGCCAGATCGCCAAGATGCGCGACCAGAGACAGGCTTAGCCAAAGAGCGATCTCTGCGCTCGGCGAGTCGAGCACCGCGGCCCGCACGGCGAGCATCAAGCAGCCGCCCGAGACGAAACTGCCGATCGTGTCGCGCCACGGCAGACCGACCCCATGACGCCGCCAAAGCCAGAATAAGAAAGCCGTCTCGAGTATGACGAGAAATACGATCCACTCGAACAAGCGGCCGCTTGCGATCGCCGCGGCCAGAAAATCAGGCAACATGAATTTAGCCCGGCGCGAAGCCGAGCAGCTGTGCCACGTCTTTGAAGAACACTCGCAGATGCGCCATCGGACTGCGACGTACCAGCTCCTTGCGCATGTAGGATTCCCAAGTCAGCCGTTGCACATCCGGATCGCGACACATTTTCACGAATTGCTCACGGCGCCGATCGCTCGTGTACCAGAATCGCTGCAACAGCCCGAGCACCCAAAAGACCCGACCGTGCGCCGCCAGAAACTCTTTGCGTGCTTTGCGCAACGCATGTGCATTGCGCGTTAACAAAAATTGATCGATGGCTTTGGCGCACATGCGCCCGCAAGCCATCGCGTAATAGATCCCCTCACCGGAGGCCGGAGCAACGACACCCGCTGCATCACCGGTCACGAGCACGTCACGACCGTTATCCCAACGTCGCAAAGGCTTTAAGGGAATCGGTGCGCCCTCACGACGCACAATCTCAGCGTCCCCGAGACCGGCCACACGACGCAAATCACCGACCGCATGCCGAATCGAAAAGCCCTTGATGGCCGTACCCGCGCCGGCGCTGATCGTCGAGCCGTGAGGAAAGACCCAAGCATAAAAATCGGGCGATAACTTACCGTCGTAATACACGTCGCAACGAGTCGGATCGATCGAACCCTTCGGCGTCCGAAGAATTTCGTGATAGGCGTATACGAAAGGCACCTCATCGGCACCGCGGATAGACTGCCGCGCCACTTCCGATCTCGCGCCGTCGGCACCGAGAATCACACGGGCGCGCACGGCAATGTCCGCACCACCCGCTTTGGGCTCAACGATGACGATCGCATCGCCATCTTCGTCGCGCTCGATTCGACGAAACGTCGCTTCGAGTCGTGTTGCACCATGACGCGCGGCTCGCTCTCGCAACCACTCGTCAAAGGGTTCCCGATCGACCATGCCGACGGAATCGCGAATTCCTCGACGAGCTTCGGTGGAATTGCGCCACCGCAGGGCTTGATCCGTCCCGCTCGATCGACGAGCAACACTCGCCAACCGGCGCGCGCCAAATCATCCGCTGCGGTCGCACCGGAGGGCCCACCACCGATCACCACGGCATCGAATTCATCCATGGATCACCCCCGACCGGCTTCGGTTACATAGAGAGCGGAACGCTCTTGTAGATCAACCTCGACGAGACCTGCCGTGTCGTCACGACTCAAGCGAACGGCGAATACCGTCGCCCAAACGAACAAGGCGGCTTCGCCAGCAAAGACCACGGCGTAAGCGAGCGGCACGGACTCGAACGCCCACCGCGAGAGATCGACGAGCCCCGTGGCCGCCAAACCGCCAACGGCAAAAGCCATCGCCTGCGCCGCGCCCCACAATCCCATGCGAGTGCCCTCGCGACTCTCACGCCCGCGACCGACCAAACCCATCATGGTGCCGATGGCGGCAACGGCATACGCGCCGTTAGCGAGTCCGAGCAAGAACACCGTCGGCCGCAACGGCCAAGCCGGCCCAACGAAACCGGATACGGCGAGGGTGAGCAACATGCTCGCGGAAGCCACACAGCCACCGATGGTCCACAGGCGCAAGCGCCCCACTTTGGCTTTCGCGCCGACCGTGCAGACGAGCGCGACCAACATCATGCCGATCAAGGTTCCCGAGCTCATCAAACCCGACAGGCGCGTCGATTCGGCGGGCGACAAGCCAAAGACAGCACCGGCAAACGGCTCAAGAACGAGGTCCTGCGCGCTGTAAGCCAGCATGGAAATGAACACGAAACTCGTCAGGCGGCGCGAATGAGATTCACGCCAGACGGCTCGCAAAGCCTCACGAAAGCCCGTTTCGTCACGGCGCAGCGCGGCGGCTCCCGCTACTTGGCGGGCTGCGGACGACTCTAAGCCACGTGTCGCAATCACCGTGACGAGGAAGGCTGCTGCGGCCACCACGGCCGTCATCTCGACCAATCGAGTCAAAGAAAACGGCTCCAACATTTTTCCGGCGAGAATCGTCGTAACAATGAAGCCGACGATCATCATCACCCAGGTTACGGTCGCTGCTGCGGCCAACCGTGTCTGGGCAACACTTTTTGAGAGCAGTACGAGCAATGCCGTGCCGCAAGCACCAACTCCGCCACCGATGATAAGAAACGCCACGACAGCAAGGGCAAGACCTGGCCAGAATTGCGTCGCCATCATCGCGGTGGCGAGCGACGCGAGCACGGCGCCAAGGCCCAGCACACCCATGCCGCCGATGATCCACGGGGTTCGACGCCCACCGATATCCGAGCTGTAGCCCAAACGCGGTCGAAGGATCTGGACGAAGTAATGCAGCGCAACGAGTGCACCGGGAATCATCGCCGGTAAGGCCAACTCGACCACGAGCACGCGATTCAGCGTCGACGTCGTGATAACGACGATCGCACCGATGGCCGCCTGTACCAAACCTAAGCGGAATATCCCAAACCAACCGAGCGGCTGCGGATTCATGGCAAATCACCGAGTGCGAAGGCGCTCACCATCATTCCAGCCACGTAGAGCGGCACGCCGAGCGCGTTGTACCAAACGTCGAGCTCGGCCGGACGCTGCAACAAGCGTCGCATCATCAGCACTTGGCCGACGAGTAACGCCGCAATCAAAGCCGCCTGCAGCGGGCGCGACCAAAGAAACAGCAAGGCGATGACGGCCACTTGGGCGGCGATCATCACGGCACAGGCCACTCGGGCTGCCACATCGACACCGAGGCGCACCGGTAACGAACCGACGCCCATACGTCGATCGCCCTGTACCGACTTGAAATCATTGAGCGTCATGATGCCGTGTGCACCGACGCTGTAGAGCAGCGCGATCACTACGATCTCGATTCTCGGCAAAGCCCCCGTCATCACCACGACGGCCGTCAGCCAAGGTACCCCTTCGTAGCAGAGTGCGACCGCCGAGTTGCCCCACCACCCATTGGTCTTCAACCGAAAAGGCGGTGCACTGTAGGCCCAGGCGAGCGCCATACCGAGCAAGGACGCCGCGAACACCCATGGCCCCAACTGGTAAGCCACGAATAACGAAACACCGGTCCAGAAGATCGCGATGTAGAGCCCCCAGAAACCGGGCAAGCGACCCGAAGGAATGGGGCGACGAGGCTCATTGATCGCGTCGACGTGACGATCGAACCAATCGTTGACGGCTTGGCTCGTACCGCAGATCAACGGGCCTGCGAGGAAGACGCCGGCGGCGATCAACCCCCAGCGACCATCAGAGGAAACGCCAGAAGCAACGATGCCGCACAAGAACGCCCACATGGGCGGAAACCAGGTAACGGGCTTGAGCAACTCCAGCATGGCGGAGCTCGCGGGAATCCGCAGAGTCCAAACGCTGCTTGCCGGACGTGCCATGGCTGCAACATAGCCATGACACTATATAGTGTCAATCTGTATTTACAGCCGACTCATCCAGATCACCGAGCCCGTAGCGCCGCAACTTCACGTAAAGACTCTGTCGCGACAATCCCAGCATTTCGGCCGCAGAGGCGCGGTTGTCGGCGGTCAACTCCAGAGCCGCTTCGATACACAGCCGCTCGATCACATCCGTTGTCTCGCGCACCAGCTCTTTGAGAGAGACGCGACCGACCAACTCGGTGAGCTGCTCGACCGAACGCGGTAACTCACGACCCGGTCGCGCTTCGGCCCCACGGCGTCGGTCCACATTACGAATGGCGAAGCCGTAGATAGGCTCGGCTGAGGTACCCACAGCTACGGCTGAGATCTCGACCTCCGCCGACGAACCGAGCTCGCCACGCACGCTGGTCGCAAACAGCCGGACCGTTCCGTGTTGCTTCAAATTCGCGAGCAATACACCGAGATCGACCCCGGGCCGACCGAGCCAACGCTCGAGCGATTCGTTGCGGGCCTGCTCCTCGGTCGCGAGTTGCGCCAAATCCAGAAAAGCGCGGTTGCAACCGAAAACACGACCATCGCCATCAGTCACGACGAGCGCGTCCGGCAGCGCGCGCACGATGTCGGTGAGCCGCATCGGACTCTCGACCTGCGCTGCCACAGGCGCTGTCACTGGTGTGATGCGCAGCAGGACATGCGAAACATTTTCTTGGCGAAACAAGGCACCTGCGATGCGTTGCTCACCATTATCCGAGGCGAAGCGAACGCGTAGCACATCCGCGCGACCCGTCGTGCGTAGAGCCGTGAGCCAGTCGAGAAAAGCCCGAAGTGAAGCGGGCTTTAGCGCATCACCAAACGTCTGACCCACCAGTCGTTGCGGCGTTCCACCCAACAACTTGGCCGCTCCTGAATTGAGATCGACGACCTTCTGCGTGGCCGCATCGATAATCAAAATCGGATCTGTGCTCGATTGCAGCAAGAGTCGATAGCGCGTCTCGGCTAATCGCAGACGCGAGTAGTCGCGCTCCAAGGATTGCTCGGCTTCAATCAAGCGCTGCTGCAACTCTGCCAAACCGCGAAGATCGCGCCCCACCGCAATCCGCAGACCCTCAGTGCCGAGTGCTCGCAAGCTGTAGCTAATCGGGACGGTGGTTCCGTCGCGACTTGGGTGATTGAGCTGCCTGGCCGCTAAATCTGCCGCTTCGCCATCCGCGAGCAACATGCGAACTTTCGGTTCGCTCTCGCCGGTCACCACCTCGGCAAAGGGCTTGCCGATCCAGTCGGCATCCAGGTCGGCGGAGAGACCTGCCTGACCCATGGCGATATCTTTGATGACACCCCGACGATCAATGATCAGCGCAATATCCGCTGCAGCCATGATGACGGTTGCCACCGTCTCGGCATCGAGATCACTCAGGGCCTTCCTTGGCGCCTTGAACTTTTTCACATTTTTTCGACCGCGTCAGTTCCCTTGACTCATCAACTCCAGCATTCGTTCTGCCTGCAGAACGGCATCTCGTCCATCCGTCGCCGTGGCATCTGCACCCACCAAAGCAACCCTATCGGCCTGCCCGGCGAACGGGTGGCCGCCCACCATAATACGAACGGCCCGGTTGAGCGACTGACGTCGAATCTGTCGAATGATGAGGGCGAGAGGCTCCATTTGTTCTGGTGC